>JALOTJ010000104.1 GCA_025457965.1 Spirochaetota bacterium | reverse complement strand
CTGAGGGGATCCGTAAGGCAGATCATCATATTCTTTCTTCTTCTTGCCGTAATCCAGTACCGCGTAGGTCGAGAAGGCCGCCGAGAGGGCGAAGGCCCCCATAAAGCCAAGGCCTTTCCAGGTGCGCCCGGCGTACATCTGCCCCCAACCCGGTACGATACTACGCAGATAATACCCGGTCATGGTCTTAGGCTCCCTTTCCCGTAAGAGCTCCGCCGTTGTCTTCCCGCTGATGCGCTCGATGAGCTTTTTGCTTAGTTTGCGCGATGCCTCTTCAAGCGCGTCCTCGTCGGCCGCGGCCTCCTTCGCAGCGAAATCGGCCACGCCCTTCTCAACATCCACGATGCGCACGGTGATGACGATGGATTTCCCCAGCCGGGTGACCTCGCCTACCAGAATCTTGTTGGCCGAAAGGAGCTTTCCCACCTGCACGGCGCAGGCGCTGTCGGTGCAGCCGGTCATCTGAAAGCCCTGCTCCTTTAAAATCTCGTTCATCTGGCCCCGCTCCACGACCGTGAAGACGCCCACATCCACCAGGTCGGCGCGCAGCATGTCGCCGACACAGCCCGCAACGATCTTCGAGACCCCCTTTGGCTGGAGGTCAAGCACCGCAACCTGCATTTTCGCCTCGGCGATGCCCACCGCCATGAAAACGGCCGCACCGCACAGCAACGCGAGGGCACATCGGCTGAATATTCTCATAATGACGACAACCTCCAGTCCCACTGCCTCCGGGTACGGCTGCTCCCGGCTTCCTTTTTCCACGGCAAGAATAACCGCTACGGCATCGCCGCGCATCGTACGAAAGTACTAGATGGCCGTTTTTCGGCGAAAAGGCCATTTTATACGGCGGAAAATTGTGCCGTCATGGTATTGACATTAGTCGGATTTTAAAGCATACTTGCGTATCCGCCTTCTGTCGGCAGTCCGGCGGGCGCGATGAGTCGCCATAATGATAAATACACTGTCTCTGATCGCCGCGCTCGCCGGCATCGCGAACCTGCTGCTTGGCATATACGTCTGGTCGAACGATCCCCGCTCCCGCCTGCGCGCGCTTTTTTTCGGCATGGCCTTAATGCAGGCGGTGTGGTGCTTCATCGGCATTATTCTTTTTTCAGCCCCCGACCACGACACCTTCATGGCATGGTATCGTGCCGGATCCCCCTTCTACATCGCCTACTATCCCCTCACCCTGCATTTTTTTCTGGAATTCACCGGAGCGGCCCGCAGGCGCGCACTGCTGCTGCCCGCGCTGTATCTGCCGGCGGCCGTCATCGTGGCCGGGTTTATCACCGACGCCGCATCCATACAGCTTATCGAGCGGCACGGCGAGTTCTGGACGTTCACCTTTAACACCGGCACATGGCTCTACTGCCTGTACATGGCCTATTTCTTTTTCTGTTTCCTCGGGGTCGCGCTGCTTCTGCTCCGATGGCGGCGAACCGCCGGCTCCACAAGGGAAAAGCTCCAGGCGCGCACCATGCTTATCACCCTCGCGATCACCCTGCTCCTCGGGCTGCTGGAGGCGGAACTCCTGCCTGTTCTCGGGCTTTACCGCTCGCGGGGACTCGCGCCGATCATATTCCTCGTCTGGACCTCCGGCATAGCCTGGGCCATCGTGCGCTACAGGCTGCTTTTAATCACCAGTGCAGAGCTCAGCGAGGAGATCGTCGCCTGTATCGAGGAGCCGCTCCTGCTCCTGGACATGGAAGGCAGGGTAACGATGGCGAACCGCGCGGCGGGTGCGACGCTCGGCACATCGCCGAACGGCCTGAGGGGGCGCCCGTTCGCGGAGATGGTTGCCGAGAGGCGGTGGGCCGAAGGGGTACTCGCGGATGTGCTTGCCGGAGGAAAGGACCGTGTCGTCGGCAGGGTGCGGTTTCTGAATTCCGACCACGGCACCGCCTTCCACGATATCAGGATCTCCCGCGTCACCGACGGGTTCGGCGACCTGCTCGGCATGATGGTTATCGGACGCAGGGTAGAGGGCCTGGGAGCTCTCAAATCGCGTCACAGGCTAACCGAGCGCGAGATGGAGGTCATCCAGCACCTGCTGGCCGGCAGGTCCAACGCGGAGATTGGAACCGCGCTGGGGATGGCCGAACGTACGGTGAAAACCCATGTCACCAGCATCTTCAACAAGTTCGTAGTGAACAGCAGGGCACAACTCGGCTACATGCTGAAAGACTACTCCGCACCGCACGGCTTCCCCGAGGAGTGTACCCCGTCTGTCCACCAGCATGGACCTCGGCTCCTGATCAAGCGGCACATGGCGGAATAGGCCCGAAGCCATGGGTATTCCAGGCATCCTCCGGATACGACGCATCGCACCCGTATAATAATCTTCTTGCAATCCGGTAACATCCTGCTTCATTAGAAGCTGACGGGCCCCGCGGGGGCCCAATCCTTTGCCGCATGGAGGACCTCCATGGGAGCCCATCTCATTCCCGTTCCGTTCGCGCTGATCGGTATCGCAATCTACTGGCAGGCGCGTTGGACCAACGACGTCGCGACCGTCATGGTCGTCCAGCCGCTCATTACGATCCTCTGTATCGCGACGGCCCTTCTCTCGCTTCGCCGGAGCGGCGTCAACCGCCGCCTGACCGCGTTCGTGGCCGCCGGGCTCGCCATCGCGCTCCTCGGCGACTTCCTTAACATCGACATGACCGATCCCTTCGTGGTGATGCGCGGGCTCGTCATCGCCGTTGTCGCCTACCTGACCTACGCGGTCGGCTTTACGATCATCAGCGGCTTCCGGAAGCAGGACCTCTACGTGGGGGCCGTTGCGCTCGTCGTCTACGGCGCGCTGATGTCGTACCTGAAGCCCTTCCTCGGCGACATGCTCATACCCGGCCTCATCTACGGGCTGGTGCTCCCCTTCGTGGTTACGCGGGCGGCTTCGACGCTCTTCGGCAGCGCGCTCGGCCGTACGCAGGCGGCGCTTCTGACCGTCGGCACGCTCATGCTCTACCTCGGGGATGTCGAGTTCGCCCTCCACAGCTACGCCAGGATAATGCCCATGCTCTTCGGACCAATACTCTATTCAGGCGGACAGCTCGTCATCTCCCTCGCGCCGTCCTACCCGAAGGGGAAATGAAATAATTCTCTTACTCAAGCGAATGAAACACGAGGAATCACCATGAAACAGCGCGCCCGAAAGAAGATAACAGCCTCCGAGATGAAGGATTTCCTTGCCATGCAGCGCTCCGAGGCCGAGGCGGTCATCATCTATTCCAGGCTCATAAAACCGAAGACCGGGGACAAAAACGCGAGGGTCCTGCTTCAGCTCGCGAAGGAGGAGAAACGCCATTACGCGCTGTTGAAAGCCTATACCGGAACAGATGTGCGCCCGGGGCGCGTCGCCGTCCTCACGATCATCCTCGCCGCGAGGATACTGGGGCCCACGTTCGCGCTCAAGCTCCTCGAGCGCGGCGAGACCCGCGCAATCGCGCAGTATTCCAGGTACCGGAAGAAATACCCCGACGTGGCCGCCATCGCCGAGGACGAAAAGAAGCACGAGTACAAACTCATCGGCCTGCTGCAAGAGGAAAAACTGAGCTACATGGGCTCCGTGGTGCTGGGGCTCAACGACGCGCTGGTGGAGCTTGCCGGGGCGCTGGTGGGGTTTAGCTTCGCGCTTTCGAGCACGCGGCTCATCGGCATCATCGGCCTGATCACCGGCATCTCGGCGGCGCTCTCGATGGCCGCGTCGGAGTACCTCTCCACCAAGGCGGAGGCGAGCGGAAACAGCGCCGTAAAGGCCTCGGTCTATACCGGTATCGCCTACATCCTCACGGTGGCCGTGCTGGTCGCGCCCTACCTTGTGCTGGACAACCGCTATCTCTCGCTCGGCATCATGTTCGTCTGCGCGCTTGCCATCATCGCGCTCTTCAACTACTACTACTCCGTGGTGAAGGACGAATCCTTCCGCGTGCGCTTCGCCGAGATGGCGCTCCTCTCCGGCGGCGTGTCGCTGGTGAGCTTTCTCATCGGCCTCGCACTCAGGCGCTATACGGGGATCGACATGTAAAAGGCGGGGTAACGGTGCCCCGCGTTCAAACCGGACCGCGGCCGAATAATGATTGACTGCCGCGTATTTTACCGCAGACTTAAGGTAAACGACACCCACGGGAGGCAGGCATGGCACAGCACGAAGTGACGAAACCCGTCGAGCTCCTCGACGACAACGGGCATATCATCGAAGAGGGCTGGGCGCGCCGGCTCCACTGGAAGTACGACCGCGACCGGATAAAGGCGCCCTGGTTCCGCAAGAAGGAATGGGACTATTACTACGTGCTCTCGCACGAAGGGGGATACGGCATCGGCGTGACGATGTCCGACCTGGGCTACGCCGGGCTCTTCGCCATCGCCTGGATAGATTTGAAAAACCGCACCACCACCCAGGTGGACACCATGAGCGTCCTTCCCATGGGCAGGACCGGTTTCTCGTCCACACCGGAGAAGGGCGATGTGAGCTTCAGCGACAAGAAGCTCGCCATATCGTACCGGCTCAAGGGGAACGAGCGCATCATAACGCTCGACTGCCCGGGCTTCGTGAGCCCCCGGGGCGAGGTCGGGCTTTCGGGTGAGATCGTGCTCAAGCGTGACCCTAAAATGGACACCATGTGCATCGCCACCTCGTGGAAGGAGAACCGGAAGGCCTTCTACCTGAACCAGAAGATCAACTGCATGCCCGCGAAGGGAACGATTACCATCGGCAAAACGAAGTACAAATTCGACCCCAGAGACTCCTTCGGCGGCCTGGACTGGGGGCGCGGCAACTGGACCTACAAGAACCGCTGGTACTGGGGCTCGGCCTCGGGTTTGCTGAAGGGCCAGCCCTTCGGCTGGAACATCGGCTACGGCTTCAGCGACCGCACGCCCGCGTCCGAGAACCTTGTATTTTACAAGAACAAGGCGCACAAGCTGGCCGAGGTGCGCTTTCACATCGACACCAATAACTACCTGGCCCCGTGGAAGTTCACCTCCAGCGACGGGCGCTTCGAGATGGACTTCGAGCCCGCGGTGGACCGCGCGAGCGCCGTCAACATGGGCATCATCAAATCGGTCCAGCACCAGGTCTTCGGCTATTTCACGGGGCAGGTCATCCTCGACGACGGGAAGACGCTGAAGGTGGACCGCTTCCTTGGATTTGCCGAGGACGTGCTTAACTGGTATTAGTGGACCCTGGTGGGGGCCAGGTACGCCTGGCCCCCACCAGGTTGTATCATCGCATCGTATCAAACACGGCTATCGGCGGCTTTTCCAGTAATCGGGCTCGCGATTCATCTGCATAATCGCGAGAATATAAATCTCATCATTGTCTTTTCGATAGATCAGGCCAAAAGGAAAGCGGCTGATCAGGCACCGCCTGAGACCACATGACAAGTCACTCCACGCTTCCGGATAGCGGGATATCAACTCGATCCCGCTGAACACCTCGTCAGCAAATTCCACGCCGAGACCCTCCGCCAGGTTTTCGTAGTAATCCACGGAGGCATTCAGCTCCTCGACGGCACCCGGATGGAAACTGATCATCATTTCGTGAGACGTCTGTGCATCGCCTCAAGCACCTCGCCGGCCGGAATCGCTTTAACCGTGCCTTTTTTAATGTCCTTATATCGTCTCGCGGCTTCTCTGATCCAGAGGCGATCAACGTGCTCATCGGCCGCTGGATTAAGACTCTGGATCAGTATATCGACGAGTTCGACCCGTTTTTCCAACGGCAGTGAAACGGCCTCTTCAATGATGGATCCCTTCATGCGATACTCCTCTTGCCCTTTCTATCCCAGAGTTGATTCATAATCGGTGAAGTGCACTGTTCCCCCCGCCTGCGGCGTAGGGAAGCCGATTATCTCCGAGTTTTGCGACAACTCTACCATGAACTTAACAATAGTGCGAATTTATTTCAATCGTTTTATGTCATCAGACTCGTTTCATCACCGGTGAAGCGTGTTGTTCCCCGGCCTGCGGCGGTGGAAACCGAGTATCTCAGAGTTTTGCAATAACTCTATTTATTTCAGCACGGAGAACAGGCCGTTTCGAATTTTCCGCAGGAAAGGACTCACCCCGGTAAGAGCGCCATCCAGCAGAGGATGGCGATATCGTCCGGCATGACCTTCCTGACCACCGCCCAGGTGTTGCGCGAGCGGGCCACCCACCTGTCCATTTCGTCGGGATCCATCGACGCGCGGTACGTCTCCTCATCCGCGGTCGAGCGGATGAGGTTCATGATTTCGTCCATCCGGTCGTTGTCCAGTACGATGTCGTCTTTCTGGTTGAACAACACCGGGTATGCACGATTACGATAAAAGAAGAGAATGTACAGGTTCGGATTCTTTATCGGCGCTTTCTTATAGCTCCTTATGCCGTCCGGCAATCCGCGGAGGCACTGGTAGCCGGAGGGCTCGAAGTAGGCCGTGGCGATGCGTACGGCGCGCGCGCCCTCGAGGGCGCCCTTCACGACACGAAGGGCGGCGCCGCTACCATCGTAATAGCGCCCGTATTGTTTATTGACTGTATCGGATGACATGTTTAACGATATTTATTAATTCAGGACGTTGCGGGCGTCCTCCTGTTTCAGTGTATGGCTCTCCCGAGGGTCGTCAACCATTTAACATGGCCAGGCATGCCCGGCCCCGTGGATTGAGGGATTATAAACTGTATATCGCGGACATCGAGGAAGCGATCGGCAGGATACAGGCGTATACCAGCGGGATGAGGACATTTTCCGCAGAGACCCCAAGACCTACGATTCGGTCATCCACAACCTCTTTATAATCGGTGAGGCCGCCGGTAAAATCCCGGCGGACATACGGGAACGCCATCCCGAAATCGACTGGCAGGCGATCATCGGCATGAGAAACGTGATCGCCCACGGGTATTTCAGCGTCGATCCGGATATCGTATGGAAAACCGTGCGCGAGGATATCCCGGCGCTTCTCGGTCAGATCGGAAAAATTAAATAAGAACGTCAGCTCACCACCCGGCCGCGCGGAAGAGCTGGTAGCGCATTTCGAGATAATCGGGATCGGGACGATCACCAGGAGCTCGCGACAGACTGAGGGTTGAGTGATTTATTCCCTGCAGGCCGTGTAAAAGCATCGGCCCGTCTTTCTCATTCAGGTATAATAAGTATGCCCCCGCAAAGGACCTTCAGGACCGCCCAGTCGGGCACACAAAAGTGATATATATGTTTAAATAAGAGCTTGACAGTTTATTATTCTATTAATAGTTTCTCAATCAGATCTATTTTCATATAAAGATCAAGAAGTATTTTTATATAATTTAAATGAATCACTGCCATGAAGGTATGATTGACTTCCTGGCGGTACAGGAAAATCTGTTTCCGCCCTGTACGGGAGATATTTTATGGTCTGCCTGGAACCGGTTTTTACACTTCTCGTTTCCTATCGTCCCCCGTTCTCTTCCATCAGCGGAATTACCCGAATAGTTTGCATGAAAATCCCATGACCATGATTGATGGCACAGACAACAAGGAGACTGACGTGAAAAAGAGACTGGATTGGAAAGGAATGGCAGTATCCGGGTGTCTGTCGGTGGCGCGGAAAAACGCGGCCGCGCTGATTTCACCGCTTCTGCTGGCCGTTGTAATTATTTCAGGCTGCGCGACATCGCCGCTTCAACAGAAAACAAGAGATGGCGATGTAAACGGCGTACTGGAGCTGCTCAACCAGGGAGCCAACATCAATGAAGCTTCCGGACCGAACGGTAAAACAGCTTTGATAATCGCCGCGGAACGCGGCAGGACCGAACTCGTAAAGCTCTTTCTTGAAAAAGGGGCCGCCATCGAGGCCGAGTCCACCCCGTGCCTTGTCGGGTGTGCCGGTATCACCTCCCTCGGCTGGGCCGCCTATAACGGGCACACCCAGACGGTCCTGTTTCTTTACGAAAAGGGCGCCGATATCGACCGCGCCATCGTGGGCCTGGAGGCATATTCACGGGTCGATTTCGGTTTCGGATTCGACCATGCCGCCCTGAGAAGACAGACCAGCTATGGCATTAAGCTTCTCCAGCGGCTCGGCACCGACAGGGGATCGATTAAAGCGGCCGCCGTAAAAAGCATACCCGTGATCAGGAGCGGCAGCGCAAGCCTCATCGCCGTGATCGATTTCAAGGCCGATGGCGTCTCCTACCAGGAGGCGCGAAAGGTGAGCGAATGGCTGCGCACCGAGCTCATCAACACGGGGCAGTTCCAGGTCATCGAGCGCTCGGCCATGGACGCGATCCTGAAGGAACAGGCGTTCTCCATGACCGGCTGCACGGACACCTCGTGCGCCGTTCAGATGGGAAGGCTTCTCTCCGCCAGGAAGATGCTCGTGGGAAGCGTCGAGGTGTGGAAAAACAAGGTATTCATAAACGGGCGCATTATCGATGTGGAGAAAGGAGTGGCCGAGTTCGCCCACAAGGAAACCGTGGCTTCGGTAAATGATCTGGACGCGGGAACCGCTAATTTCGCGAAGAACCTGGCGAGAAGGATCAACGGATTGCCGGTGGAGTGACCGAGGGCCGCGATGACGTATGGATTGGCTGTATGCGATCCATACGTCGCATCCGTTTCCGTATCCGTCGTTTTCGTTGCCGTATCCGTCATATCCGTTTCCGTAGGGATACGATGTGGCCCCGTGCAGCTCAGCCTTTAAACCCCTGTGGCACATCGGCACAATGGGATCGCCGTACGAAAAGATCATGCATCCCCCCGGGCTGCCGGCGATGGAACCAAATGTGCGCGATTTTCCCTCCTGCCCGTATGCGCATTGCCCTTCGTTCCTGACGTGCCTTCACATCATGCCCGGACCGAATTGCGCGTTGACAAAGGACCCGTGGCATGAAATAAAAAAATTCGAAAATGAAACATTTCGTTACAATCGGACATCAGCCCGTTACACGGCCGCGCGATGTTGTGGGTATCAAAACCAACCCACAGAGGAGGAATGTACGATGAACGTAAAAAGAAACGCGATCCTGGCGGCGGCCGCCGTGGCCGTTGCGGCGCTGGTGGCGACCGGCTGCGGAAGCTGCAGGCCGAGCCCCGAAAAACGCGCCGACTGGGCCGTAAAAAAGATCTCTTCGAAGCTCGACCTTACGAAGGAGCAGAAGGTGAAACTGGACGGCATCAAGGTGGAGGTCCTCGCGAAGTTTAAAGAGGAAAAGGCCGCACACGCGAAGATCGGCACCGAGGCGATCGCCCTGGTTAAGAGCGACAAACTGGACGAGGCCGCCGTAAACCGGCTCCTCGACACGCGCGAGGCCGCCATGAAGCGCCTGAGGCCCTTTATCGTCGACAAGATCGTTGAGTTCCACACCATGCTGACACCCGAGCAGCGCGCGAAGCTCGCCTCCCTCATGGAAGAGCATCGGGCGCGCTGGAAGGAGTAAGCCCGTGACGTCCGTCCTCGTCATCGATGACGACCGCAAGCTCTGTGCGCTCCTCTCGGAGTACCTGTCGCGATTCGAGTTCGCCGTTCGGACCGCGACGACACCTGAGGCGGGGCTCGATGAGATCGGCCGGGAGCTTCCGGACATCATCATCCTCGACGTTATGCTCCCGGGGACGGACGGTTTCACCCTGTGCCGTGAGATCCGCAAGACCCACTCGGTGCCCATCATCATGCTGACCGCGCGCGGCGAGCTTAGCGACCGCGTGGTGGGCCTGGAGCGTGGTGGGCCTGGAGATGGGCGCCGACGATTATCTCCCCAAGCCCTTCGAGCCGCGCGAGCTCGTGGCGCGCATGCAGTCGGTGCTGCGCCGCAGCCGTAAAGACGCGCCCGGGCGCGTGTTCCGCGCCGGCGACCTCGAAGTGGACTTCGACCGCCGCCACGTCAGCCTTGACGGCGCCGAGGTGGCGCTCACCTCGATGGAGTTCGCGCTCCTGTCGCTCCTTACGCGCAACCGCGGCGTGGTGCTTTCGCGCGACCTCATCTTCGAGCGCCTCAAGGGCCTCGACGACGACTCGTTCGACCGCTCCATCGACGTGCTGGTGAGCCGCCTGCGCCAGAAGCTGGGCGACGATCCCCGGAAGCCGCGCTACATCAAGACCGTGCGCGGCACGGGCTACGCCTTTACGGCCTGACGGGGGCGCGCATGAAGCTCAAGCTCTCCATCTTCACCAGGCTCTTCGGGATCATCGTGGCGACGGCGCTCCTGGTAAACCTGCTCATAGGCGCCTATTTCGGCTCGCAGTTCCGCTTCAACCGGCGCGACAGCTTTCTTAAAAACATGGACGCCTACGCGGACTACATGATACGCGACCTCGGCTTGCCGCCCGACCGCGCGAAAGCCGAACGCCTTGCCCGCGAGACCACCATGAATATCGCCGTCGAGGGCCCGGGCATCAACTGGGCGACCGCCCCACTTCCTCCGCCGCCCGAACATCCGCGCCCCGCGCACCGCACGCCGCGCGGCAGCTTCGGCTGGGACAGGGGCACCTACTTCTACGAGACGGAGCGCGCGAGCGTCCGCTACCGCTTCTGGGGAAGCGCGCGCGACATCCCTGAGGGTGGCGGCCTTTTTTTATACCTTTTCCTTGGCCTGGTGAGCACGGTGATGATCGGTGCCTATCTCATAATCCGGCGGATCCTTTCGCCCATACGCCTGCTCGCCGACGGCGTGAAACAGACCGCCGCGGGGAACTTCGATCACCGCGTGCCGGTGGGCTCCGCCGACGAACTGGGCGAACTCGCCGCGTCCTTCAACGCGATGAACGAAAAGATCACCGCCATGCTGGCCTCGCGCGAACAGCTTCTCCGGGACGTAAGCCACGAACTGCGCTCGCCGCTCACCCGCATGCGCGTGGCGCTGGAGCTCATGCCCGAGGGCGCGGGGCGCCAGAGCGTGCTCGAGGACGTCGCGACGATCGACGCGATGATCGCCGAGCTTCTGGAGACCCAGCGGCTGGAGCGCCCGGAGGGATCGCCGCGCCGCGAGCGCATGGACCTGAAGGACGCGCTCTACGCTGTTATCCGCGAATTCGGCGGGGACAGGAGCACGATTACATCGGACCTCCCGGACGGGCCGCTTGTCATCAGCGCCGATCGCGAACGGGTGATGATCGTGCTTCGAAATATTCTCGGCAACGCCCTGAAGTACTCGCCCGCCGGCAGGCCCGTCGAGGTCGCGGCGCGAAGCGACGGCAGCGGCGTGCTCGTTTCGGTTCGCGACCGGGGGCGCGGCATTCCCGAGGAGGAGCTTGGGCGCGTCTTCGAACCGTTTTACCGCGTGGACCGCTCGCGTTCTCGCGAGACCGGCGGGTACGGGCTGGGCCTGCATATCTGCAGGCGCATCGTGGAGGCGCACGGCGGTACGATCGCGGTGCGCAACCGTACCGGCGGCGGAGCCGAGGTCGAGGTGTGGTTCGGGGCGTGAGCTAATGGTTCTGTGACGCTGCGACGGGTTAGGCGTAACGCCCTCACCCCCCGGCCCCCTCTCCCATTAAGATTGGAAGAAAGGAGAGGGGGAGAAGGCGACAGACATGCTGTTTATGTGGTCGATACATTCTGTTATGCGTGAACGCATTATACTACGCGTCACACCCCGTACCCGTTCTCAAGGAGCTCCACCAGCCGCGCGGTGAAGCGCGCGGCCGGGGCGCCGTCGACGACGTCGTGGTCGAAGAGTATGGTCATTTTGAGGTATTCGCGGCTTGCCGGCCTGGCCTTCCCCGCGCCGCCCTTCCGGGTTATTGAGCCCAGGGCGAAGCAGATCGGGTGGATGGTGGTGGGTACGATCCAGCCGTCGGCGGCTCCCATCATGCCGACCGAGGTGAGGACGGCGGTGCCCATCATGCGTTGTACCCGGAAGGGATTGCGGAGCAGTACTCTCCACACAAGCAGGCGCAAGAATCCCGGCAACAGCGCGTACAGGCGCACCGGGCCGCTCTCCCGCCGTTCCCCGATGACGAGTCCGCCCCCACCTTCGGTCGTCGCCTTTTTTGCGCGCTCTATCTCGTCGTAAATCTCAGCAACGCTCTTTTTATCGATCGCGCGGATGACCAGCGGCAGGGGGACGCGGACGCCGCAAACCTCCTTTTCGACCAGGATGGAGAGGTCGACGTCGTCGAAGAGCACCAGCTTCGCCCTTCCCTTCCGCAATGCATGCACCTGCCTGTGCTCGGCGAGCGCACGGCCGATGCAGTGAATCATCCAGGAGGTGAAGGAGAGCTTTGCGCCCGGCGTGCGCTTTATTCTCCGTATCCTCTTTCGCGCTTTCGTTACATCGATCTCGAGGAGGGCTTGAACATAATGTTTACGCGCGGCGAGACGGCCGATGTCGATGGTGAAGTGCCTGCTGGGGGGAAAGGTGTGAAGGGAGTTGTTTTCCGGCTTCATGATTCGTTCCCATTAGCATTTAAATTTCTATCTGCCCGGTTACTCCGGCAGATGGCATACATTTGAAAAACTTTTTCCACACTCCCCGGGTGCGGCTTGGTTTATGCCGGAAGCCCATAACGTGTATGGGTTATCGCAATCCATTGATGACACTCGCTACAGGGTAAAAATAACGGCCCAAACCGGGTAATGCCTCGGGGCCACACGCACTTATTACAACCAGGATCACCCCTTCACAAAAAGATACCGGTACATCATATCCTCAAGCTCGTTAAGCACCCTCTCGTCGGCGATATCATGTTCGAACATGCGCAGGCGGTGAATCACCTCCTCGGCCGAGTGGACGACGACCTCCACGGCGGCCCCGATGTCTTCGACGGCAAGCCTGTCCGAAACCTTCGCCAGAAGCGCGCCGACCAGCGTGATCGTTTTGTTTTCCTCTTCCCTGATCAGTTGTTCGACTTCGGGGTCACCGTATATCATCGCCGTAATCTCCCGGTGAAGCTCGGGGGAGATGGTGTGCGCTTTATACAGCGCGCGTATCAGCTCATGCACCAGCCGCCTGAAGTCGCTTTTAGTGCGGATGGGCAGTGAATATATCTCCAGTGCGCCGTCGGCGAGGACCGCGTCCGATATCTCCCGGTAATACCCGCGAATCACCTCGAAAAAAACCGGTTTTTTCTCGTCGAAATAACTGTAAAATGTGCCGGTTGCGACCCCCGCTTTCGCGGCGATCTCCTTCGAATTGGTGCCGTGATAGCCCTTCTCCGCGAAGAGCGCCTTCGCCGCGTCGAGTATCGCCGTCCTCGTCTGTATGCCCCGGTCCTGGACCGGTTTTCGCGCCTTCATTTTCGTTTCCGACACCGTCCTCTCCATTGCGTATCATGCCGCGGCACGCCGGCGGTTCTTGGCCACCACGCACCGAGCCTCCGGCACAGAGAGAAAAAAATCAAGCACAATATGAATTAAAGTTCATATTACTGTTGACAATGTGAACTTTATTTCATATATTAGACCCGTCGAATAATTATATTAGTGTCATCGCGAGGAGCGCAGCGACGCGGCGATCTCATAAGGCAACACGTTGGCATTCTGTACAATGAGATTGCCACGCCCCGATACGGCCCGGGGCTCGCAATGACAGGGTATTTCCGGAGCTCGCAATGCCCCGGTACGGCCGCAGCGAATGACACTCAGTATAAGGATTCTCTATTAATGGCGCTCATCATGATACCCCTACGGAGGCCGACGCGATGAACCGAAACCACTTACCCGGCTACGAGGCCACACGCCCCTGGCGCGAAATACAGGGCTTTTTGCCGGAAGAAAACCGCATCACCCCCGAAAACCGCCCCGAGGAGGCCTGGTGGGAGTGGAAAGGTAACTGGATACATATGGATCGGTACCCCGCTCCACTGAGCGCGATAAGGATCATACTGCTGCACGGCGTGGGCGGGAACGGAAGGCTCCTTTCCTTCATGGCGGTCCCCCTGCACCGGGCCGGATACGAAGTGATCGCGCCGGACCTTCCGGGCTACGGCCTTAATCGAATGCGCGATACGCGGTTCACCTACGATCACTGGATCGGAATGATATACGATCTGATCGAAAGGGAAAGGGCACGGGACGGCAGGCCGGTGGTCCTGTTCGGCATGAGCGCGGGTGGGATGCTCGCCTACCAGGTCGCGTGTCTGCACGACGGCGTGATCGGCCTTATCGCCACCTGCGTACTCGATCAGCGCGTCATGGAAGTGCGCGAGGGCTCGGCCGTGACTCCTTTTATGGGAAGGATTGCGATTCCACTTCTTGGAATTTTATATCGTCTCTTTCCGGGGATGAGGTTCCCCATGAAGATGGTCGCCAGGATGAGGGCGATCGTCAACGATGACGGGCTTTTGAGGATTCTGCTTCGCGACAGGACCTCGTCGGGGGCAAGCGTGCCGGTCAGTTTCCTCCATACGCTTATGACCACGTCACCCGCCATAGAGCCCGAAGGCTTTACGCGCCGCCCCTTTCTTCTGGTTCATCCGGAGAAGGACCTCTGGACGCCGGTACACTTGAGCAGGCTGTTTTTCGACCGCCTGGCCTGCGAGAAAAAACTGGTGCTCCTTGAGAACGCCGGGCACTTCCCGATCGAACGGCCCGGAATAGGACAGATGGAGGAGGCGGTGCTTGAGTTTTTATCGGGCCTTATGAAGCGGCGTGAGTGAGGAGACGCGTATGCTGTTTCCGTAGGGGTCGCATATATGCGACTCCCACGGCCCGGAGCTCGCGATGACGGAATAGATCGAGGGACACAGCGGCGTCGCGATGGTATATGGCAAACCCTCTCTGTCATCGCGAGGAGGCCGCAGGCCGACGTGGCGATCTCAAAGGCAAAAAGTCTATTGTACACAACCTCAAGACAATACCATACAAGGAGAAAAGAATGAACGGCAAGAAACGGCTTACAATCATCATCTCGATTCTGGCGGCGGCACTGCTTATATCGGGCTATATGTATTTTTCGCACAACCACGAAACGGTCGACCTGCCCGACGGGGTGAAAGTGATTCCGCTGGAATTCACGAACGTTTTCCTGATTCCGCTGGAAAAGGGATACATGCTGATAGACAACGGCTACGCGAAGGAGTACGACCGCTTCTTACAGGGCCTCAAGCACCACGGCGTCGACGTTATGGACATCGGATACGTCTTCATCACCCACCATCACGACGACCACGTGGGGTTCCTCAATACATTGACCGTCCTGAATAAATCAGTACGGGTTATCGTCCACGAAACGGGTGTTCCCCTGCTCGCCGCGGGCGAAAACAACACGAAGAACGGGGGCGGTATCGTCAACAGGGCCATTTACGCGCTGTTCAGGCTGAAGATGCTGATAACCCCCACCTGGGACTTCAGCTTTCCGCCCTACCGGGTTCGGAAACAGGATATCGTGCTGAAAGGGGAAAAGGCCTCGCTTCCCAAAGAGGTGGGCCTCTCCGCGACCGTACTGCATACCCCGGGGCATTCGTCCGACTCCATCTCCCTGATCTATAACGACAGATACCTCTTCGGCGGGGACATGGCCTCCAGTTTCCTCCTCTGGGCGGGGGCGAAGTACCTCACGCTCTTCAACGAGAATGTCGGCCAGGTGTACGCCTCATGGGAAAAGGCGCTCTCGACGAACATCGAGTTCATTCTCCCCGCGCACGGAAAGCCTTTTAAAGCGGAAAGGCTGAAGGAGAACCTGCATAAATATTCGCAGGACGACCTGGTGGCGTATTTTTAGAACGGACACGGCCGCCCTCACGGCGGACATGAGCAGTACGGAACTCGCGCCCTTCCACTGAATGTATGTGTCGAGGACCCGGACGTGAAGAAGGAGGGCCATTGATATTTTCGCGTTCCACTCAAACCCAGGATTTGGACCCGATGCAATCTGTTCCGCCGTGGAAGGAAGCCATTTGGTGGAATGCGGGCTTGTGGTGAGTTCCCCGGACCGGCTTAATCGCACGGTCCGAATGAAGGGACGGCCGTCTTTCAGGACAGAAGTAAAATACTTCCGCACCGGTGGGGGCAGTGATTTCATGGCCGAAAAATCAACACGGGAAGCCGATTTACCGGGGCGGTATCATCCACAATCGACATTATTTTCCTGATGATGCGGTTTTGATAGGCGCGAAATTTTAAAGCCCCTGCCAGGGGGCTTTTTTCCGGAAGGAGAGGACGTTTTCTAAGGGGGGACTTCCGATAAGCGACATTATGCGCCGGTACTTTATGCCGTAGGGGGGACGCAGTTTCCTGGATATTTATCGTATAGCGCATTGGCAATCAGGGTGAAGTCATCCGGATTAGTATTCATGATCTGCGGTATTGTGGGAATGCCGGTATTATTATGAGGGTATAATTCACGCAAAAGGTTATTTTCCGGCTTCATTTTCTTTACCGAGTGGATGAAAGGCGCAATAGTCAGATCAACTCCCTTAAAATATAAAGGGAAAAGGTTACTATAAATCCTGTCGGTTGTCCCTTGTATTGACGCAAGGTAGATCATGGGTGATTTCTAAATCCTTTGTTATTATAATAATCACAAGCGAAGTTCCTGTGTTCTGGTATCACAGTATATATTTTATGCAAAACTCAATTCAATCTCACCCGAACATTTTCCCGTCGTGTGCATCAGGCATTTATCGGTTGCCGGTATTGTCTTGTGCTTAATGCCGAGGCAGGTAAGCCAGCATTCAATCCGATAGATAACACCGCATTCATACTGATCAATTACGCCCAGTCGTTTCATCCCTTTATAAGCAAAACACTGTCCGGGTGCAAATTCCCAATGCAGCACATTGTCTTTAGGGAAACTCATGGTGGCATTCATAAAGGGCGGTATGAACAATATTTTCGCCATGGTAAAATAATC
>JALOTJ010000103.1 GCA_025457965.1 Spirochaetota bacterium | reverse complement strand
GGCACCGCCGTCAGGACGGCCGGCTCGTCGAGCCCGAAATCGACCACCATTCGCATGGCCGGTATCCACAGCACCTCGAAGTCTCTGCCCGGCGACGTGCCGGCGACGTTCATGGTCGAGGCGTCGCCCGGCGCCGGAAACGGCCCGCGGTCGAGAAGCGAACGGAGAAACGGCACTTTCCTGGCGATGTCGTGGCGCCATGAGTAGGTGTGCAGGCGGCCCCACCGCCAGCGCGCGCGGTTGCCGCCAAGGCGTTCCTCGCAGAGCAGAACGGCGTCGGCGAGGGATTTGGCGATGATGTCGGTTTTGCCCTCTTTTCCGGTCGTGGTGACATCGTCGAAGAACGGCGAGTCCGCGCGGTGCAGCAGGTGGTCTTCCATCGCGGAGTATGAGCTTATGTTCGCGTCGAGGAAGGCCTCCCATGTGGGCCCGTCGTCCGGCCCCAGTTCGTCCAGGAAGGTGTTGCGCGTGAAGCAGTGCAGAAAGGCCCCGTAGACCGCTGCGGACGGGGAGCCTGCCGAAAGCACCGCATCGAAGGTCGACGGGTCCAGTAGCGCAAGCGCTTCGCGCGCGCGTCCTGCCATTCGCCCGTCGCGCCAGGAGTCGATCACCGCCGTCAGACCGGTCCTCATCGTGCCGCCGGGCGCGAGCATCTGCTGGAGCGAGCGTGCGGTTGGCGAGAGCGTGTCCATCTGCATGGCGAGCGAGTGTTCGCGCGTCGCTCCCCGGGCGCTGTCCAGAAACCCGCGGATGCGCCCGGCCCGCGCCGGGCCGTACCACGAGGAGGACAGGTGCCAGGGGTGGGCGCGCGCAACGATGCGCTGGTTCGCGGTGGCGACATAGCCCGCGCGCGGATTGATCGCGTGCGGATGCCGCTCGAACGGCACCCATCCGGTCCAGTCGTAGTCCCCGTTCCATCCCGGCGAGGGAAGCATCCCGGTGCCCTTTCTTCGCAGTGGGTATTTCCCGGTCACCTGCCAGGCTATCGTATGTGCGTCGCCGTACACGATGTTAAGGTAGATGCTTTTGATCTTCCGCAGGGCTTCGCGGGCCTCGCCCGCCGAGCGCGCGCGGCCGAGCAGGTAAAAGCCGCGGAAGGTTTCGGCGCCGTCCTCGAGCGGCCAGCGAAGCGCGAGGGCATACCCCCCGGGGAGCCGAAGCGGCTGCATGGGAGCGGCGACCTCGAACGGCATGCCCGCCAGCGCATCGTCGATCAGCACGCCGTGGCGCGTACGGCCGAGTACGACCTCGACCGGTTTTTTCCCTTTGATCCGGATGAGTTCCTTTCGTTCGGTAACGGGGTACCACTCGCCGCGGTACAGGTACTGTCGTTTCCCGTCCACGGTGCGCGTTTTTTCCAGAAAGAGGTCCTGGCTGTCGGCCATCACCATCGTGGCGCCCCAGGCGACGCGGCCGTTGAAGCCCAGGGTGACCAGCGGTACGCCGGGCACCGCGACGCCCGCGGCGTCATAACCGGGACAACGCAGGTGCATCATCATCCACGAATTCGGTATGGAGAGCACCAGGTGCGTGTCATTGGCGACGATGCTGCGGCCGCTTTGCGTGCGGCGTCCCGAAAGGGCCCAGTTGTTCGAGGCGGGGGCGTTTCCGGGAAGCATGCGCGCAAGCATTCCCGCCGGACCCCGAGCGGCGCCCGGGGCCTCGGTGAGCTCTTCGTGCGGCAGTTCGGCGAGCTTTTCCGCCTCGGCGAAGGGAAGCGCTTCATCGTGGTACGCGGGCACGAGCCAGGCCGCCCGGCCGTATCCGACGCGCCGCGCCAGCAGGAGGAAGTTGAGCTCCTCGCAGAAGTTGAATGAAATGCCAAGGTTCAGCATTGCGAAGACGTAAAGCGAGTCCTCCGGGGTCCACGGTTCCGGGCGGTGGCCTGTCAGGGAAAACTCGGCCGGGAGCTTTTGTGTTTCAATGAAGGCGCTCACGCCGCGCGAATAGCTCTCGAGTATATGGAGCGAGTGCGGGTCTATCGCGGCGAGGGCGGCGCCGATCGCGTCCTGGATGTCGAGCGCGCGGAGAAAGCGGTCCAGGGGGAGCGAGTCGGGTCCGGTGAACTCGGAAAGCCGTCCGCGGCCCGCCATCCGCATCACCTCCATCTGCCACAGCCTGTCGGTCGCCGCGGCGAATCCCGCGCCGAAGAAAAGGTCGCCCTCGTCGTCCGCCTCCACGAACGGGACGCCCAGCGCGTCGCGCCGGATGATGATGTCGCCCCGCGCCCCGGCAAGAGCGATCGTTTCGTTCGAGATATCGGGTGTTTTAAAATATAGGGTATACAGCGTTGCGCAGGCGGTGAGGAATACGAGCGCGCCGGTGGCGATAAGGGCCATGTACAGCATCTTTTTCTTTCTCGTCATGCGGTGGTGTCCGGTGGTGGTATCGAGCGCGCGGGCGCGCATTTCTGCAAGGTACCCTTGATACTACGGTCGGCCCTGTGTCGAAGTCAAGAGTATAATAGCGGCAGTGGTGTTTGTCCGGCCGGGGGGATGACCGGTGGGGCCCGCCCGGGGTGTGACAGGGCCGTGAAATATAGAAACTGTTGACAGACCGTCGGGCTTAATGGTAAGGAATGGGGCGAGACTACTTGGAATCGCCTGTTCGCGGAGGATGCCATGCACGATATGCTGATAAAAGACGGAACGATCATTGATGGAACAGGGAAGGCCGGTTTTCGGGGCGATATCGCGATCACCGGGGGCCGAATTACCGCCGTGGGAGATGCCGGGGAAGGACCGGCCCGCGAGACCATCGACGCGGCCGGTAAAATCGTGGCGCCGGGATTCATCGACATCCATTCCCACGCCGATTTCGTCATGCCGCTTGCCGACCACGACCGCATCCTGAAGCCCCTGGTGATGCAGGGGGTCACCACGTTCGTCGGCGGCAACTGCGGCTTCTCCGCCGCGTACGTTCCCGAAAAGAACAGGGGCCTGGTCGCCGCGCACCTGGAGAACCTTTCGGGCCGGCCGATGGATGACATCATCACCTGGCGCACGCCGGCGGAATATTTCGACACGGTCCGGGCGAAGGGCATGCTGCTCAACATGGGCGTGCTGGCCGGGCACGGCACGCTTCGCATCGCTTCCTCGGGCCTGGAGACCCGCCTGCTCTTCCCCGACGAGATGAAGGCCATGGAGCGCCTGCTCGAGGAGTCCCTCGAGATGGGCTGCCTGGGGCTGTCCACGGGTCTGCAGTATTTCCCGGGCTCGATGAGCGATACGGACGAGCTGGTGCGCATGGGCTCCGTGCTGAAGAAATACGGCGGCATATTCACCTCGCACCTGCGCAGCTATTCGCATACGCTCGACCTCGCCATGGAGGAGGTTTTCGAGGTGGGAAGGCAAAACGGAGTGCGCCTGCAGATATCCCATCTCTACTGGCAGCCCTATTCGCGCGGGATGGCCGCCGTCACCAGGCAGGCCGTGCGTCTGGGCTCCTTTGCCTACAACAGGCTGAAGCTGCCGATTCCGGTCGAGAAGGGGCTGGTGCCAAAAATACGGACGATCGAGAAGCGACGCCGGGAGGGCATCGACGTCCATTTCGACATGGTGCCCACTTCTCAGGGCTTTACCGAACTCCTCGCGTTTCTTCCCCCGTATGTCTCACAGGGGAGCAGGGCGCAGGCGCTCGGGCGTCTCGCCGACCGGGCCTTCCGAAAGCGCGTGCTCCACGACATCGATCACGTCGAGCCCGACTGGCCGCACCGCGAAGGGGCGACCTGGTCGTTCAACTATCTCAAGATGACCGGCTGGGACGGGCTTCGCGTGATGGCGGTGCCCACCGAGGCCAACCGCTGGATGGAGGGAAAGACCTTTCCAGAGATCGCAGGGGAGACGGGCGGGGAGGCCTTCGACGTAATCTGTGACCTCCTCATCGAAGAGAACGGACAGGTGCTGGTGTTTCATACGCCTACCGTGCCCGACGATCCCTTCGTGTTCCGCTCGATGTGGGCGGGGTTCACACACCCGCTTTCAATGCCCGCGACCGACGCGATCCTGCGCCCCGTCGGGCGCCCGGCCCACGTATTCTACGACTGTTTCCCGCGCTTCATCCGGGCCTTTACCGGTGAAAGGCGCATGCTCGCCATGGAGGAGGCGATACGAAAGATCACCTCGCTGCCCGCGGAGGTTATGGGCCTCGATAAACGGGGAGCGCTCGCCAGGGGCTTCCATGCTGACATCGTAGTGTTCGACCGGGCCCGGCTTCGAAGCGGGGCGGATTTTTATAATCCTGAGGTGCATCCAGAAGGGATCGAACACGTCCTTGTGAACGGAAAGGCGGTGGTTCGTGAAGGTGCCTTCGTTCCCGGGATGCTTGCCGGCGACGTCGTTCGGCGGGGGGCATAGAGCGACTGCACCTTAAATATTCTTGCGCGGCTGCCGCGATTCCGGTATAATTGCATGAAAGTTAAAGGGGCGCGCGTCCCGATTACGTGATATCCGGTGTGATGAGGAATCATTCATGAAAACATTGCAGCAGGCCGCGCGGGAGCACCTGGATTTTTTCGAGCTGCGTACAACGGAAAACGGCGAGGCGTGGAGGCCGGTTGAAGGCGCGCCGCCCGGGCTCAAGCGGCTCGTCCGCAACGCGCACGCCGATTTCATGCCCGACGATCATCGATACAACTTCATCGTGGAAGCGTTGCGGCTGGTCGCTGAATGCGAGGATGTGGAAACCATCAAGATGACACCCGACAACGAGCCGTCGCGCCTGACCGGCTGGCTCCACAGCAAGATAAACCGGCTTCGATACATGACGATCGCCATGACTGAATTCGATCCCAAGGACAGCCTCCAGCTCCTTAAGGCGGCCCAATATATCGAGAGGCAGGAGGTCCTTGCGGCCGTGATGGATGAATTGCGTTCCGCCCAGGGCGGACGGTCCTGACCGGCCCGGACCCGGCACAGTGTCGTCTCCCGCCGCTCCATCCTCCATATTTTGTCGTCCCGGCGTTTACAAATCCTTGACATTCTGGTTAGGCGGGCCTCAACTGATGTTCGGGCGCGCTGCACCCGCAGCGCGATGAACCGGTGAACACCATGGACAACGACAGGCGAAACGAAATCACAGAGACGATAAAGGCGAACAGGGACAAATTCCTTCGCTACAACAATGTCAAGACGGCGAACCTCTATTCGTCCATCCCCGACCAGAAGACGATCGACCTCTTCGAGGCGATTCCCTTCCTGATCGGGTACAACCTGCACGGGCTTCCCGGCTACATTCAGACCGACAGGATGCCCCAGGGTCTGCACGGCTTTCGCCTCGGGGAAAGGGGCGCGGCCTTCCTCCAGGCGCATTTCCCCTCGGTCACGACGAATCCTCAGAAACCGGAGGTCCCCTTTGTCCAGATGTTCGCGCTCATGGGAAGCGGCGGCACCATCGCCTACACCTCGCATTCCGATTTTGACTTCTGGGTATGCGCCGACGAGCACGGGGCGCACCCGGAATCGTTACGGCTCTTCCGGGGCAAGTGCCGCGCCATCGAAAACTGGATAGAGGAAAAATTCAACATCGAGGTCCATTTCTTCCTCAACGATATAAGCAAGGTTAAAAAAAACATCTTCGACGACGACAGCGAGGAAAACTTCTCCGGCACCTCGCTCGGGGAGCTGCTGAAAGAGGAGTTCTTTCGAAGCTCCATCGTCGTGAGCGGCAAAACGCCGTTCTGGTGGATGGTGCCCGCCGGCTCGAACGACAGGGTTTACGAGGAGTGGCTGGGGGTCGCGCAGGACACGCATTACGCGGACGAGTTCGTGGACCTGGGAAACCTCTACACCATAGCGCGGGAGGACTTTCTCGTTTCGGCGCTCTTTCAGCTGTTGAAATCCCTGGGCAATCCGTTCAAGTCCATCATCAAGCTCGGGCTTCTCGAGCGCTACATACACAGTACGGGGACGAACCCGTTCATCAGCAACATCATTAAAAAAAACGTGCACGAAGGCAAGCTGGGCATACAGAACATCGACTCGTATGTCATCATGTTCAACCATGTCTTCAATTATTACAACTCCATCGTAAACGACGCCAACGCCACCGAACTTCTCAATATCTGTTTCTACCTGAAGGTGGACCCGCGCCTGTCGCGCTTTCTCGACAACGGCGAGAAGATCGAGCTCTCTGAAAAGACCCGCATCATGCAGGCCTACGCGAAGAAATGGAACTGGTCCGAATCCATGATCCGCCAGATGGACGAGTTCGAGAACCAGGACATCGACTCCGTCAACAGGCTGATGAACGACACCAAGAAGTACGTTTTGCGCGGGTACCGCGACATCCTCAACGCCATCGAAACCAACAAGATCGCCCACAGGCTCTCGGGCGAGGATTTAAAAGGCATAACCCGGAAGATACATTCCCATTTCTCGATGTCGGCCGACAAGATAGACAACTCCCTCAGCTTCAAGGGCTATCCCCAGGAAAAGCTGCTGACGGTGGAATTCGTGCGTGACCGCGACGGCAGGGAGTTCTGGCTGCTATCCAAGCGGATCATCGTGAAGAACTATCCGGCCAAGGTGATCTTTCACAAGGACGAGACCTTCATCGGCGTCATCGTATGGATCGCGATGAACAGGATATTCCAGAAGGACTATACGCGCCTGGAGATACAATCGGGCATCCACGCCGTCGATCCCAACTACATCCGCGACCTCGTGTCCGAGCTTACGGTGCATTTCGCGTTCAAGCGCCTGCAGATCCAGAACGGTTATTTCGTCCGGGACCCGTTTCCCATCATCAACTATATCATCATCAATCCGTATTCGAAATACGCCAAGAAGATCGAGGATATCGTCTTTCTCTACCACAACAGCTGGGGCGAGACCAGGTTCGAAACCTTTAAAAGCGAGCTCGACATGGCGAAGATCGCGACGGCCGTGATAAACGGCGCGCTGGTTACCCGGCACGATTACGAGAGGGCGCTCAGGCTTTCATCGTCCCAGCCGTTCGGATCCAGCCGCGATTTCGACCGCGTCAACGCGCTTCTTAAAAGCATGCACTCGCTGTTCGTTGAAGACCGCACCCCGGCAAGGAAGCGGTACGTGACGATGCTCGGCAACACCTGGTTCGTCTTCTCGAACAGAAAGACCGCGACCGCCGAGACGGTCGTCGCGACCTCGTTCGATTCCGAGGCGAAGATGCTCTTCGGCCTGGGAATGAACTCGGGCGCCCTCGCCCGGTACGGGTTCGATCCCATGATACCCGAGCTCAATTATCTCCGGAAGGTTACGGAGAATCACGGCGAAGGCGTCATCAGGATATATTTTCAGAAGACCTCCAAATACGGCCATTTCTTCGTCTCCGACGAACGCGGGGCGGTACACTTTTTCCGTAAAGGCCTCGATTCGTTCAGCGAGTACCTTGCGAGGCTCTGCATCTTCTGCGAAAATACGGCGAAGTCCGTTACGGTGCGGAACCCCTCGTCTCCGCTGGCCGAACGCCTCAAGCGTATCGAGGTGTACCGGCTGGAGCAGGACGCCCGCAACAACTGCTCGATAACCGAGATAAATCCCGAACTGGACCGCGGGGTCATCGAGGCGCGCGGCCACCTCGTCCCCATGAGTCTCGTCCTGCATCCCCAGCCGGACGGCGAGGTTGGATACAGTTTCAGTCTTCCGGGCGGGGCATTCACCAACGTGTTCACCCGCGCGAACATATTCCAGGTTGCCGGCGAGATGGGGCTCTTACAACGGCAGCACGGGGGCTATTCCCATTTCGTGACCGAGGTTGACCTCTCGAATGTCATGACCAAGGCCTATACCATGTTCACCTCGTTTTCATTTACTCACAAGAATATCTTCGAAATGCTCATCGATCGCGCCCTGCAGGCCGTGCGACGGTGATTGCGCCCGTCCGGGCAGACCAATGAAGACAGCCGGACCATCGACACTTTCGCGAAGCGCGGCCGTGGCCTGTCTGCTCGGCGCCGCCTTTCTGTGGAGCCTGGGCGGCCTCCTGATCAAATGGATACCATGGGACGCCCTCGCCATCGCCGGCGCGCGCAGCATCATCGTAATTCCCGTCATCCTCCTGTACCTCGGGCGTCCCCGGTTTACCTGGTCGCCGGCGCAGATCGGTGGCGCCGCCGCCTACGCCGCCACCGTCATCTGCTTCGTGCTGGCGAACAAGCTAACCACTGCGGCTAACGCGATACTTCTGCAGTATACCGCGCCGCTGTACGTGGCATTGCTCGGCGGTCCGCTGCTGGGCGAACGGGCGGGCCCCGCCGCCTGGGCGGCGCTCGCCGGCACGATGGGGGGAATGGCGCTTTTCTTCATGGACGGGCTCGGCGCGGGGGGCCTCCGCGGCAACCTGCTGGCCCTGGCGAGCGGGCTGAGCTTCGCTCTTCTTATCGTTATGCTCCGGTTGCAGAAGGACGGTTCACCGATCGAAACGGTGCTCCTGGGCAATATCGTTACGGCGGTCGTGTGCGCGCCGTTCGTGTTTCGCACGGCGCCCCCGGGGGAGGGGCTGGCGGCGCTGGTCATACTCGGCGTCTTCCAGCTCGGTGTGGCCTACATTCTTTATGTCGCGGCGATCAGGCGCGTTACGGCGCTCGAGGGCGTCCTGATTCCCGTAATCGAACCGCTTCTCAATCCGTTATGGGTGTTCCTGGCGCTTGGCGAAAGGCCCGGCCCGTGGGCGTTCGCGGGGGGAGCGGTCGTGCTCGTTTCGGTGACGTTGTACAGCGCGTTTTGGGCCGGGCGCAACGGCGCCGGCAACGGGGATCACGGGCCGTCGGTCGGGGCGGCGATCGCCCTGCGTACCAGTTCGAGGAATTCCGGCGGGTCGTAGGGTTTCTGGATGAAGGAAAGGAAGCTTCCACTGAGGCATTTTCTGTCGAGCCCTTCCTCGCTGTAGCCGCTGCTCAGGACAATACGCGCCGCGGGGTTTTCCTCCCGGATGCGCTCGCAGACATCCATGCCGCTCATCCTGGGCATTACAATGTCCAGGATGAAAAGATCGATACCGCTTCCCTCGCGCCGGAAGAGCTCTATGGCCTCGATGCCGTCGACCGCGGTGAGCACCCGGTATCCGGCCTTGCTGAGTACCTTGACGGCCAGGGTCCGCACCAGCTCATCGTCCTCGGCGAGCAGGATGGTGCCCGCGCCGCGCGAGGGCGTGCGGGTGTCGGTCGATTTTCCGGCCTGGCGAAGCGACCGCTTCCCCGAGGCCGGCAGGTGTATGCGAAAGACCGTCCCGCTGTCGGCGGAGCTCTCGAGCTCTATCCATCCCTCGTGCTGTTTGACGATTCCGTACACCGTCGCCAGCCCCAGCCCCGTCCCCTTGCCGATCTCCTTGGTCGTGAAGAAAGGTTCGAACACGTGTTCGCTGACCTCCTTCGCCATGCCGGTGCCCGTGTCGCTTACGCAGAGCACGACGTAATCGCCTTTTTTCCGCGGGGGCGCAAGTCCCGTCGGGTCGCGCTCCAGGCGGCAATTTGCCGTGCGTATAACGATCGATCCGCCGTCGGGCATGGCGTCGCGGGAATTGACGCAGAGGTTCATGATGATCTGCTCGATCTGGCCCGGGTCCGCGTACACGCTCCACAGGTCTTCGTCCGATTCGGTCGCGAGCTCTATGTGCTCGCCGATTATCCGCCGCAGCAGCCCCCCGGCTGCTGAAGGCGAGGAGCTGCTTGACCAGCGCGGTCGCGCGCCTCGAAGCGGTGAGGATCTGTTCGATCTCTTCGGAAGACGGGCGGTTCGCCGCCGCCTCTGACAGCGCGATGTGAGAAAGGCCGATGATGGCCTGGAGGATGTTGTTGAAGTCGTGAGCGATGCCGCCGGCCAGGCGTCCCACGCTTTCCATTTTTTGCGCGTGCACCAGCTGCTGTTCCAGCCGCTTGCGCTCGGTGATGTCGATGTTGAATTCGGCCGCAAGGGTGCGCCCGCCCTCTTCGAACGGGATCGTATGCACCTCGACGATGCGGTTGTCTTCTTTTACGAGAATTTCTTCCTTGATGACTATGCGCCGTTCGGCGATCGCCTGGGGAACTCCGCAATTGTCACAGGGTGCGTCGCGGTCCATGAAATACTCGTAGCATTTCCTGCCGTCGGGTTTTCCGTAGATCTTCGACCACGCGGGGTCGATATAGAGGATGTTGTATTCCTCGTCGATGATGTCGATGCCGATCTTGGCGACGGTGAGTAGATATTCAAGCCGCTGGTTATGACGGCGAATCTCCTCCTCCATCATCTTCCTTTCGGTGACATCGGTAAGGAATGACAGCACGGCCGTCTTCCCCTCCCAGTCGATGAAGGCGGTGTTGATCTCCGCCCATTTCACCTCGCCGCTTTTGGTGACGAACCTGAACGAATATACCTCCGGCAGGTCCTGCCCCTGTATGCGTTGCAGGTGGTTCTGGACCACAAGCTCGCGGTCATCGAGATGGATGAGGTCGAGAAAGGAGCGCCCGATCAGCTCGTCGATCGGATATTCGGATGCCTCGGACATCTTCCTGTTCGCGAAGCGTATCGTCAGGTCCTGGAAAACCGCTATGGCCTCATTGGCGTTTTCGACCAGCAGCCGATACTGCTCCTCGGAGTGCCGCAGGGCCTCCTCGGCCATCTTTCTGCCCGTAATGTCTATCGCCGTTCCGAGCGAGGCCGGTCGGCCCTGGTATTCAATAAGCGCAACGCTCAATTCGGCCCAGAGCGTTTGCTCTGATTTCGTCAGCAGTTTCACCTCGTAGCGGTCGGGGACCTTCTCTCCCCGCTGTCGCGCCAGTCCGCGATTCATGGCCATCTGTCGGTAATCGGGATGTATGACGTTCCAGAACGCCATGCGGCAGCATTCATCAGCCGGATATTCAAGAAGGCGGGTGAACGCCTTGTTGACGTAAACGAAATGCTCTCCCTGTATCACGTACACGGGCGCGTTATTGTGCTCGGTAAGGGTGCGGAATTTAAGCTCGCTCTCCCGTAATTCCCGTTCGAGCTGGTGACGATGCAGGGCGGAATCGACGTTTGACACGAGGTCGTGATCTTTTACGGGCTTGAGGATATAGCCGTAGGGACCGCTCTCCCGTGCCCGCCTGATGGTATCGGCGCCGGCGTCGCCGGTGAGGTATATAAGGGGAAGATCGAAACGCATGCCGATCGAACGGGCGACCTCCATCCCGATGCCGTTTACGGGAATGGTGATATCCATGAGGACGAGATCCGGCCTGTTTGCCTCGATGACGCCGATAACGGCCTCGATGGGGCCCGATACGGTCTGGATCTCATACCCCAGCGGGCTGAGGATTTCCCCGCAGCGATTCGCTGTTTCGCGGTCGCTGTCGGCGATGAGGATGCGGGCGGTCACCTCGCCCGCCGGATGCAGTGTGTGGTCAGTTTTCCGAACACGGGTTTCCCTGATGCTGCGTCTACTGGTCGATTAAACGCCCGGAAATGATCCATGGGCCTTTTATTGAAATCGGCATATACGGTCGAATAATTAAGCATGAGGCCGTCGGCCGGGGGATTGAGCGCGGCGATGTCTCAACCGGCCTGCGGAAGGGGGAAGCTGATCCGTGCGGTGGTGCCGGCGCCGCTTTCAATCGAGAATTCGCCGCCGAGCTGGCGGGAGAGGGTGCCGACTAGATTGAGGCCTGTCCCGGTCGATTTGCCCAGGGCGAAAGCCTCCGGCAGGCCGATTCCGTTGTCCGAAACAGTGAGCACCGCATGATCGTTTTCGCCGCGCAGCTCCACGGTGATTGTTCCCGACTCCCTTCCGTAAAAGGCGTATTTTGCCGCGTTGGTCAAAAGCTCGTTAAGAATGAGTCCCGCCGGCACGGCGCGCTTGAGGTCGATCCGCATCTCGTCGAGGTTCGTGACGAGTTGCATGTTCTGGCTCTCAATGGTGAAGGTCTTAAACAGGGTACGGGCCAGGTGCGCGATATAGCCGTTAAAATCCAGGTGCGTGAGGTTTTCGGCCGAATACAGGCTCTCATAGAGCGTCGCCATGGTCTTGATGCGGTTAAGGATGTCGTTGATGATGCGTTTGGCGTGTCCCTCCCCGAGGTTTCTCGCCTCCATTGAAAGGAGCATGGAGAGTATGGTGAGGTTGTTCTTCACCCGGTGCTGGAGTTCGCGAAGAAGCGTGCTCTTTTCCTCGAGGGAGCGCTCGAGCGCCTCTTCGGCCTCCTTTCGGGCGGTGATGTCGTTGCCGACGCAGAGTATGGCGCTCAGCGCCCCGTTTTCGTCGTGAATGGCGCGGTTGGTCCAGGCGACATAGACCTTGCTTCCGTCGCTGCGCATGTTCTCGTTTTCGTTCTTAACGTAGCGGTCGGGGTTCTTGCCGATATCGGCGATCATCGCGGCGAGGTCTCTTCCCGCGGTATCGACCGGGGGCACGATGGTGCCGATAACGTTCCGCCCGGAACTATCCTCTTTCGTAAAACCAAAGAATTTCAGTCCGAAGTCGTTGAGGTAAAGGATCGTGCCGGATGTGTCCATTCGCAGGATGATACTGTTCGCGCTTTCAACGATCAGCCGGTAGAGATCGGCCCTTTTAACCAGTTCCTGCTCGCGGCGCCAGCTTCCCAGTGCCGTTTCGATCGCGTACATCAGCCCCGAATTGGTGCAGGGCGGGGAGATAATCGTGAGATGGGGGACCAGCGCGGCCCGGGGGCGGTCGCCGTCGTCGATTTTCGAGGAGAGCCATATGATTGGGGCCTGGCACCGATCGCGAAGGGAAAGCGCCGCGTCGAGTGCGCTGGAGGAACCAGTCGAATCTCCGGCGATTACGATGTCAGGGCTCCGTCCGTCGGCGGTTTTGATGCTATCCGGGCCGGCGGGAATAACCTCGGCCCGGTAACCGTTCGATCGCAGGGTTTCGACTATCGCCGGGGACGTGTCAATGGTGTTTTGAATTATTACAATGTGCGCTTTCGGCATCCAGTCCTTTCCCGGGCGCTTTCGATTTCCGAACACCCGAACGGTCAATTGTTCCGACCCAAACGCCGCGACGCTCCGTCCACCGGCGGTATGCGGTTGAACTAATTGCGGCGATTGTACAGCTCGAGCACTGAAAGGTCAATAAATTGTGAAATTTTATTGTTGACGGTACTTCCCCCGCCAATTAACTGAATATACAGTTAATTGGCGGGGGAGCCGTTTTTTTATGAAGACACGTCAGAATGCCGGACTCCGGAAGCCCGAAATCCTCAAGAATTTTTACGACATACTTATAGAGGAAGGCATTGAAGGCGCCTCCATCGCTAAAATCGCGAAGAGGATGGACATTCACCCCAGCCTCATCATGCACTATTTTTCAACCAAGGAAAAACTTGTCATCGCGGCCGTGGACCATATCGTCCGCGAGTACGGACTTCTCATCCAGGGAATGGAAGCGCGCACAACGGACCCGGCCCGCCGGCTCGAGCGGCTGGTTGACACGCTGGTGGGGGACGAGTGGTACCGGATGACCGAGATCGCGGCCGATTTTGCGGTGATATCGATCAGCTTCAGGAACAGCGAGATCGAAGAACGCGTCAGGCGCCTGTACTCGTTCTACAAGGCGTTTCTCGCCGGTGAATTCCAGGCGCTTGGCGAGGCCGGTGTAATCGGGCATGCCGACCCGCAGAGAACGGCGGAGATCGTGATGTCGCTGCTGGAAGGGTACCGGCACTTCAAGCACTTTTATGTGAATGACGAGGACGCGGAATCATACCGGCGCGACATGAAGCGGGTGCTTTTCCGGCTTCTGGGAGCGATCGGCGATTAAAGATTCAAGATTCAAGATTCAAGATTCGTGTATGGCTGGGGGCGGGGTGCGCCTGCCCCGCATATGGAGGAAATCATGAGCGGAACGCTCGAGCATCTATTCTCGCCCGTAACGATCAATATGCTGAAGCTTAAAAACCGCGCGGTCATGCCGCCCATGGGTACCGGTTACGGCAACAGGGACGGTACGGTGGGCGATCGCCTCATCCGTTACCTGGAACGGCGCGCGCGGGGAGGAGTGGGACTCATCATAACCGAGGTCTGCGCGGTCGACCCGCGCGGCAAGGGCTTTCCCGCCGAGATCGGCGCGTGGAGCGACGATCACATTCCGGGACTGGCGGCGCTCGCCGGTGCCGTGCATGCCGCAGGGGCGGCGATCGCGCTCCAGCTGCATCACGCCGGCAGGGAGACCATGAAGGACTTTGCGGGCGCGATGCCGGAAGCGCCGTCGGACGTCCCCAGCGCAATCCTCAACCAGCCCTGTGAGGCGATGTCAGTTGCGCGTATTGGCGAGGTGATTGCGGCATACGCGGAGGCCGCTCGGCGCGCGCGCGACGCCGGTTTCGACGCCGTCGAGGTCCACGGCGCGCACGGCTATCTTGTCTGCCAGTTTCTCTCTCCGTTTTCGAACAGGCGCACCGACGAATACGGCGGCTCGGACGAAAACCGCGCGCGCTTCGCGATCGAGCTGCTTCGCGCGGTGCGGTTAAAAGTCGGGCCGGACTTCCCGGTCATCATCCGCGTCTCTTCCGACGAGCTCATACGCGGCGGGTATGATTTGCGGTATATGAAATGGCTGGCGCCGCGGCTGGTGGAGGCGGGCGCCGACGCGCTGCACGTATCGCTCGGGGTGTATTCCACCCCGGGCGGGCTTACCATCGCCTCATCCGACATGGAGGAGGGCTTTAACCTCTTCCGCGCGCGGGAGATAAAGGAAGTCGTTGCCGTACCGGTCATCGGCGTGGGCAGGATCACCGACCCGCGAACGGCCGATGCCGCGATCGAACGCGGCGATGCCGACCTGATAAGCTTCGGGCGCCAGATGCTGGCCGACCCGGACGTGCTGGTGAAGGCACGGGCCGGAGCGTATGACGACATCCGCTGGTGCCTCTCGTGCAACCAGGGATGCATCGACCGGCTGAACTTCGAGATGCGCGCCGCAACGTGCAGCATCAACCCGGACTGCGGGTACGAGTACCGGCGTACCGGCGAAAAGGCGCCCGCCGCGAAGGAGGTGTGGGTTATCGGCGCCGGACCCGCCGGGCTTTCGGCGGCGCTTGAGGCCTCCGCGCGCGGCCATCGCGTAACGGTGTTCGAACGCGGCGCGGAGCCGGGCGGGCAGCTGGTATCGGCGAGCAGGCCGCCGCACAAGGAGGGCCTGGCGAAATGGACACGCTGGGCGCGGCGGATGGCGGAGAAAGCGGGTGTCGAGGTGCGCTATGGGACCGCCGTAACCGGAGCGATGATCGCCTCCGGTGCGCCGGAGACGGTGATTCTCGCCTCGGGCGCGCTTCCCTCGGCGCCGCCGATACCGGGGATCGACGGGGAAGTTGTGCGCGACGCGCGCGATGTGCTTACCGGAAAGACCGAAACGAAAAGCCCGGCCGTGGTGCTCGGTGCGGGCTACGTGGGGATGGAGACCGCCGATTTCCTGATGGAGCGGGGCGTCGCGGTGACCGTTCTCGAGATGAGCGCCGCGCCTCCGGTGCCGCCGTTCACCGCGCACGGCTACTGGCTGCACCGCAGGCTCAAGAAGGGAGGGAGGCTCGTGCTCGGTGCCAGGGTCACGTCGATCGATGCCGACGGGGTGCGCTATGAACTGGATGCTAAGGAATTATCGGAGCCCGCGGCCATGGTCGTCACAGCCCTGGGGGCGCGTTCGGAGCGGGAGCTCGAGGAGGCGTGCACAAAGGCGGGATGCCCGTGTATTGTCGTCGGCGACGCCGTTCAGCCGCGAAGGCTGATCGAGGCCATCCACGAGGGGGCGAAGGCCGGGCGTGAGATGTAAGCGGCGGTTCGCGCAATGAAGACCGGAATAAGGGCACATGGTGCCCGTGTACAATAAGGGGGAACATATGGAAAAGCCGTTACTGTTCGAGTCCGCAAACGGCATCGCCGTCATCACGCTCAACCGTCCCGAGCGGCGCAACTGCTTCAACCAGCAACTGCTCGCCATGCTCTACGACGCGATCGAGGAGGTCACGCGTAACGACTCAATCACGGTCGCCATAATCACGGGCAACGGCAAGTCCTTCTGTACGGGGATAGACCTTTCGGTGCTCGGCAAGGAGGACCTGTTCAACCCGCGGGGCGACGGCAAGGAGTATCCCGACGTCATCGGCGCCTGCCGCAAACCCGTCATCGGCGCCATCAACGGGCACGCCATAACGGGCGGTTTCGAGATCGCGCTCAACTGCGATTTTCTCATCGCCTCCGAGAACGCCGTGTTCGGCGACACGCACGCGAAGGTCGGCATACACCCGGGCTGGGGAATGACCCAGCTTCTGCAGCAGGCCGTGGGACAGCGCATGGCCAAGCAGATGTCGCTCACCTGCCAGTATATCGATGCCGGGCAGGCGCTTCGCTGCGGACTGGTTAACGAGGTCGTTCCGGCGGACCGGCTCATACCGCGCGC
>JALOTJ010000102.1 GCA_025457965.1 Spirochaetota bacterium | reverse complement strand
GGCATGGCAGTATTTTGGCCTCGCCGCGTAAAATTAGTTGACTATCTGGCCAATAGTGGATGGATATTGGTTTTTGTTGAAGTACGTTTGTTCGATACGATCGAAAAACATGTCGGAAATGCCGGTGATCAATATACAAGAACCGATACGGTCAGGCATCTGACTTTCAGCACCTGTGACTTTCCCCATGGCAACGATACTCGAAGTGGAGGGATGGTGATTAAGGTTGCCGTTATTTCGCGGCTATCGCGAGCGCCGAAAGAACGTAGTACGCATAGTTCGTTTAATCAGCGGTAAACCACGGAACGGAGAAATCCGGGATCAGGGAGTTATCCGTTTCGAGGGCATATATTCAGAAACAGGCGTGTTGCGTGTCCGGGTACTGCGGCTTGTATCATTCCGCCGGAAGCGCTCTGATGCCCCGCAGTTCCCGGGATTCGCGGCAGGCCGGATGTTAATTCATACCAAGGAGTGTACGATATGTCCAGAGTGTATAATTTCGCAGCGGGTCCCGCCGCCCTTCCGGAAGAGGTTTTAAAAAAGGCCGCCGGAGAACTGGTCGAGCATGGGTCTTCCGGAATGTCGGTAATGGAGATGAGCCACCGGTCGGCCGACTATGATGCCATAATCAAGGGGGCCGAGTCGGTGCTGAGGGAAATAATGAATATTCCCGACACGTACGAGGTGCTTTTCGTTCAGGGAGGTGCATCGAGCCAGTTCGCCATGGTGCCCATGAACCTGTTCACAAAAAGTAAAAAGACCGACCTGGTGCATACCGGCGCATGGACCAAGCGGGCAATTTCCGAGGCGAAGAAGTACGGCACGGTCAACATCATCGCGTCTTCCGAGGATAAAAATTTTAACTATATCCCCGAGCTGGACAAAAAATCATTCAGCGCCGACGCCGATTACTTTTACATCTGTTCGAACAACACCATAGAAGGCACGAGGTACACCACCTTCCCCGATACCGGTTCGGTGCCCCTGGTCGCCGATATGTCGTCGAACATCCTTTCGGAGAAAGTCGATGTAAGCAGGTTCGGTGTCATCTTCGCGGGTGCCCAGAAGAATATCGGACCCGCCGGCGTTACCGTCGTCATAATAAGAAAGGACCTGATCGGCAAGGCCATGGAAATAACCCCGACCATGTTCAATTACAAGATCCATGCCGACGAAAAGTCCCTGTACAACACGCCTCCGACCTACGGGATCTATATCGCAAAACTGGTGTTCGAGTGGATAAAAGAGAAGGGCGGCGTCCAGGCCATTGAGAAATTGAATAAGGAAAAGGCCGCGTTGCTCTACGAGTATCTCGATGAGTCCAAACTGTTCAACGGGACCGTGGTTAAAAAAGACAGGTCGCTCATGAACGTGCCGTTCGTTACGGGCAACGAGGAACTCGACAAGAAGTTCATCAAGGAAGCAAAAGCCATCGGCCTTGTCGAGCTCAAGGGGCACCGCAGCGTCGGGGGAATGAGGGCGAGCATCTATAACGCCATGCCAATCGAGGGCGTAAAAAAGCTCGTCGACTTCATGAAGAAGTTCGAGACGGAAAACAAATAAAAAGTTATACCAGGAAAGTGGCCTATGTATAAAATACAGACTCTCAACAAAATATCGGCAAAGGGGCTCGAGCAGCTAAACCACGATCGCTACGAATACGCTTCGGAGATAATCAACCCGGACGCGATCCTGGTGCGCAGCCAGGACATGCACTCCATGGAGCTCCCCTCGACGTTAAAGGCGATCGCCCGTGCTGGTGCCGGGGTGAACAACATCCCGATCGACAAGTGTTCGTCCAAGGGAATCGTGGTGTTCAATACCCCCGGGGCCAACGCCAATGCGGTCAAGGAACTGGTGCTGCTTGCCATTCTTCTTTCATCCCGCCGCATCTATCCAGGGATCTCCTGGGTTAAAAGCCTTGCCGGCGGCGATGTCAAGGCGCTGGTCGAAAAACACAAGTCGGCGTATGTGGGGCCCGAGATCAAGGGGAAACGCCTGGGTGTAATCGGGCTCGGCGCCATCGGTGTCATGGTCGCAAATGATGCGGTTGGCCTGGGCATGGATGTGTGGGGGTACGATCCGTACATATCGGTGGAATCCGCATGGGGGATGTCGAGGTCGGTTAAAAAGTCGACGAGCCTGGACAGCCTTATCGCGGAATCGGATTATATAACCATTCACACTCCCCTGAACAAGGACACCCGCGAAATGATGAACGCGGGAAAATTCGGGATGATGAAAAAGGGTGCGCGCCTGATCAATTTCGCCCGGGGGGAACTGGTTAATCACGCCGACCTCAAGGAGGCCCTCTCGAACGGCACCGTGTCCTTTTACGTGACCGATTTTCCCACCGATGACATCATCACCCTGGACAACGTAATCCCGGTGCCCCATCTCGGTGCCTCGACCCCCGAGTCGGAGGAAAACTGCGCCATAATGGCAGTAAACCAGCTGGTCGATTTTCTTGAAAGCGGGAACATCCACAATTCGGTCAATTTCCCCGAGTGCGTGCTTCCATTTTACGGGAAAAAGCGTCTGGTGATCGCCAACCGTAATGTTCCCAACATGATCGGGCAGATAACCCCCCTGCTCGCCGAGCACAAGATAAATATCGCCGACATGCTCAACAAGAGCAGGGGAGATTATGCGTATAACATAATCGATGTGGACAATGGCGCCGACGAAGCGGTGCTCGGCAAGATCATGGGTATCGAAGGCGTATTGATGGCCCGGGTGATATAGGCCGCCGTACGCGGCCGCTGAGAATGAGGCGCAATCCGGGTGACCGGGGCGGCGGGTCCTTCTCCGGCGGTTACGGGCCCGGACGTGTGGTGTTTTCGACGAAAGGCGTGAGCGCGCCGCGCCGGCGCTCCCCCTCGAGGGGAGCCTCCGGCGAGACGCTGTCCTGGTGCCCCGGAAAGGCCTTTCCGGGAATCGCCCGGTCGGTACGCATCATTTCAGGCGAAGTACCTCGGGATCAGGTAGACGACCTGCCGGAGGAGATTCCACGCGAACGATCTCCTGCTTTTCTTCCTGAGCGCGAAAAGCAGCAGCAGGACGACGACACCCGTTACGATCAAAGCTGTATTCATTTCGGTTCCCCCCTATTTCTCGTACTTTTCGATCAGATCGGCCGCTATCATGGCGGACGCGGTTACGGTCGGGACCCCGCCGCCGGGATGCGTCGACGCTCCGGCCAGGTAGAGGCCTCTGACATGCCGCGACCTGGCCGAGGGACGGAACATCATCGAATGCGGAAGGTCCTGCCTCAGCGCGTAGATCGCGCCCTCGGGCGAGCGCAGGCGTTTCTCGAAGTCCACCGGCGTTGACAGCTCGGCGAACACCACATGTTCCTTGAGACCCGGCAGGTAGGTGTCAGATAAATACTGAATGATGCTTTCCTTCAACGCCTGCCTGTTCTGGTCCCAGTGCGTTCCCTTGAGCCGGTAAACGCCCGGCGCCAGGGTGACCGCGATGATGTGGTGGCCCTTCGGCGCGAGCGAGGGATCGGACTTCGTGGTCCAGCTCAGTATGCCGAACTGCTCCCTCGGGAAAGAGCCTTTCATGTAGTGATCGTTCCAGTACGCGTTGACCCTGTCCATAGGCAGCGTCATCAGGGTGTGATGGTCCTCGAGCGGCGGCCGGTAATTCAGACAGAGATAAAGCATCGGCGTCGCCATGGAATAGGTGTAGCTCTTCAGCCCGACCTTCGCCAGCCACGGCAGATGCTCTTCACCCACCATCTCGAGGTACATCTTTTTCGCGTTGATGTTCGAGACGACTATGCCCGCGGTTATTTCGGTGCCGTCCTCGAGCAGGACCCCTTTCACCCTTTTGTTTTCGATCAGGATTTTCCTGACCGGGGCGTTGAGTTTGACCTTCATCCCCGAGCGTTCCCCGCATTTCTGGAAACCCTTCGGGATGCCGATCATGCCGCCCTTCGCGTAATAGATGCCGCCATGTTCGGCGTAGGGGATCATGGCGAAATGCCCGGGGAGGAGCGCCGGGGGGAGTCCCGCGTAAAAGCTGTGGAAGGAAAGGGATTCGACGACTTTCTCATTCTTGAAATATTTTCTGATGATGCCCTCGTAACTGCCGAAGAACATGCTGTTGTATTTCAGAAGGGCCGGCGTCCGGGCGAAAAGCCTGACGACGTCCGCCAGGTTCGTAGCGGGGCTGACGAAGAATCCCTTGAGCGCCGCGTCGAGAAAGCCCTGCATTTTCTTCGAGTACCGCTCCCAGCCCTTCACGTCGCCCGGCGCAATTCTCCCGATCTCCTTCGCCGTGCCCTCCAGGGAGATGGGATAGCTGACCCTGGTGCCGTCGTGGAGGATGGCGGAAAAAACCGGGTCGATGGCCACCAGGTCCACCTCCTTCGCGAACGTCGTTCCCATCCTCTGGAAACACCAGTCGATCACCTGCGGGAATTCTATGATCGATGCTCCCAGGTCGATTTTGTATCCCTGCTTCTCGAAGGTCGAACAGCATCCGCCGACACGCTCGCTCTGCTCCACGACAAGGACCCTGCGTCCCTGATGGGCCAGCAGGGCTCCCGCGCCCAGCCCTCCGCAGCCCGCACCGATAACGATGACATCATAATCATTCATGGCCCGCTCCTTGCAGCGTAATGTATTTCCTTAACGGCGGTCCTGTTTCGGATCGAGTGGAAACCGGCCGTTACGTTCCGATTATAGCGGGCGCGCTACGGGTTGTAATTAACCCGGGTTAATGGGTCGGATTTTCGCCGAAAAAAATCGAGGTTCAAGAATGCCGGATTTTTTTTCGCATGCGCGAGAGGGCGACGTCGGTCACGCCGAGATACGAGGCTATGTGATACTGGGGGATCCGGTCGACGAGATCCGGATACTCCCTGATCAGCCGGGAGTAGCGGACCTCGAGCGGATCGAGAAGAAACTCCTTTTCCCTGAGCTCCATGTGGCAGATGAACGCCATGGCGCTCAGGCGTCCCACCCGCTCCCAGCAGATATGCCTGGCGTACATCTCTTCCATGGACGCTTTGGTTATGGCCAGCACCTCGGTCTCCTCCAGGGCCTGGATGAAGAATCCGCAGGGCATGTCGAGAAAGAGCGAGCTGAACGATCCGAAGAAGCGGTTATCGGTTACGAAGTACTTGTTGAACTCCTTGCCGGATTCGGTAATATAGAAGTACCGAACGAGGCCCCTGGTTATCGAGTACACCCTGTTGGACTTTTCGCCGGCCTTTACGAGATAGGAGTTTTTCGGGTATATTTCCGTGTGGAAGTGTTGTTTCGCGTAGTCCCATTCGCGGTCCGGAATAGTTACGGATTCCTGGATCCTTTTACGGAGCCGCTCGATGGGCGATTCTTTATTGCTGACCATATTTGCATTCCGGTCTATTCTTATTTGATTATCAGTATAGTGCGCTCCGCTTATTGCAACCATCATTTTATTCTACCCGGGGGATTTTTCTATGCCGGCATGCAATAGTGGGGCGGGATGTGACAAGGCTTCGGGCGGTAGGTCAGGAGGGGAGCTCCATTCCGCCGCGGCCCTCCTCCAGAAGCGCGTCATCCGGCTCCTGTTCGTCCTTGAGCGCCACGCCCGAAAGCCCGAGGCGGAGCGACCCGCGGATGAGGTACATGAGCTTGGAGACGGCCGCGCCGCAGGGCATGCCCTCGGGGCGCACGTTCGAGATGCAGTTGCGCCGCTCGTCGGTGATTCCAGGATGGGGATTGAACGTCAGGTATATTCCCATGCTGTCGGGGGAGCTCAGGCCCGGCCGCTCGCCGATGAGGATTACCGCGATCCGGGCGCCGAGGAGTGAGCCGACCTCGTCGGCGACCGCCACGCGCCCCTGGCGCACCAGGCATGCCGGTGCAGCGGAGAGACCGGCGCGCCGAAGCTCCGGGTAGAGCAGTTCGAGGAAGGGCCGGAGGTTTCGCTCGATCGCGATTGCGGAGAGCCCTTCGCTTATGACAGGAGCGATATCATAAACCTGGCCCGGCGCGCGGGAAGCGAGCAGCGCGGCCGATTCCTCCGAGAGCCGCCTCCCAAGATCGGGGCGTTTGAGGTACTCCGCGCGGTCCTGTGCCCTGCTCTCCAGGAGAAACGCGCTGTTTCCGGAGATGCGCTCGATGTCGGCCTTTAGCCGCTCGCAGTCGGGCGCCGCGTACACCGCGTCCTTCGCGCGCGCGTGCGCGAGACGGAATTCGAGCAGTTTGTCGGTGGGAAGCGACGCGCCGCAGCGCCCCAGGGCTATGCGCGCGCCGGTAAAGCGTTTCAGCGAATCCCAGGGATTGGGGATGATGGTTTGAGTTTTATTATTCTTCTGGTCCATGGTGATGTTTTGGATCGGGCCCGCCCGTCTAAATCAATACCCGGAATCTTTACTCTTCCAATCTTTAATCGTTAATCGCCTCCGCCCCTTCCAGCAGCCGGTTGCCGGGCCGAAGCTCCGCCGGGATGAGCCGTTCGTCGAAAAGCCCCATGCGCCTGAGCCAGTCCTCGAACTCGGGCGCGGGGCGCAGTCCCAGCGCACCGCGCGCGTACAGCGCGTCGTGAAACGAGGTGCTCTGGTAGTTCAGCATGATGTCGTCGGCCCCCGGCACGCCCATGATGAAGTTGCAGCCGGCCACGGCCAGGAGCGTGAGAAGCGTGTCCATGTCGTCCTGGTCGGCCTCGGCGTGGTTGGTGTAGCAGATGTCGACGCCCATGGGAAGGCCGAGAAGCTTGCCGCAGAAATGGTCCTCGAGTCCCGCGCGGACGATCTGTTTGCCGTCGTAGAGGTATTCCGGGCCGATGAAGCCGACGACGGTGTTGACGAGGAGCGGGCTGAAGGCGCGCGCCAGGCCGTAGGCGCGTGCCTCGAGCGTCTGCTGGTCGGCGTTGTGGTGCGCACCGGCGGAGAGCGCGCTCCCCTGGCCGGTCTCGAAATACATGAAGTTGGAACCGACGCTCCCGCGCTTCAGTGAAGCGCCCGCCTCGAATCCCTCGCGAAGCACGGCCGCGCTCACGCCGAAGCTCTCGTTCACCTTCTGCGTTCCGCCGATGGATTGAAAGACCAGGTCAACCGGCGCGCCCATCTCGATGGCCTTTATCGTCGTGGTGATGTGGGTGAGCACGCAGCCCTGTGTCGGTATGGCGAAGCGCGTGATGATGCCGTCGAGGAGGCGCAGAAGCTCCGTCACCGAGCCGTAGTTGTCCGAGGCGGGATTGATGCCGATAACCGCGTCGCCGCAGCCGTAGAAGAGCCCGTCCATGATCTGTGCGGCGATCGACTTCGGGTCGTCGACCGGATCGTTCGGCTGCAGGCGCACCGAGAGCCTCCCCGGAAGGCCGATGGTGTTCCGGAACGCGGTAACGTTCCGTATCTTCGCGGCGGCGCGGATGAGGTCCTGGTTGCGCATGAGCTTGGAGACGGCCGCGGCCATCTCGGGCAGGATGCCGGGAGAGACCCGTTTGAGCGTGTCGCCCGTGGTCTCGTCGAGGAGGAGCCAGTTGCGGAACGCGCCCACGGTAAGCGAGGAAATTTCGTCGAAGGCCTCGCCGCTGTGCCCGTCGCAGATGAGTCGTGTGACCTCGTCCTCATCATAGGGGACGATATCCTCTTTCAGGAAGTCCGACAGGTACGCGTCGGCGAGCGCCATCTGCGCGGCCGCCCGCTCCTCGGCGCTTTCCGCGGCGATGCCCGCGAGCAGATCTCCCGAGCGCTCGGGAGAGGCCTTCGCCAGAAGGTCCTTAAGCGAGGTGAATACGTATGTCCGCGCGCCGATGGTTTTCCTGTATGTCATTCCACTCCCCGTCCGTGTCTTCGCTCCCCGCGCGCGAAACGGGAGGTAATTCCAGCGGGCGCGCACGCGTCGAAGGTCATCATCCCGAGTATCCGTTAAGAAACGCCGCGACGCAATAAAAAATCCCCGCACCCGTCGTGTGACTGCATTAATTAACATGGACAAAACATTGAAACCGGTCCCGACGCAATCAGGTGATTGACATTCCCGGCGCGGGGTATATGATGATCGTGAATGGTATCGCGCGCGGCGGGATACCGGGGGAGGCATCCGATGAAGGTATACGAAGGGAACATTGTAAGCTGTGACGCCAGGAACAGCGTTCATCGCTTCTGTGTCGAGGACGGCGGGCGGATCGCCTTCGTCGGGAAGAACCTGCCCGAACGCTACGCGGCCGCCGAGCGGGTCGCCCTGGGCGAACGCGCGCTTCTCCCGGCCTTCGCCGACACGCACGTGCACTTCGCCTCCTTTGCCATATTCAACGCCGGACTCGACATCCGCGGCGCCGCGTCGATCGACGAAATGCGGCAGTCGATCGCCGAATTCGCCGCGGAGAGCGACGATTCCCTCGTGATGGGATTCGGCGCCTCGACGCACAGCGTCAAGGAAAAGCGACTCCTCTCGCGCGCCGAGATCGATTCGGTGTGCGCCGACCGGCCCGTCTTCCTGGTGAAGTACGACGGTCATGCCTGTATCCTCAACTCGAAGCTCATCGACATGCTTCCCGCGAGGATACGCGCGCTGCGTGGCTTCCACGCCGACAGCGGCGAGATGAACCAGGAGGCGTTTTTCGGGTGCACGGACTTCGTTACGAAAAGGGTCTCGCTGATTAAAAACATCGGCGGGATGATCGACGCCGCGGACTTCATGGCCGCTCGCGGAATCGGCATGTTCCACACGGTCTCGGGCGTCGGCTTTCCGATGGATATGGACGTCGACCTGGAGCGCACCTTCGCGCGCGGCGCCGCCGGTCCGCTGCAGATTCGGGTGTACTTTCAGACCATGGACGTGAAAAAGGCCACGCGGCGCGGGCTTCCCCGCATAGGGGGCTGTTTCGCGACGGCCCTTGACGGATGCTTCGGCTCGGTCGACGCCGCGATGAACCTTCCGTATAAAAACGATCCCGGCAACCGCGGCGTGCTCTTCTATCCGGACGACGCCGTTATCGCCTTCGCCAAAAAGGCGAACCGCGCCGGTCTGCAGATCGAGATGCACGCGATCGGCGACGCCGCCTTCGACCAGGCCGTGCGCGCCCTCGAGTCCGCGCTGAAGGACTTCCCGCGCGACGATCACCGCCACACGATCATCCACGCCTGCCTTCCCACCGAAGACGGCCTGAAAAAATGCGCGAACCTGGGGATCGCGCTCGCCATGCAGCCCGCCTTCATCCACTGGAACCTGGAGCCCCTGGAATACATCGAGGAGATCATGGGCGAGCGCGCCTACCGGCTTTCGCCGCTTCGGAAAATCGCCGACATGGGGATCGTGATGAGCGGCGGCTCCGACGCGCCCTGCACGCTGCCCGACCCGGTCTTCGGCATCTGGGCCGCGTGCAACCATTACGTCCCCGAGCAGTCGCTCTCCGTGCAGGAGGCGCTGAAGCTCTTTACGATCAACGCGGCCTGGACGAGCTTCGATGAAAATGAGCGGGGGAGCATCGAGACGGGCAAGATGGCCGACATGGTGATTCTCAACAAAAACCCGCTCGCGATGAAGCCGAAGGATCTCTTGAAGCTCAGGGTCGAATCGCTGATTCTTGAGGGGACGCCCTACGATGGCGGGCAGAGCGTGGGAAGTCTCCTGTGGAACGGGCTGACGAAGCGGGGAAGGAAAATTTAACGGGACGTCACGGCCGCGCGCCGGCGTTTCAGTGCGGGGAATGAAGCGACTTCATGCCGCTAAAACGCCGCCTTCGCCTCCACGCTGAAGGCGTGGCCGTTCTTCAGTCTCCGCTCGTTGTTCACGTCGTCGTATTTCTCCCCGGTGAAGTAGCGTGCGTCGAAGAGATAGCCGCCGAAAAGAGAAAG
>JALOTJ010000167.1 GCA_025457965.1 Spirochaetota bacterium | reverse complement strand
ATGGTTTTACTGGCGTTTTGTTCGGCGGTGATCGTTGCCGGCGTGGATGCGGAGGCGAAGAGCGCCTTCAAGAAAAGCCTGGATAAAATATCGGGTAAAGATAAAAAGGAAGAGCGCAGGAAGAAAGAAGCGGCGAAAAAGGAAGCCGGCAGGATGTATGTCGAAAACTTCGGCACCGGCGAGCGCAAGACCGGTGGCAAATACTACGCCCTCGAGCTTAACGGGCTTGCCGACGGCGACACGCTTTCGTTCAAATGCGTTTCCGGCAGGTGTATAACCGTCACGCTGCACGGGCGCAGCTCGTCCGGCGTCTGGAACACGCTGTACCAGGGGGCTCCGAAAGACCGGCAGGTGGGAAGCGTACTGTCGGGCAAACGCTCGCGCTATACGCACATGATCATTTCGGTCAACGGCGCGCACGAGCGCTACACGAAGGTCGCGGCGAAGATGGAGGTGATCGTCGGCAGGGCCGAGGTCGATAAAGCTGACGACCGGCCGACCATGATGGGCACTCCCTCGTATCACGGAACGCCTTCGTTCCAGGGTACACCGGGATATCACGGCACGCCTACGTTCCAGGGTACTCCGGGATATCACGGCACGCCCTCGTTCCAGGGAACTCCCGGCTATTACGGAACGCCCAGGTAAGCTGAGCGTCCGAACGGTATCTCCGCCGCATGGCGGAGTCTGCGCAGGCGGCGAATCGAATCGTCGCCTGCGCTTTTTGTACCGTGCACACACTTTATCCGGGGATGGCGCGACGCGCCATGGGCCGGGCACGAATCGTGTATCCCGAAACAGGAATCTTTCTTGCGAAATCCGCACCGGGATGTTATAGGATACCGGTCATTCACCCTGTGGAGAAAAAGCACCCTGGAGGTATCCATGCGACACTTTATGATCGTCCCGGCCATTCTGGCTTTCTGTCTCTCATGCGCCAGTACGTCCGTTGCCCCGCCGCCGATGGCCGCGGACCCGTCGAACGTGGGGATCGCCCTCTCCCTCGACCAGAAGGTGCGCACCTCGCTGAACCTGGGCGGCGACTTCGTCCCGGAAACCGTGTTCTTTATCCGCTTCGAGAACGCCGCGGACAGGACCTACAAGAACCCGGTGCTTCTGGCGTCCAATTATAAATACACCGGGCCCGAGTCCGAAGACGGCGTGGTCTTCGCGCTCAACCTGCCGCCCGGAGAATACGCACCCGTTGCGGCCGAGGGGCATATGAAAGAGTACGACGCGGGCTCCGCGCCGGAAAACGCCAAGAAGGTCATCGTCTTTTTCCCGAAAGCCACGATAGAGAAAACCAGGACCGTGGTGGCGCCCGGCACGATCGGCTATCTGGGCGAACTGCACATGGAAAACGTCTCGACGATGAAGGGCGCCGACGACGTGCAAATGTATTTTTACCAATTGTTCTCGGGCAACGAGAAGCGCACCGGTGCGTATAAGGAAATACTGCTCCGGTCGATGGATTCGGATTATGCGATCTATGTCGCGCCGAAGCACGAGAAGCTGGTAAATTCGAAGGAGCGGCAGACGGCCTTCCTGGCCGCCTACCGGAAGCACTTCAGGCGTTCCAACTGGACCGGGCACTTCGACAGGCGACTTGCCGAGCTCAAACAATAGTGTGACGGGCGAAGGCGAGAGGAGTGTCGTCAGAAACGAAACCCGGGGGGAAATACCGGTTATCGATACGAGAGGAGGGTCAATTGAACCCACACGACCGGAAGACTGAAGAAAATTCGCCGGGAATACTGTCGCGAATAAACGGCCGAATATCATTTCAGGCCGCGTTGCTTTTCGCCCCGCTGGCGTACTGTGTTCATCATGTCGAAGAAAAAGCCGGCGGGTTCCGGCCCTGGAAGAATCAATATCTTCCGGACAATAATCCATTAACGACGGAATATGTATTCGTGCTATTGACGGCGATCACCCTTGTGTTTTTCGTCCTCTTCGCGATCAGGAAAAGCAGGGCGACCGCCGCGGCGGCCGTGCTGTTTCTCATGGCGACGCAGGTAAACAACGCCATATTTCATATCGGCGCGGGATTGATTTTCCGGGATTACAGCCCCGGCACCATGACCGCGCTCTTTCTATACCTGCCCGTCAACGCGTACATCTGCCTGAAGGCGATCGAGGAGGGATGGTTGTCGAAGCGGTCCGTTTCGGCCCTGTTCGTCATCGGGGCGGTCATGTTCTGGACGTTTGAATTGATGGGTCCGCTCGCGATCGCGCTTTTTCTGGGGCTGATATTTGTATATATTATCGTTTCCGAGGTTCGAGATAACGCGGATAACCGGCCGTCTGAGGTGTGATGCACCGGCGGACGGCCTGATGAATGCCGAAGGGGCGTGGATTCGCGCGAATCCCCTGGCCCCCGCGCGGGGCCGGGAAGGGGCCAGAGCACGGACGATGGAAGCACAATGGCCTGATTGAATCAACCCGAAACTTCATTGTCAGTGATGGCATTCCGTGCTCCATGTATAACCGCAAGCACTTCAATACAATCGGCGCTGATATGTAAATAGATCCAGATAGAAATCGATTGTCTCAGCGTTGAGTATTCCTGCGGAACGAATTTTTTCAGCGTGTTCTTTTAAATATGCTGCATGATCTTCCATTATGGAACCTCTGTGTTTGCATGATTATTTATCTTCCGCGTCGCTGCGGTAATTTATATTTCTGAAGACCACATCCGGGTCTGTGTAAAGCCGTATTTCATCCTCGGTGACGGGCCGCACCATAACATCATCGAAAAAGCTGATGATCTGCCGGTTGCCCTTCTGTATGCTCTTTTCCATTGCAACGATACAGGATTTTGCATATATAGCATGGAGCGGCTCGTACCAGCCTCCTATGCGAGGGATGGTTACATCGAAATCT
>JALOTJ010000027.1 GCA_025457965.1 Spirochaetota bacterium | reverse complement strand
GAGGCAGGCATGTCGCCGATCAGGTCGATGTTCTTTAAACTTTTGACGTCACCGCTCAGGGAAACATCACGCTCGCTCTTTACGCCGTTGGAGAGGCCCCGCTTGATAGCGAGCGCGAGGTGCGGCACGTCCTTTATTCCGAGGCCGAAGACGCGCGCGCCAACGATGTCGGCGGCGACGACGTTCGTGCCCGCTATCAGCACGCGGAAGGGCTTCACCTGGCGGTCGGCGAGCGCCGTGGCGAAGTAGTGGCCGTGGATCGTGCCCTCCACCCCCTCGATGAGCGTAACGTCGGGGCTGATGTAGCCGAGGATGTCGACGAGCTTGTGCGGCAGGTTGTAGTTGTGGTCATAGCCCCGGCTTCGCTGCATCGGGAAGCCCCACTGGTTCTTCACGCCAAGCGTCACCACGCCCATGGAATGGGTCTTGAGCTTCGGCACGTTGATGTAGAGGTGCCGTTCGCGCTCGCGGATGAGCTTCATGACGGTCTCGGGCATGCTGAAGGAGGCCAGGTCGTAGCCGTCGGGATTGGCGGCGGAGGCCGGGGCGCGGCCGGTGAAGGCGAGCGCGTGGCCCTTTTCCTCGTCGAGGAACACGGGCACGGCGCCGGTCTCGCGGCAGAGGCGGGTGTAGCCTGCGGCGCGGTAGACCAGCCGGGTGAAGTTCGCCTGCGTGGCGTTTTCGAACAGGTATATCTTTTTAGCGCCGGCGCGCTTCCAGTAGTCGATGATCTCGCGCAGCACCTCGACCCTGGTGTGGCTGTAGGGCTTGGCGTCGACGGCGTTGGGCTTGATGTATACCTCACCGCTTTCCTTAAGGAGAGTGGGCCCGCCGAGCTCGTCGAAAATACTCCTCACGGCGCCGCGGACGGCGCGCACCATATCGTCACCGAGCGGCATGAAGCGCGTGAAGGGCTCCCTCTGGTGCGGCGCGTCGAGCTTTCTGATGATGACGGTGGTTTTCATGTGTGGTTTCCCCGCGATTAGTAGTAGTACCGGAATGAGACAGCATACGGCGGTGTTCCTGTCGAAAACCAGAAAAAAACAGCCCTGACCGTGATTTCTTTTCGCATGGCACCCGGGTCGTTTATCGGGCAGGGAGGAGGCGCCTGCCGATATCGGCCGTCTGGACGCATGGTCGCTCCATATTTCGGCGTTTCATTCACCGGGACGACAGGCCTATTGCCGTTTCAGCCTGAGGAGGGTGCGCCTGAAACGTCTCCGAATGCCCTGTCGATCTTGGCCGCCATGATAAAATCGTTCTCGTGCAGGCCGTCGATCTTGTGGGTGAAAAGCCTCGCAGTAACCCTTCCCCAGGAGAGCGTCAGGTCGGGATGGTGCCCCTCGCGCTCCGCGATGTCGCCGATGATGTTGACGAAATCCAGCGCGGCCTTAAAATCTCTGAACGGGAATTCCTTTTCGATGTGATGGTCCGACACGATGGTCCAGCCGTGAACGCCCTGGCTGAGGATGAAGATCTCTCCGGTGGCCAGGGGCGGTGACCCGGCCTTGCAGGGAGTGCATTGTTTTAATTCGAGCTTTTCCATGATACTACCCGCTTTGATTACCGCAGCATCCGGTGCATCCCCGTGAATACCGCACGACCCCATGAATTCTCCGGGTGGAGGTATAGGTATTCGCAGGATGACCATCTGCCTGACACTGATGATTAAATATACTAACAGCCGGAGATAAAGTAAACCCGGGGAGTGAACGCCCGTGTGCGCCGGGCCTTCACCGCAGGCAGTGGAACAGTCCCGTACACCAGAGGCAGGAGGCGCAGGGGACGCTCGTGATGAAGCAGTCCTGCTCAAAGTCCTCGGTCTGGACGAGGTCGCACAGGGCCAGGCTGCAGTCGTAGCAGAACGGAAAGTTGTAACGGATGACGTTCTCCCTGAACGCGCGGAATTCGGTCGCGTTCCATATGGCGAGAATGCCGTCGCAACCCAGGTCGCCGAAGACCATCGGCTTAATATTGTTCGCGACACCGCCCAGGTAGCACTGGAAACGGTGCCAGAGGAAATGGCAGGGGTGGACCTTGCCGTCCCAGGATACGAAAGCGGAGCCCTCTTCCACAAAATCGCAGCGACGAAGGTTTTTCGGCACCGTACCGGGCAGCGTAAGCTCTATGCCGTTCTCACGGGCTATGCGCCCGGCCCGGGTGAGGGCCGTCTCAACGGCCGCGAGCATCGCTTTATCCCGCGACAGCAGGGCGTCAAGCTTAAGGGATATTCCGTGCGCGGCGGCGTCGGCGACCATGGCGTCCACGTGTCGTACGATCCGCTCTTCTTTGTCGCTGCGGATGAACTTCATGAACACGTCGTAATAGCGGGAGATGTCGATCTTTTCGGCGAGCGCCCGGCGTCGCCATTTTTCGTAAAAGGAGAGCGCCGCATCGGTGCTGGTATCGTATGCGGTTTTGCCAAGCATCGCCGGCTCGTACGGTAGAAGCTGGGTAATTATTGCGAAGCGTATGCCCAGGCGAGCGCCCCATTCCATTACGGCGGGGAGCTCGTCGATGTTGTCGCGCATCGCCACGAACTCGATCCCCGGCATGAAGTCATTGCTTCCCTGCGCACGCGCGGCCTTTGAAAGCGCCTCGAGCGCCCCAGCGGTGACCGAAGGGTCGCCGACGCCGCGCACGGAACCGAAGGTCTCCGCGGACGCGGCGTCGACCGAAACGCAGACGCGGCGTGCGCCCGCCCCCACGATCGAATCGGCGCGTCCCTGGTCCAGAAGAAATCCGTTGGTTTGAAATCCCACCCACGAGCGCGTCGGCATGAGCGCTCTGCCCCGGCCGATGAAGTATTCGAGGTCCGGATGGAGCAAGGGCTCGCCGATGCCGTTGAGCACCAGCGCCTCGAGGCCGCCCATGCACTCCTCGAGCGAGGCGAAGTGCTCGCGCGAAAGGTCGCCTTCGGGAATACACGCGGAACCGCTCTGCTTTACGCACATGGCGCATTTCAGATTGCACCGCGTGGTGAGCTCGACGAAGAGCCTGGATGGATGATCCTTCAACGCCGCTACGGCATGCGTTTCCACAGCACCTCCTTCTCGCCGGAATCGCTCCGGCTCTCCGCGCCGGATGCGGTTTTACGCGGAACGCCGGGAAGGCCCGGGACGAATACCGCGATTTGGCGCGTCGGGCAAAGGCGCTAAATCCGGCGGCTTATGCCTGTCCCCTCCCGCGGCGCGGGACGCACTGCATGCTCCGGTACGATAACAGGACAATTCTATAAAATACTATAGTACTTTTCAAAGACAAATAATGTAAAATGATGAAATAAAAATATTTGACTTATTTGAAAATCAGGTTTCATACTTCATTCACTCAAGTGTGCGCATCCCTCGCGTATTTCCGCGCGATTCAAGGGATTGACTCTACCTCGTTTCCATTGCGACCATTGCCCCAGGCGGGCAAGCCCTCGGGATGTATGGCGGTTCGGATCTGCCCTTCGAGCGGGAGGGACAGAAGCCAGTTCACCACGCCGTGGTATCCGCCGCACCAATTCATCTCAGGAGGGAGCCAATGGATAAGATTCTCAGGATCGACATGGGAGCCAAGGGAGGGCCTAAAGTCAGCGAAGGTCCCCTCGGTGATTACGCGGGCCTTGGCGGGCGGGCGATGACCTCGTCCGTGGTATCGAAGGAAGTTCCTCCGCTGTGCCATGCGCTGGGTGCGGAGAACAAGCTGGTTATCGCACCGGGTATGCTTACCGGGTCGGCTGCGGTTATTTCGGGACGCCTTTCGGTCGGATGCAAAAGCCCTCTCACCGGCACTATTAAAGAAGCGAACTCGGGCGGCCAGGGGGGGATAGCGCTCGCCCGTCACGGGTATGCCGCCGTGATACTGGAAGGGAAGCCGTCAACGGACGACCTGTATAAGATCTATATCAGCAAAAAGGGCGTAAAGATCTCGGTCGACAACAGCCTCAAGATGCTCCCCAACTACGATCTCGTAAATAAAATGAAGGCCGAGTACGGCGACAAGATCGTCTGCATCTCAATCGGACCGGCCGGCGAGATGAAACTCGGCGCGGCGTCGGTGGCGGTAACCGACATGGAGACACGGCCCAGCCGCCACGCGGGCCGCGGAGGCGTCGGCGCGGTGATGGGCGCCAAGGGGGTCAAGGTCATCGTGATCGACACCGCCGACAGCAAGATACGCCAGCCGAAGGACGCGGAGAAATTCAAGGAAGCCAACCGCAAGTTCACCGAGGGACTGCGCTCGCACGCGGTAACCGGGCAGGCCCTGCCGAAATTCGGGACGAACGTGCTGACGAACATCCTGTGCGAGGCGGGGGGATATCCCACCTATAACTTCAAGGAAGGCTCCTACAAGGACGGGGCGAAGATAAGCGGCGAGACCTTCGCCGAAATAGAGACCAAGCGCGGAGGAAAGGCGACGCACGGCTGCCACACCGGCTGCGTCATCCAGTGCTCGGGGACCTACGTCGACAAGGACGGCAACTTCATCTCCAAGCAGCCAGAATACGAAACCGTCTGGGCGCATGGCGGCAATTGCGGCATCAGCGATCCCGACACGCTTGCGAAGCTCGATTTTCTGGATGACAACTACGGGGTCGACACGATCGAGATGGGCGTGACGATAGGCGTCGCCATGGAGGCCGGGCTTTTGCCCTTCGGTGACGGCGAGGGGGCGCTCAAGCTCGTCGAGGAGGTCGGAAAGGGTACGCCGCTGGGCCGCATCCTGGGAAGCGGCGCGGAGGTTACGGGCAAGGCCTTCGGCGTGGAACGCGTCCCGGTCGTCAAGGGCCAGGCGCTTCCGGCCTATGACCCGCGCACGGTGCAGGGCATCGGCGTCACCTACGCCACCAGCACCATGGGCGCGGACCACACGGCCGGCTATGCCGTGGCCACCAACATCCTGAAAGTCGGCGGATTCGTCGATCCGCTGAAGCCGGAGGGGCAGGTGGAGCTCTCGCGCAACCTCCAGATAGCCACCGCGGCGATCGACTCCACCGGGATGTGCCTGTTCATCGCCTTCGCCGTGCTCGACCAGCCGGAGACCTTCCAGGCGCTGGTGGACATGATCAACGCCTTCTACGGTCTCTCGCTGACCGGGGACGACGTCACCGCGCTCGGCAAGAAAGTACTCTCGATGGAGCGCGATTTCAACGCCAGGGCGGGTTTCAGCGCCAAGCACGACCGCCTGCCGCGCTTTTTTTCGACCGAGAAGCTGCCGCCGCATAACCTCACCTGGACCATGAAGGACGAGGAGCTGGACCAGGTTTACAACTGGTAGGGCCGGATATAACCGGAAAGGGAGGGGCCGTGAGGCCTCTCCCTTTTTTTTCAGGAGAGGCATTTTCGGGCTATACTGTGAGCCGGCAGGGAGGTCAGGATCTGATGGACGCGAAGGAAACGAGAGGACGTGGTTTCGAAGAAAAAACCATACGTATTTCCGTCGATTCGAAGGAGCTTCCCCGCTTCTTTCCGCTATTCCAGGAGGGGGTATCGGTGGAAACCGACACGGGAATAAGCGTACGTGATTTTCTCTGCGCGTCCCTGGGGATCGACGAACGGTATGTGGAGGAGCGAATCAGCACCATTTTCCTGAACGGCAGACCCGTGGACGATCTCGACACCTCGATAGTCGGCGATGGATCGGTGCTCGCCCTCTCGGCGGCCATGCCGGGGGTGGTGGGCGCGACGATGCGCCGCGGCGGTTATTACGCGGCAATGCGCGATACCATAAGCTACCGCGCCGACGAAAACCGGCCGGCGTTGAACAGGGGCAGGATACGACTCAAACTTTTCAACATGATCCTCGAGGAGATCGGCCCATCGCTGCTTCAGGCGGGGGTTTTTGTGCGCGTGGATTCGCTGAAAGGAGCGCTCGCCGGCCTCGTCCGGGACGGTTTTCTTGAAGCCGACTCGTCTTCGGAATACGCGGGGGACGTGCGTATTGTCGTTGAAACTCTCGCCGGTTCCTGATCAGATGCCGTTGTCCTGCTGACATCTCCGTATGGAGCCGGACGGTAATGAACGATATTACGGTAACAGTCAAACTCTTCGCCACGTTGCGGGAGGGCAGGTTCGACATCAGGACCATGAGTTTTTTCCCCGGCGCAACGGTCGCCGATGTGGTGCGCATTCTTGAAATTCCCGAAAAGGAAGTGTCGCTTATACTATACTGATTGAGCATCGGCACCACGAAATGGACCGCGTCCTCGGCGACGGCGAGACGCTCGCGCTCTTTCCGCCCGTGGGGGGAGGGTGATGGATATTCATAACGAACTGAAGAAAGCCGCCCGCGAGGGCTTCGTGCGGGCCGTGGAGCTGCGCCGGATTGCCGCTTCGGCGGGCATCGATCCGGCCTCGGCCGAGCGCGCGGCGCTCGAGGCGGGGATCGTTCCCGAGCGCTACCGCCGCAACGGCGCCACCATTTCGATCGAACAGCAGTTGAAGCTTCTGGACAGCACGGCCGCCGTCATCGGATGCGGCGGGCTGGGGGGCTATGTGGTGGAGGAGCTTGCCCGGCTGGGTGTCGGGCGCATCACCGCGATCGATCCGGACGTCTTCGAGGAGCACAACCTCAACCGCCAGCTTTTCTCCGACGAACCGTCGCTCGGTAGACCGAAGGTCGCATCGGCCGCGGCGCGTATTGCGCTGGTCAACCCCGCGGTGAAGATCGTGCCCCTGTACGAGCGCTTCACCGCGGACTCCGCGGAGCGCCAGCTTTTGGGATCGGCGGTCGTGGTCGACGCGCTCGATTCCGTACCGGTGCGACGAGAACTCGCCGCTGCGTGTACCAGGCTCGGTATCCCGCTGGTGCACGGCTCGATCGCGGGCTGGTTCGGCCAGGTCGCGGTCCAGTACCCGGGGGAGTCTACGCTCGAGGAGCTCTATGCCGGTTATAAGGGCGAGCGGGGGGTCGAGGAACGGCTTGGCAACCCGGCGTTCACGCCCGCGGTCGTGGCGAGCCTCGAGACCGCCGAAGCGTGCAAGATCATTCTCGGGATTGAAAGCGAACTGCGCCGGCGCGTGCTGATGATCGACCTGCTCGCCATGAGCTTCGAGACGATATCGCTCGGTTGACGCGATCAGGAGGTCATGCCCCTGGTCATCGCGCCGAGTTCCTCGGAAAGTTTTCGTATCGTCGCGGACGAATCGGAAATCCTCGATGCGAAGTTCACCACCTCCTGTGCGCTCTCCGAGATGAACAGGAGTGTCTTGTTGGATTCCATGGTGGCCGACTGCTGTTCACTTATCGACGACTCGATCGAATGGCTGGTCACCGATATGCGATTGTTGAGGCTGGTGATTATCTTTACCGTATGGCCGATGTCGGAGAGCAGGCCGCCGACCTCGGTGATCTCGCGGCTGATTTCAGTAATCGCGTTGTTGAGGCGTTCGAGCATCCCGGCGGACTCTTCCAGCGAAACGCGGCTGCTGTTGATAAGGTCCCTGTTCTCCCTTATCAGCTTTTCGATCTCGCTGGAGTTCTGCGACGTGGCGTCGGCGAGCTTTGACACCTCGTTGGCGACCACTGCGAAACCGCGGCCGTGCTCGCCGGCACGGGCGGCCTCGATCGACGCGTTGAGGGCGAGGAGGTTGACCCTGTCGGCGATTTCGTTGATGACCTGGATGAAGTTCGCCATGTTTGCGCCCCGCTCCTCGAGGACGCGGAATTTCCCCAGCGTGTTCTCCATCCTTCCAAATGAGTCGCGCGAATAGCTCTTGACGTTGTTGATGGTGGTGATGATGGTCGACGAGCCGGTCTGTATCTTATCGTACACCTTCTGAAGATCGCTGATCGATTCGGAGGTGATGCCCATCTCCTCAACGAGGGTGCGCGCCGTATTGGTGATTGCCTCGGCGTTGCTCGACAGCTCTTCTATCGAGGCCGAGATCTCCTCGAGGGAGGCGGCCTGGGTCTGTGTCCGCTGGTGGATTCCGGAAACGACGTTGTCCTGGGCGCGCGACTCCTCCGACAGCATGCCGACCGAGCGGTCCACGGTGCCGGCCATTCTGCGGATCGCCTCGAGGCTTTCGTGCGCCTCATCGGTCTTCTGAATGGAGAGCATCATCAGGTCGCGGGTGGCGCGCGCGCCGAGCGAGGAAACGAACCCGAGCACAATATAGATGATGTATCTGATGGCGAGGCTGGAGGCCGGGCCGCCTGGAAGCAGTTCGGGACGGATGACGAACAGCGTTGTCTGCGAGATGAGGATAAGGACCAGGGATAACACCGGGACGCGCGCGTTGAAATAGAACACGCTTAGCGCGAGTAAAATATAGTTAACCGCGAAAAGCTCCTTCGATCCATAGATCATATACTGGAAGACCCCGAAACTCAGTGCTATCCCGGTAATGGCCAGGTACATCGACACGGTCTTTGCCTTGAATAGACGGATGAGAAGCCATGTGATCGTCAGAATCACGAAGAGCGACGCAAGCTCGATGGCGATGGTTTCATAGGTGAGATACTGGGAGCCGATTCCCGTCAGCTTGATCGCCACGGCCGCGACATTGGCTATTCCGATGATGAATATTGTCGATAAAAAAAGGCGTCGGTGGTTATTCTGCATGAGCCGGGTGAATAACTCGGAATGCTGAATGTCGGTTGTCGCGGTATTGGAAGGCTTATTCGATGGCATTGGTGACTCCTTCTGCCGCTGCGTTGCAGGGTGATTGATACGTCGCGGGGGGGTCTACGGGTTTCCGGCCCGCGGCGGATGATACCGGACGTCGAAACGAGATGCGACAAAGCATAGATATTGTTGCAATGCAATTAATTATGCCATTTGTCAATAAAGAATATCATCCCCCGGGATTATTCCGATGAACCATATATAGTTATTTGACCGGTTTTATACTTGCTTCACCGGGGCCTTCCGGCGGACCATCGGTTTTCTGAATTTTCGGGAATTTCTTTCGCGGGGAGCAATTCGAAGAGCGGCGTCCTTGGAATAAATGGCCGTCTATCTCCTGCTCCCGGTTTAAGCCGCTCATCGATAGGAGGATTTATGTCGAAAGTCGTCTGGAAGCCGGGGACCATGCTGTATCCCGTACCGGCCGTGCTGGTGAGCTCGCATTACCGGGGCGAGGAAAACGTGCTTACCGTATCGTGGGCGGGGACCGTCTGCACCGAGCCGGCGATGCTCTCGATCTCGCTGCGTCCCGAACGTCATTCGTACCGGTTGATAAAGGAATCGGGCGGGTTCGTCGTCAACCTGCCCACGGCGGAGCTTGCCCGTGCCGTGGACCTCTGCGGCGTGAAATCCGGCGCGCATATCGACAAGTTCGCGGCGGCGAAGCTCTCGCCAGGGCCCGGCCGGCACGTCGAGGCGCCGCTTATCGCCGAATGCCCGGTCTGTATCGAGTGCCGGGTAAAAGAGGTGATGCCCCTGGGAAGCCACCATCTCTTCCTTGCCGAGGTGCTGGCGGTGCACGCCGAGGAATCGCTGATCGACTCCAAGGGCAAGTTTCACCTCGAGAGGGCGGGGCTGCTCTGCTATAATCACGGGCATTACTGCGCGGTGACGAAGCCGCTCGGTGCCTTCGGCTTTTCGGTGCGCAAAAAACGCACGAAAAAGAATTCCTGAGAATTTACCGGTTCATGTCTGCGGCACCGCGGGCTCAGCGTGCCTTCGCCAGGTCCTCGGCGAGGCGCTTTGCCTCGGCCGCTGAAAGCTCCACCGTGGCCTTTCCCCCTCCGGGATGGGCGAAGCTCAGCGATACGGAGCTGCCGTTCTTCTCGACCGACCAGCGGCGTCCTTTCGGGAACTTCATCGAATCGGCCAGCCAGTCGTCGGGGGTGAACTCGGCGATCTGGATGAGCACGCCGAACGCGTCGCGCGGGTGGATAAAGAGCTCCTTCCATACACCGCCGGGATATTCGTTGTAGCCGAAGTAGGGGATGGCGTTGTCCTCCAGTACTTCGCGGGCCTTCTGGATGTCGAGGGTCTGGAGCGTCAGGTGATGAACGCCTCCATCGCGGTTTTTCAGGAAGCCGTCCAGAAAACTCCCCTCGCCGGTCGGGTTTAGTATCTCGAGCCTGGTGAGGTCGCCGAGCGAGAATATCCTCCAGACGTACTTCATGCCGGGGTCCTCGGCCGCGGCGCCCTGCACGACGCCGAGCACGTCGCGGAAAAACCGCATGGCCTTTTCATAATCGCGCACCGCGATGGAAACGTGGTCGATTCGTGAGATCATGGGATCCCTGCCGGGAATATTTGCTAACGGGGCGGCAAACTGCGCCAGCCTGTTTATAGCGCGACCATAAACCGGAAGCGCGGTCCGGGCAAGCAGATTTTTAAGGATGGGCGTCGCGCCGGGATGACGGCCTAAACGGCCTCGGCCATCCGGACGATGCGTGAACCCGCCCGGGCGGACTCACGCGCATACACGCCTTCCAGGCGGGTCGCGCACCGGTTGATTTCATGTTCGGACGCGATCCTCAATCCTTCCGCCGAGAAGGCCCGGTAGCGGGACGCATCAGCGAGGATGTCGAGCGAAAGATGTGCCATTTCTTCCGGATCGAAGGGGCGGGCGATGAAGCCATTTTTCCCGTGGTGAATGAGTTCGGGGAGCGCGTACGCGTCCACGCCCACGCAGGGCAGGCCGCTGGCGATCGCCTCCAGTACCACCAGCCCCTGGGTCTCCATGGTCGAAGCGGTAAGGAAGAGATCGTAGCGCGGGTAGAGGTCCGGGAGTTCCGCGCGCGGGACAAATCCGGTGAACCCCACCCGGTCGGCGAGTCCGAGGTGCCCGGTCATGGCCTTCAGCGATTCGAGCGCGGGCCCGTCTCCGACGATGGTGAGTGTGGCGCCCGGCATTTCGCGGTGAATCCGGGTAAAGGCGTTCAACACCACGTCGCAGTTCTTTTCAAACGAGATACGGCCGACGTGCAAAAGGCGCGGAGGCATTGACGGGCGCTCCTTCACGCTCCCCCGGAACACGCCCAGGTCCATCCCGTTGGAGATCACTTCGATCGGCGTCGTGACATGCTGCTCCTCGAGGACGCTTTTTATCCTGTGGCTGGGGCTGATGATGAGGTCCTCGCGCTCATAGAGCCAGTTGCACGATCGCTGAACGGCCCGCTGCGCCAGGGTCTTTTTGGTGTTGCGTGCGGGAGACACCCGATCGCTCGTTCCCCGGAGCGAACGGTAGAACGCAATGAGCCGGTCGATCTTCAGCAGTCGCGCCGGCGAAAGATAGGTGGTCTGTTCGGAGACAAGGGTGTGATAGGTGCCGATCGCAGGGACCCCGTAATACCGGGCCGCGATGATGCCGTAGATTCCCATAAGCCCGGGTGACTGTACATGGACCAGGTCCGCGGGGAACATCGTCATCGCCTGCCTGATCTTTCTGAACAGCGGAAATACCACTTTGATTTCGGGATACGATGGAAGAGAGAAATTACTGAAGCGTACGATTTTTACGCGCTCGCCCAGCTCCATCGGGTCGTCATCGCCGTACCGGGGACAGCAGATCACGAAATTATGCCCGCGGGCCGACAGTATCCGCGAAAAGTTCTCGACCGAAACCGCCACGCCGTCGATCTTGGGAAGAAATGTATCGGTAAATATGACGATATTCATGGGCCCCTCCATGGTTTTTCAGTTGAAACATAGGGCGGGGTGTTTAAGAAATTATGAATTATCCGTGCGTTTGTTATAAAACCCCTCGGGTCCGGCCGGCGGGGGCGTATTCTGCCGAATGATCCTGTTCATTGAATTGTCATGGAGGAGCACATGATTGATGTTGTCGGAATCGGTTCGGCGCTCATGGACCTCACCATCCGCGTGGATGATGGGACGCTCGAGCGCCTCGGGCTGAAGAAGGGTACCATGCGCCTTGTGGACGCGGCACAGAGCCGCTCGATTCTCGAAGCGCTTGACGGATACCCGCTGGAGAAGACTCCGGGCGGCAGCGCCGCCAATACGATGGCCGGCGTCGCGGCGTTGGGAGGCTCGGCCGTCTTTATGGGAAAGGTAGGCAGCGACGAATTCGGCGATTTTTATAAGGACGAGAGTGAGCGTATTGGTATCGCCATGCGGCTTGCGCGCCACCAGGCCATGACGGGCCATGCCATCACGCTCATCACCCCGGACTCCGAACGCACCTTCGCGACCCACCTGGGGGCGGCGGTCCATTTCGCGAGTGACGACGTAATCGAGGACGAGATCCGCGCGGCGCGCGCGCTCCACGTGGAGGGCTATATGCTGGAGGGTTCCATGAAACAGGCCACGCTCCACGCGATGGAAATCGCCCGCGGAAACGGCGTGAAGGTGTCGATCGACCTGGCCGATCCGTCGCTGGTCGAGCGGAACCTGGATGAATTCAAGCGGATCGCGAAGGACTACGCCGGCATCCTGTATGCCAACGAGGACGAGGCGGCGGCGTTCACCGGCCGAAGCGGTGAAAAGGCGCTCGAGGTGATGGCCTCAATGTGCGAAATCGCGGTGGTAAAGCTGGGGGAAAAGGGAAGCCTCATCCGCTCGGGAGCGGAGTCGTTCCGCGTCGAGCCGTTCAAAGTCGCCGTGGTCAATACGAACGGGGCCGGCGACATGTACGCGGCCGGCATGCTGTACGGCCTCTCCCGCGGGCTCTCTCTCGAGAAGGCGGGCAGAATAGCGAGCTACGCGGCGTCGAGCGTGGTTTCACAGGTGGGCGCGCGCCTCTCATCGCGGCTCGATCTCGGTCAGATCGGTATGTAGATGGTCTTTCCCGGGCGAAGCCTCGCCGGATCCTGGATATTGTTGATAAGGATGATCGACTCGGGCCTGCTGTTATAGCGCCGGGCTATTAGGTTTATCGATTCGCCGCGGCGCACCACGTGCTTCCTGATCGACGTAAACTTTATCGCGTAGCTCATCTCCCCGTCTTTCTCGAGGGCGCGGATCGCCTCCGCCGGAAGCTTCAGCCGGTAGGCGCGCTCGTAGATGGGCGTGAGTACGGTTTTGAGCTGTGGATTGAGCGCGCGGATCTCGTCCACCGTGGTGCCGGCAACGCGCGCCAGGCGCCCGATATGCGCGGGGAACTCGAGTTCGATCACGCCGGTTTCGCGCACATCAGTTTCACCGAGCTCGTCGGCGATGCCGAATATGTCCTGGTTCCGGTATATCACCAGGAGCGCGGCGTAGCGCGCCACGTACTCGGAGGTCTCTTTGCGCAGGGCCCCTCTTTTATTAAGGCCGGCGAGCGTACTGACGCGTGTTTTGTTCATCGCGCGCCTGACGTGCCCCGCGCCCCCGTTATACGCCGCAAGCGCCAGGTCCCACGACCCGAACACCGATTGCAGATTCGCCAGGTGACGCATGGCGGCAATCGTCGACTTCTCCACGTCGCGCCGTTCGTCCACCCACGCGTCGTCCTGAAGTTTGAGTATCTTCGCCGTCGGGCCGAGAAACTGCCACAGGCCGACCGCTTTGCTCCTCGACACGGCCCGGGGGCTATACCCGCTCTCCAGAAGCGGAAGAAGCGCGATATCGGGCGGCGCGCCGGGGGTGTTCCGTACGATCATGTCCACCTCGTCGAGGTAGAGCCTGGAGCGCCGGATGGCGCGGACCACATAGGGGCGTCCCCGTGTAAGATAAACGTGGATGAACCTGCGCACCTCGGGATCGTCGCAGATGGAGAGGTCGTTCACCGCGTCGAAAAGGCATTTTTCGTCTGACGGCGGCGCGGTCTTATCGGCCGTTATGGGCGTGCGGACGTCCTGGCGGGGAATCCGCGCCAGGTCGCGAAGGCTCCAGGCATAGAGATGGTCGATGGAGGGCGCCGGCAGCGCGAGCATCAGGACGGCGGCACATGCCGTCAGCGCGAAATTTTTTTTTCTGGATTGTATGCGCATAGAGTGCACCATTGTGGCTTAAATGGGCGTCATGACAAGAATATTTTTCCGCGGGGCTCCCGTTTGCCGCCGTACCCCGCGCATGAGATCATGTCCGCTCCGGATTCCTGGTGTCGGCGTGTGTAGAGGGCCGACACTACCCGCATGCCCCGAATTGCCGTACGGAGCGCCGGCGGAAGAAATTCGAATGTCCCTCTATCACAATAGTGCCATTTATAAAAGATTTGTATAATTATGAGACTAGCCTGTCCGCACCCGTCCTGGCCCGGGGGGAATCCGGTTTTCCCGGGATTTGCCTCGGGTAAAATATTTTGGTTGCAAATAATATGGCATCCGGGCATATTATTGTATTACAAAAGATGCATATATAAATTTACGTAAGAGGGGTGGCCTAAATGAAAGATCCGAAGAAAGACGCTCTCTGCAGGGAGGCGTATGAAAAGCTTCTGCCCAATATAGCCGATTATGTGGCCCTCTACGCAAAGCAGCGCCCCAAGGACACGGCGATCATCGAGCACAATACCGGAGAGGTCGTTTCCTGGAAGCAGTTCAACACCTCCGTTTCCGCGTTCTCGGCGAAGCTTCTGTCGATTGGCATTAAAAAAGGCGATATCATTGCCACCAGCCTTCCGCTGCTGAAAGAACATGTGTATCTCATCCACGCCTGCTATCGGATCGGCGCGATCGTCGCCCCCTTAGACCTCCGGCTCAAGGCCAAGGAGGTGCAGTACTGCATGGACAAGATGAAACCGAAGGCCTATTTCTTCCTGGGAATGACTCCCGTCGCCGATTTCCGACCGCTCGTAAAAGAGGTCATGCAGGGCTCCCCCTTCGTGAAACACTGGGTGCAGTTTCAGAAGGAGGCCGACCTCATAATGGAAGGCGCGGTCGGCATCACGGAGTTCGTAAAGAACATCAAGAAGGTCTTCATCAAAAGCATATTCACCGGGGCCGTCAAGAAGGCGCGGAAGCTCGTCAGTAAGCGCGACGCGTGCCTGATCATCTTCACCACGGGCTCCACCGGCTCGCCCAAGCCCGCGCTCCTGTGCCACGAGAGCATCCTCATCCAGAACATAGGCCTGGCCGTCGGCTTCGAGCTCGGCATCGCCGACCGCATGCTCATCAATCTTCCGCCCTCGCATGTGGGCTGCACCACCGAACAGCTTGGCACCACCGTGTACGGCGGCGGCGTTGCGGTGATCCTGCACATCTTCGATCCGAAGCTCAGCCTCGAGGCCATTCAGAAGCACAGGGTTTCGGTGCTCGGCCAGATTCCCGCGCTCTTCAACATGGAATGGAGGCTGCCGGAATACAAGACCTATGACCTGTCGACACTCCGCTTCGCGTTGTACGGCGGACAGGCGGTGTCGCGCGAGTTTCTCGTCAGGATGAAGGAGATGGCGCCGCGTATCGGCACGGGCCTGGGCCTTACCGAAACGGCGGGATTCTGCACCTATACCAATGTCGACGCCGGCGTGGACGAGCTCGTGCAGGGCATCGGATTCGAAAGCGTCCTCTGCCCGATCAGCATCCGCGAGGTGATGAAGGCCGACGGAAACGCGGGCGCCGAAAAGCCGAAGGGCGAGATCGGCGAGATATGCTTCTCCGGGCCGCAAGTTTTCCTGGGGTACCTCGAGGACCCGGCGAACACGGCAAAGACCATTTCCAGGGACGGCATCTGCTATACGGGCGATATGGGCTTCTATGATGAGAAGGGCCTGCACTTCGCGGGGCGCGCGAAGCTCGTCATCAAGCCCAAGGGCTATCAGGTGTATCCCGATGATGTCGAGGCGCATATCGCCGGAAAGCTTAAAGGACGGGTTTCCATGGTGGCGGTGGTCGGCGTGGAGCACGAAGTGTTCAGTGAGGGGATCATGGCCTTCGTGGAATGCCTGCCCGACCATAGCGTTACCCCGGACGAGGTGGTAAAGGCGTGCGACGACATCTCCTCGTACTCGCGTCCCTCGCATGTGGTGGTTTTCAAGGCCGGGGAGCTGCCGCTTAACAGGGTTGCGAAGACCGACTATATGATGTTGAAGGATACGGCCAAAGAGATCGTCAAGGATCTCCGCGGCAGGGGCCAGTGGGACAGGGCCTGAGGAGCCGTCCGGGGAAGGCGGCCCTGTCTTCCCCGGAGCCAGCTTTTTATGTCCTTCCGGGTTTATCTTCGCCTCGACGGCCACTGTGTTGAAACAGCGGCGCGGGGCGAATTCAAGCGTCTGATGGACCGCTTTTTCAGCGAGCCGGACGATGCGCACGTCATCGCGGAGAGACTCGACCTTCTGCGTGAATTTATTGATACATCAGATTTCGCCGCCCTGCGCTCATCGGACGAGCGTCTTTCAGGGGCCGTCGCATGCACCGTGGCGGTTTATCGTGATGGAAACGGGGCGCCCGCGGTCAGCGTCGAGTGACAGTCGTTCCTGCGGCCCGATCCACCAGCCCTGCCGCGGCGTGCATTCAGCCATCAAGCATTTCCCGGAGTTTCGAGGCAAGTTCATTCGGCCTGAACGGCTTCTGCAAAAAGGCGGCGCTTTTCTCGCCGGTTACCAAATCGTGGATCGTCCTGTCGGTGTATCCGGAAATATAGAGCACCTTCATCCCGGGCATCATCTGGCGGAGACGAGCCGCGAGGGCGGTGCCGCTGAGGCCCGGCATCACCAGGTCGATAATCGCAATATCGATGCTCCCGTTATGCCGCTCACGGATGTCGAGCGCGTCAGAGCCGTTGCGCGCGGCGAGTATCGTGTATCCGTGCAGCTCGAGGACATGAGAAATCAGGTTTCGCACCACGTCCTCGTCCTCCACGACCAGTATCGTCTCCGTTCCATGACGCGCTTCACCGTCAGCCGTCCTCGGCATCTTCGCCGGTTCGGGTTTATCCGCGCGCGGCAGGAACAGGGTGAACACGCTTCCCTTCCCCGGTTCGCTGAGTACGTCGATATGGCCGTCGCTCTGGGCGATGATGCCGTAAACGGTCGGAAGGCCCAGCCCCGTGCCCTCCCCGGGGGCTTTGGTGGTAAAAAACGGCTCGAAGATAAGCGATCTTGTTTCGTCGTCAAAACCATGCCCGGTGTCGCTCACGATAAGCCTGACATAATCACCCTGCCGCATTTCCGGCGAGAAGCCGGGAGAGTTGAACGTAACGGCGCAATTGGCGGTTTCGATCAGCAGTTTTCCCCCGCCGGGCATGGCGTCGCGCGCGTTGACGGCCAGGTTCATGATCACCTGTTCTATCTGTCCCGGATCCACCTCAATCTTCCAGAGGTCTTTTCCCAGGTCGCTTTTCAGCTCGATATGCTCGCCGATAAGCCGTCGCAGCATTGATTCGATATTGGTGACGATGGTGTTGAGGTCCACGACGCGCGGCTGCAGCATCTGCTTTCGGCTGAAGGCGAGGAGCTGCCGGGTGAGGTGGGCCGCCCGCTCGCCCGCGCGGTTGATTTCCTCTATCTCCCGGATAAAGGGGTTCCCGGCGGGGACCCGTGAAAGGATGAATTCGCTGTACCCGTTTATGACGGTGAGCAGATTGTTGAAGTCGTGCGCTATGCCTCCGGCGAGCCTTCCCACCGCCTCCATTTTCTGAGCCTGGAGAAATTGCTGTTCGAGCCGCCTGCGGTAGGTTTCGTCGAAGATATAGCCCCGGATTTCCACAAGGTCGCCGCCGTCGAACGTGCCGATGGCGTTGGTCACAATGTACACGGGGGAGCCGTCGGCGCGGCGAAGCTCGCGTTCGTGGTAGACGAGCATCCTGTTTTCCCGGATAGACCGTATGAAGCCCTCCCAGTCCGTAACAGACGGAAACAGGAGCGGGAAGCCGGTCCCGATCGCCTCCTCGGTCGAGGAAAAACCGAAGATGCGGGCGAATGCGGGATTGCAGGTGACGATCATACCGTTTCCGTCGGCGATGAAGTCTCCCGTAAGGTCCTCCTCGAAAAAGCGGCGGTAGCGCTCCTCGCTCCTTCGGAGCTCGTTTTCCATGCGGTGCTTGTAGAGCGCCATCTCTATGGTCGTTCGAAGCTCGCGCTCCTCGAAGGGTTTCAGGATATAGCCGTACGGCTGCGTCAGCTTGGCGCGCTGGAGGGTGGTGTCGTCGGCATACGCGGTGATGTAGATGATCGGAATGTCCCGGCGTTCCTTGACCTTTACGGCTATCGACACGCCATCGGCCAGGTCCGCGCCGGCCCCCTTCAGTAAAATATCCATCAGGATGAGGTCGGGCGCCTCCTCCTCGACCATCGCGAGCGCCTGTTCACCGTCCGACGCGATGCGGATATTCTGGTATCCTGTCCGCTGGAGTGAACTCTGGATATCGAGGGCGACGATTATCTCGTCTTCAACTATGAGAATTCCGGGCTCGTTCATCGTTTTGTTTCCGGGCTCCTTCGATGGGTCCGATTGTTATATTTTGCCTGCCCTGTGCGGTACCGGCCGATGTGTGACGCACAGGGATTGTAAGTCCATTTTTACGCAATAATCAATAATTAAAATACCTTCGCATCGTGTCAGCATATACCCGGCGAATAACCGAGGCGAACGGAAAAAACGGTTGTCTTTTGGATTACATCCGTATAGGATGTGGCAGTTAACGTCGGGGAAACGGAAGCATACAATGGAAAGAGTCGAAATCTGGTACCTTGCGGACTCAAAGGCGGGAGAGGCCCTTTCGCAGTCGATCAGGTATCTCGGACTTTCGATGAACCTGGTCACCGGCGGAAATTTTGCGAAAGCGGAGATCCTCAGCGGCAATCTCAACATTTTCATCATAGACCTGTCCGAGCGCGACCTGCCCGCAATCATGTCAGTTGTGCGCGACGATCAGCGCCTGCAGGGATTTTTGAAGTTCGTCATTCTGAAAAAGGGCCTCGTCAAAGAGGCTTTGTCGCTATCGGCCAACATGCTCCAGGTCGAGTTTATCAGCCGCCCGGTGGACAAGCGCGAGTTCATCCTGCTCCTTGAGAAATCGATACTGGTCGAGCGTTACCGTGAGATGATGCACAGCGTCTCGCGCGATGTCGAGGACCGCATCGAGACCTTCGAGAGCCTGATGAACATCAACCGCAAGGACTTTTTCGTGACGGACAAGGAGCGCGACGCATTCCAGCGCATCATCGAACACGAGAAGCACCTGGTATCGGAACAGTCCAGGCTCAACCGGGCGATCAGGGAATTCACCTCGCTGCGCCAGATGGAGATCTTCAACATGACGGACCGGATAAAGGCCGAGGAGATGCTGGCCGACCTCCGGCGCAGCGAGCTCATGGATGCCAACAGCGTCATCAGGGCGCAGGAGTCGCTTATCGACTTTTCCAGCCGCGAGCTTCATGAAGCGAACAGGATCATAAACGCGGCGGAAACGGTGGTCGAGCTGGGCAGGCAGGAGGCCATATCGCTTCGCGAAGAGCTGGCGAGCGCGGTAAAGCGGAACAGGGAACTGACCGAAGAGGTCGGCCGCCTGAAAGAAGAGCTGGAATCCCTCGGGCGAAAGGGGCATCGATAGAGACGCGCATGGAATGGGAAAAGATACTGGCCGACTCGGTCACCGACGGCAAACTCAAGGAGCTGCATCTTAAAAAAATTCCGATCCTTAAAACCTGCAATAACTGGCGGGAGGTCGAACCGGTCGGCTGGGTGGACCACCAGATGAAGTTCAGTTATTACAAGGGCGGGCTGGTGAAGCTTAAGGGAAATATCTATTTCGTTCCGGAAAAGACGATCAACGCCCTCTCCGAGTACATCAACTGGAAGTTTCCCCTCACCATCAACGTTTACAAGGATTAATCGACGTCGTCGCCGTCTTCAAAGAGCGTGATCACCGCGTCCTTTTTCTGCGCGGCCCGCACTATATGGTCCAGGCTCTTCCTTTCGATTAGCGCGTAATGGGGAGCGAGCCGTTCGATGATCCCGTTGTTCGTAGCGAGGAGCATTTCGTCTATCACGCCGGGATGGCTGCAGTGCAACAGCGTCACATCGGTTATCCGGATTCGAACGGTCTGCGCCGACCACTCGTTCAGGAGAAATCCGAGGTTCTGCGGAATCCCGTTTCGCGCGTATTTCTCGAGCGATGCGATAAACTCCAGGTGCGACATCCCGCGTTTGTCCGCGCGCACCACCGAGTTCCTGCTGATGCGCGTGTGAAGCATCAGGTCGTCCTTTACGATGTCCGAATGGGCGGCGAGCAGGTAAAGGGCCTCGGCGGGGACTTCGCGCCGGGGGATGATGAGCGTGAAGTCCGGGTTGATGTACACCCTGCGGGCGTCGGTCTCCTGCCGCTCGACCGCCGCGCGTCTGGTCTTGGAAAGTTTGGCGGCGGCCTCCATGCCGATGTCCGAAAGCAGTACCGAGTCCCCCTTCGTTTCGGTGATCCCGAACAGGCACAGCATTCTTATGCCGGAGTGATACTGCCGGACCGCCTCCGTCCGCACGCGGGTGAGCCCTTCGGGTGCCTGCGGGTCGGACCCCGAAAGCGAACGCATGACAAACCTGGCGAAAAGGGAGCTTTCGTTTTCGCCTCCATGGTGAAGTACGATATCGCAAAGCCGTGAAAGCGTTTCCGGTCGCGGCATTTGAAACGGCGGGGCGAAAAGATGGTCGTCAATCTCTTCGTCCAGCGGACTCCTCATGATCCGCACCAGCAGACGAAGGGGGGCGTCGATCTCCTTTTCGAGGCCGGAAAGCGATATAACCACCGCGTCGCGTTTTATGCGGACGCATTTCAGCCGATGAAAAACATACAGGCAGAGGCGCAGCAGCGCATCGGGGGAAAGGGGATCGCCCGCCCGCTCGTGGACGGCGAGCAGGGTGTCGGAAAGCCGTTTCCAGTCGATTTTTCTAAACTCGCGCTGGCGCGTGATGAAGAGGCCGCTCGAGGACACGACGTCGAACACGGTGAGCATGTTGAGAAGGAAATAATAGCCGTTGGAAACGATGCGGCCTGCCGGGGCCGCCTCTGACCTTTCGGCCGCCAGCGCCGGATAAAGACCGGGGGCGATGAACAGATAGGTCGCGAAGGGGTCTTCGAGGCGGTGCCGCAGCGCCACCATGCCGTTTTCCGCCAGGAAATTGAGTCCATCCTCTATATGGCCGCGTGCGTCGGACGCGAGCAGTTCGTCGAGCTCCATGAACCCGCCGTTTTCAAAGAGGGCGCGAAGAATGCGCGTCCCGCCTCGGTGCCGGCGGGGGGCGGGTCCGGCGGCACCCGGTTCGCCGGGGCGATTGAGGGCGGCGCGGACACCATCAACATATTCCTTTATAAAACGCTCGTCGAACGGCTGGAGCATGGACCGTATCTCGGGATAGATGTAGATTTTATCGAGTTTGTTGTGCAGGCGCTGGCGGTTCTTAAGAACGTACACCAGGAGCTTTCCCGCCAGCGAAGTCGAAATCTTCTCTATCGCGGCGCCGTCCATTTTGAGGGTTTTGTCGATATCGCCGTACGTGACGCCGTTTTCGTCCAGAAGCGCCATGCCAAGCACCTGAAGCTCTTCCCTGGAAAGGCTGCCCAGGAGCAGGTGAATACCGACGTGCGTAAGAATAGATCCGGCGGCCTCCCGGCCGGCGTCCTTTGGGAGGGCATCTATTCTCAGCAGCTCTGCGAGTTTATTCGCATCTTCTCCGGTGAGGTTTCTGGCGGCATCGCTGATTTTTTTCATGATAAAAAAGTTGTGGACATCGATATTGGGCTATTCTATACAGGTGCTTGTATTTATGCAATAAAATTTCGTTGCGCGCCATCCCGGCGATTTTTGCAACAAACAGTGACGAAAGTTTCCAAATACAACAACTCACAGTTGATCGCTTCCCACCGGTCTCCAGCGGAGCGAAGTCCAGTAGATCGATCAGTACGGGTTGGCGGAGAATTGAATGCTACAATTTCTGAGGTTTGACGGTTCGCTCGTTTCAGGGAGCCAGTACGCGATCGTTTCCGGCGCCGAGGCCTGGCGCTTTTTTTCAAGACGGACGCTGTACGCGTTCCTGCTCGCCTATTCCACCGTTTTCCTTGCCGCGGCCATTCCCTTCGACGGGGCGTTTTTCATCGGCGGGCTCATTACGGGCATAATCGTTATACGCCTTGTCAACAACATCCTCAAGTACAGGAGCTTCAGGGGCGGCAGAATCGTTGTCGACAAGGCGGGGTTCGAGATATTCCACTCGTCGGGCGGCGTTCGCATCAAGGCCGATGACATCACCTACTGCGAGGTAAACCTCTTCGGCAACCTCGTCGTGCGCGAGAAGTACCTGACGACGTCGTTTCCGCTGGCTCTCATTAAAAAGGAGGACCGGCAGGCGCTGCTCGCGCAGCTGCACGACATGTCGCCGCGAAGGACCGAGCTTTTCAAGAAAATATACGATTTCTTCGATGCGGTGCTCGTCGCCTTCATCCTCGCGATGCACATTCGACAGTTCATCATTCAGGCATATTACATACCGACCGGCTCGATGGAGGATACCCTGCTGGTGGGAGACCATTTGCTGGTTGAGAAAATCACCTATGGCCCGGCCATCCCCCGGATGATCGGAATGGAAAAGCCGCTGCATCTGGATTTTCTCGGTATTCGTGACGTGCGCCGCGGTGACATCATCATCTTCAGACCCCCCGGCGAGGACGAAAAAGACTTCATCAAACGGTGCATCGCCGTAGAGGGTGACGAGTACCATATCGCGGACGGGTCGGTCTGGATAAACGGCAATCGCATGGAAGAGTCATATATAAAAGGACTTACGAGCTATCGCGGGTTCGGCGACCGAAAGATTGAAGGGGTGGTTCCGAAAGGCATGGTCATCGCCATGGGCGATAACCGGGAAAACTCCTTCGACAGCCGGGGATTCGGCTATCTACCCGTGGAGAGAATCAAGGGGCGGGCCCTTATGCTCTACTGGAACACCGCGCACATAAAGAACCTTGATTTTTCCCGCCTTGGCCTGATACGCTGACGCGGGGCGCGCGGAGCCGAGTCGGCGCCGGCCGCCGTCGCGTACGGCACCCCTCCGTCGCGGCCGTGGACGCGACGGTTCGGATACTATCGGATGCCCGGTGAAGCGAAATGAACCTTCCCATCTTCTCGCGGCGTGTCGTGTTCACCGGCGTACTGGTCTTCGGTGCGGCCCTTTTCCTCGCCTATCGCCTTGTTTCGCTGCACTTTTCCGATTCAATTTACGTTCCGTCCGACGCCGACAGGGAGGTCCACCGCGGCGCCATCCTTGACAGGGCCGGTAATCTTCTGGCCGTAAGCGTCGAACGCAGGTCGCTTTTCGCGAACCCTTCCGAGATAAAGGACCCCGAAGCCGTCGCCGGCGCGATCGCACCGCTCATAGGGATGCCGCGCCCGGCGGTGCTTGACCGCCTGAGGCGCGAGAAGCGTTTCGTCTGGCTGCGGAGAAAGCTCGATGACGGCGTCGCCGCGCGCATCGCTTCGCTGGGGATACAGGGGCTGTACCTGAGGACCGAATCCCACCGGGTGTATCCGCATGGCACGCTGGCCTCCAACATCGTCGGGTTCGCGGGGCTGGACAACACCGGACTCGAAGGTATCGAATACAAATACGAGGATCTGCTGACGGGCAGGAAAGGCCCGGCACGGACATCACCGGACGCGGATTATGTAAAAGGATGCAACGTGCGCCTCACCATCGACCGGGTAGTGCAGTACTCCGCCGAACGTGAGATTGAGCGCGGCGTCCGCGAGAGCGGAGCGACACAGGGCGCCGCGGTGGTGATGGAGGTAAAGACCGGAAGGCTCCTCGCCGTGGCGAAGTACCCGCTGGTCGATCCGAACGCATACTGGGAATTTCCCGGTGATGCCATGAAAAATTTCGCAGTGGTCGACTCCTTCGAGCCGGGCTCGACGCTGAAGGTCATCGCGGCGGCGGCGCTGCTCGAGACGCATCCGGGGGTGCTCGGGGAGCGCTTTCGCTGCGAGGGTAAAATTGAGGTCGCGGATGCCGTGATAAAATGCACGGCGGTCCACGGCGATCTTACGCTCGACGGCATCATCAAGCATTCGTGCAACGCGGGGATTATCCAGGCCGTAAAACGGCTCAAGCGCGAAAACCTCTACGCAACGCTCTCGCGCTTCGGCTTCGGACGGGAGACCGGGGTGGAGATACCCGGCGAGTCTCCGGGGCTGCTCCGTGGCGTGGGCGACTGGTCGGGGCTCTCGCGGTATTCGCTTTCAATCGGCCAGGAGATTTCGGTGACCTCGATCCAGATGGTGGCGGCCTTCGGTGCTATAGCCAACGGGGGCGTGTACATGGCCCCCACGGTGATCGAGTCAATCGAGTCCGACGACGGGGCCGTGCTGCAGGCCTTCTATCCAAAGAGCCGGGGTCGTGTCATACGGCAGGACATCGCCGCACGCCTTCTGAGCATGATGAAAGGGGTGGTCGAGGGTGGTACGGCGACTAAAGCGCGCATGGCGTATTACGAGGCCGCCGGCAAAACCGGGACCGCCCAGAAATCCATGAAACGGGGCGGTTACGATTCCGGCAAATACATGGCGTCGTTCGTGGGGGTCGCGCCGCTGTACGATCCGGACGTGTGCATACTTATTCTGCTGGACGAGCCCCCGGAGAGCGTTTCCGGCGGCGCGGCGGCCTCGCCGGTGTTCGCGCGGATCGCCGGGCGGATTCTGCCGTACAGGGGCGTAAAAAAGGGACATCTGGCCCCCGGCGATCCGCTGAAGGGAGCGCCGCGAACGACGGTACTTCATCGTGGAGTGATGCCGGATTTCCGAGGATTGCGGCTCGGCGAGGCGACCCGGACGCTTGCGGTTTTACGAAAGGAGGCCATGGTCGAATATTCGCTGGTGGGCAGGGGCGTTGTCCGCCGTCAGTCGCCCGAACCGGGCAGCCCGGTCGGGTACCGTCGGAAGATCATACTGTATTTCGAAGAACAATGACCGAACTGTTGGATAAAAATATGGCGATCCTCAAGCGCCGTCATGTACAGGTCCACGTCGCCGTCTCGGGAGCGGCAGACGACCCCCGCATTCGCGTATCGGGCTCGCGCGGGGGCGCTCCGGTGCCCGAGATCGCGCAGGAGGGCGGTGCCATCTCCGTTCACAGCAGGTACGATCCCGTAACGGAGGCCGCCCGCTTCATCGCCGGCATAGAGCCGGGACACTTCAACCTCTTCATCGTATTCGGCTTCGGTTTCGCCTATCATCTGGCGGAACTTCTCGAGCGCATTTCCGGAGATGCCGTCGTGCTGGTTCTCGAGCAGAGCGCCGCCATGATCCGATCGGCCATCGCTCACCGCGATCTTTCAACACTGCTTGGCGATGAACGGCTGCACATCCTGGTCGACCCCACGGAGGACGGACTGGCGGATATTCTGCGCGGAAAGTCGACTTACCGGGTCTCATTCCTGACCCACCGGGGATCGTTCCAGATCGCACCGTCGTATTACTCGAACCTGCACCGGATCGCGAAATCCTATCTCTCCGCGAAGGAAGTGAATATCGCCACACTTGCGAAGTTCGAGCGAACCTGGGGGGCGAACATCGCGCGCAACGCCGGGATGTTCGTCGATAACCCCGGGGCCGGGGCCTTTTACGGAAAATTCGAGGGGCTTCCGGCCATCGTCGCCGCGGCGGGGCCGTCGCTGTCGGACAGTATCGGCTTCATCCGTGCAAACGCGGACCGCGCGGTGGTCGTTGCGGTGGATACCTCGTACGGCATATTGAAAAAACACGGGATCGAGCCGCACTTCTGCGTATCGGTGGATCCTCAGCTCATCAATGCCCGCTATTTCGAGGGCGATACGGGCGGCAGGACCGTGCTGGTGGCCGATCCCACGGTACACCCTTCCGTCTTTCGACTCTTTCGGGGAAGGCGCGCGCTCGCGGGGATGGCATTTCCCATGCTCAAATGGATCGAGGAGGCCACCGGACCCAAAGGCGAACTGGCCTACGGGGGCTCGGTTTCAACCAACGCGTACGATTTCGCCAGGAGGCTCGGCGTTTCGTCGGTGGTGCTGGTCGGCCAGGACCTGGCCTTTACCGGAGGGCTCGCCCACGCGCGCGGCTCGTATCTCGATGAGCAGGTGTTTCTGCGCACGAGGAGGTTTTATACGCCATTCATGTTCAACCGCTTCCAGCTTACCGCGCTCCCGGCCATACTGGTGCAGGGCATACGCACCCCGCTGGTTCATACCAACCAGAAGATGATGATATTCCTTTCCTGGTTTGAGAAGCGCAAGGATCCGCTTCTCGTAAACGCCACCTTTGACGGGGCCCGCATAAAAGGATTGAATCACGTTCCGGCCGGGGATCTCCGCCTCGGTGACTCCAGGGTTGCTATCTTCGGACTGGTTGACGGGGCGTTCGAAGCGGGCATGAGCGCGCTCCGCGACCCGGAGGAGGTGAGGCGGGGGATCAAACGACGCTGTACCGCCATGCTGGGTGAGCTGGACGCGCTGGTGCCGATTCTGGAGCGGGCCGTGCGCAATTCCGAGGAGCTCCGCTCGGTGCTTGCCGCTTCGAACCGCGACCGCACGAAGATGGAATACCTGTTAAAGAAACTCTCGGAGGCCGACAGGACTATCGAATCGCTGGACGCGCTGAAGGACATGATAAGCTTTACCGCGCAACGCGTCATCCATACGATTACCGAAGGTTACGAGGTCGACGAGGGAGAGAATGCCGTCGCGAACGACGAGCGCGTCGCCATGCGCTCGCGTTTCCTGTATCGTGGCTTCCTCGAGGGAAGCGTGTTCATCCGCAGGGTCATCGAAAAGATGTCGGCGACCCTTGGCGGATAATCCTCGGACGGTACTATTCAGGCCGTGGCCGCGCGCCTCCCGCTGTAATACCAGCCCGCCAGTCCCCCCAGTATGAACAGTATCCCGATAAACTGCGCCTGCGAAAGACCCATGACGCCCCTGGGGTTCAGCCTGATGAACTCGACCAGAAAGCGGGGAAGGCCGTTGAGGATGAGATAGAGAAAGAAGAGCTTTCCATCCGCCAGCCCCTTTTTCCTGAGCTGCATGAGCAGCGCGAGTACAAGGAAGGAAAAAAACACCTCGAAGAGCGGTGTTGGATAGACCGCGGCGGTGGTCGGTACGATGCCGTTCGGATAGGCCGTTCCCCAGATTGACGAGGTCTCGATGCCGTAGCATCCGTCGCCGGCGACATGACAGCCGAAGCGGCCGAAGCAATAGCCAAGCGCCATCGAGGGCGCCGCGGCGTCGGCGACCTTGAAGAAGGGCTCGCCGCTTCGCTTGATGATCCACCAGGCCAGGAGAAAGGAAAGGAGGAAACCGCCGTAGGCGGAAAGCCCCGCCCCGGAGAAGATCATTCCCGCCGGGTCCGCGGCGAATTCGTCGAGATGCTCGAGTATATGGAAAATCTTCGAACCGACGATGCCGCCGGGAATGGCGGCCAGCAGGACCCTGTATGCGATCTCCGGGTCCATGTCCCTGAGCTTCAGTTCGCGCTCGAACAGAAGAAATGCAAGATAAAAGCCGGCGCCCAGCATGACGCCGTAGCCGCCGATGGAAATGAACTTGTACTGGAAGAGTATTGGATACATGGGCGCCTCGTATTTTCCTGGCTGTGGTTCGCGGATGCCTCTCGACGACCACCGATTTAAACCGGCCGATCAACCGCCTGTCAAGAGTATTACCCCGGGTACGGGTAAAAAAGACCCCCGGGCAGGCGTATTGTTTCAAAAAAAAGTTGACACGGAACGCCGGTTTTGCTACATTGTTAACTAAATAGTTAGTTTAAATAACCGTTTGGTCAGGTAGCTTTATGAAATGGATTCCGATTACAATCGATTTTGCCGGCATGGTACGGGCGCTTCCCTTTCTCTTCGCGCTGCACAACGCCGAGGAGGCGCTTTCCATGGTGGAATTTTCGGCACGGCACATGGCGGGATTTCATTCAGTCACGCAGGTGCAGTTTTTGTCGGCGCTCGTACTCATTTCGGTTGCGGCCTTAGTCCTGTGCTTTCTGGCGGTGAACAGACTCGGACGGGGTGTCTGGGCATATGTTCCGCTCTGGATCCAGTCGATCCTGTTTTTCAACGCCTTCAGCCATATCGCGATGTCAATCCATGCGGGCGAGGCCGCGCCGGGTGTTTATAGCGCGGTGCTCGTCAACATCCCCTTTACGCTTGTGCTGTTTCGCGCCGCTTTCCGCGATGGGCTTGTCACCGCACGAGGGGCCGCTTATACGGCGGCCACGGGTCTGGTGCTGTACGTACCGGTGGTGCTTGTTTCGCTCGGCTTCGGCTCCCTTGTCGAGCGGCTTTCATGATTCTGAACGCGAATGAGGAGAGAATAATGGAAAAAACGGTCAAACAGACGAGCGAGGAAAAGGTACTCGCGGCGGCGCGCAAAGAATTCGCCGAACACGGCTTCGACGGCGCGCGCGTCGACCGCATCGCCAGGACCGCGAAGGTCAACAAGGCCATGATCTATTATCATTTTAAAAGCAAGGAGGCGCTCTACGAGCGCATTGTTTCCGACCTCGCGGGCATGATATACGAACGCGTGGTCGGGGTTATCGCGGAGGAGAGCGGCCCGCGCGAGCAGCTGTATTCGATAATTCACCGCTATATCGAAACGCTCACTATCGTCGACCGCAACATGCTGCGCACCATGCTTCGGGAGATCGCCGGCGGAGGCAAGTTTTTTAAAAAGCTCGCCATCCCCCGCCTGGTACTGCCGGTCATCTCGAAGATCGAGCCGATTCTGCGCCTGGCGCAGGAGAGGGGCGAGCTTCGCCGCGATCTTGATCCACTCTATACGTTTATGCAGATCATCGGAGGGATCATCTTTTTCAACATTATCCAGATTCCCATGCAGGGAACCGTGATCGAGAAGATAGCGTTCCAGGGCGATTATATGGCGCGATTCGAGAGCAATCTCATGAACATACTTAAAAACGGAATGGAATCCGGCGGGAGGTCGCGATGAAGATGGCAAAAAGAAATGGGTTTGCGCGCATCGCGCTGATAACCCTGGCGATCGTGCTGAGCGCGACGGCACGGGCATTCGCGGCGGATAACGCCCCGCGAAAACTCGCCGTGGACGAGGCGGTACGCATCGCACTGGCGAGCAACCAGGAATACCGGATCGCCCTCGCCAGGCTCGCGCAGGCGAAGGAGCGCGTCAACGGTGAATGGGGGAAGCTCTTCCCGGTGCTCGAGTCGGAGGCATCGCTCGCGCGACAGTACGCCGAGAGCGGGTTCATGAGCCTTACGGACGGGCAGTACGACATCAGGTTCGTTCAGATCCGCCTTGGTGTCAACCCGGGCGTCTTCTATAATTCGCTTGCCGCCTCCAGGGCCGCGTACACGGCGGCGAGGGAGGAGGTGCGGCGCGTGAAGGGAGAGGCCGAGTCCGCCGTGATCAGGAGCTATTTCGGAGCGCTTGTCGCGGGCGAGATGATAACGCTGCGCAGGGAATCCCTCGATCTTTTAAAGACGAACCTCAGGGACGTCGAGAACCTCTTTCGCACCGGCAGCGTCCCGCGATTCGAGCTTCTCCAGGCCCAGGTGCAGCTCAAGAGCCAGGAGCCGCTGCTCCTGGAGGCCGAAAACAATTACGCCCTCGCGCTCGACACGTTAAATTTCCATCTCGGGAGCGGCACCGTGCGCCACGTCCCCGACGGGTCGGTACTGGAAAGCGAATCGTACCGGATGCCCGCGGGTGATCATGCCGGCAAAAAGGAGACGCTGGTGCGCACGGCACTTCGAAACCGGCCGGAGATCGTCCAGATCGAGATGAAACGCGATGCCGAGTCGCACACGAGGTTGGCGCAGAGCTCGTTCTACCTGTGGCCCACCTTCTCGGTGAGCGGTTCGTACGGGCGTACCATGTATCTCCCCAATCCGGTCGACCTCGGGATGCCGCCCGCGATGTCCCCGGATTTTTCGCAGATTTCCGGGAGCGAGGACTGGCAGACGACCTGGCAGGTCCGCGCGGCGGCGACCTATCGCTGGGGGGCGCTCATTCCGGTCGATCAGACCCGGGCGCTGGAGCGCGAGGCGGAAGGAAGGGAAAGGGAGGCGGGTGAACGGCTCGAGCAGCTTAAACGGCGCATCGCGATATCGGTTAACGCGGAATACTCGCGCCTGGTCACCGCCTGCCTGACGATCAGGTCGCAGAAGGACAACGTATCAACCGCCGAAGAGGGTCTCCGGATTGCGCGGGAGAGCTACCGCGCGGGCGTCATCAAGAATTCGGAGCTCCTTTCGGCCGAGCTCGCCCGCACCAACGCGCGCGCCGGCTACATCAATGCGATCAACGCTTATTACGGCTCTCTTGCCGAGCTCAAGAGGGAAGTCGGTTCGGACGACGACGGCATCATAATGGAGGATATACGAAAATGAACAAAAAAAAGATAATTCCGATCGCGCTTGCGGCTTCGGCGCTTGTCGCTTCGACGCTCTACTTCGAGGTGTTCCGCCACATCGGGAAGGACGACGCGCGTATAGAGGGCTCGGGCACCGTGGAGGTAACCGAGATAGAGATGAGCTCGAAGATAGCCGGCCGCATCGGGAGCCTTCCGAAGACGGAAGGGGAAGCGGTCGGGCGCGGTGAGCTTCTGGTGCGCCTCGAGTACGACGAGCTGTCCGCGCAGCAAAACTCCGCGCAGGCCAATCTCACCAACGCCGAGCGCAACCTGGCCCGCATAAAAGCGCTGTTCGCCTCGGGCTCGGTTTCGCGGCGGGACCTGGACAACGCCGAGACGGCCTATCGTGTGGCGCGCGCCGCGCACGAGCAGGTGTCGGCTTCGATAACCAATGCCGTCCTACATTCGCCGATCGGCGGCGTTGTGCTCGACACGAACCTCGAGGTCGGCGAGATGGCCTTTCCGGGAACGCCGATCGTCACGGTCGCGGACATCACCCGGCCGTGGATGTATGTCTACGTCAACGAGGTTAAGCTGGGCCTGGTTAAGCTGGGACAGAAGGCGGAGGTATACGTGGACTCGTTCCCCGGCAGGGCGTTCCCGGCGAGGGTGGTCGCGATCTCCAACAAGGCCGAGTTCACGCCCAAGACCATCCAGACGAAGGAGGAGCGCGTCAAGCTGGTCTTCGCGGTGAAGATCGCGATTGACAATCCGGACCAGGCGCTGAAGCCGGGCATGCCGGCCGACGCGGTCATCATTACGAACGGAGAAAAGAAGTGATACACGCGCTGAACGTCTCGAAAGGCTTCGCAGGGACGCGGGCCGTCGCCGACCTCTCGTTTTCGGTTCTGGAGGGTGAGATCTTCGGGATCGTCGGGCCCGACGGTGCGGGTAAGAGCACCCTGCTTCGGATGGTCTCCGGAATCCTGCCTCCCGACACGGGACGCATCGAGGTCGGGGGTGTTGACGTTCGGACGGACCCGTTCAGGATCAAGGAGAACCTGGCGTACATGCCGCAGCGCTTCGGGCTGTACGAGGACCTCACCGTGGAGGAGAACATCCATTTCTTCGGACGGGTCTTCGGCGTTTCCCGGCGCGAGATCAGGGAGCGCGAGAAGGGCCTTTACGAATTCAGCAGGCTCGGCCCCTTCAGGGACCGCCTCGCGGGAAAGCTTTCCGGCGGCATGAAGCAGAAGCTCGGGCTCGCCTGCTGCCTGGTGCACCGGCCCAGGCTCATTCTGCTCGACGAGCCGACGAACGGAGTGGACCCGGTTTCCAGACGCGAGTTCTGGAAGATCCTCTACGGCCTGCTGGCAGAAGGCGTGACCATCGTGGTGAGCACCGCCTACCTGGACGAGGCCGAGCGCTGCAACCGCGTTGCGCTCATGTACGAAGGGCGCTTCGTGGTTACGGGGAGGCCGGACGAGATCAAAGCGGGCATCGGCAGAACGCTTGTCGAGATCCGGCCGTCGGACGTGTGGAAGGCCGAGGCAGCCCTGCGGGAGAGCGGGGAGTTCGGTTCCATTATACGCGAGGGAAACGCACTGCGTTTCTTCGTGGACGACGCCGGGCGTGTCGATGCGCGAATACGAAAAGTGTTTTCCCGAAGGGGAATCCGCGCCGGTACGGCCGAGAGGAAGGTGCCGACGCTTGAAAACTGTTTCATGGAAATCATCTCCGGAGGTGAAAGGCGATGAAGGCCGGTAATTCGCTGATCCGCATCCTTGCCGTGGCCGGCAAGGAGTGGCTGCAGGTGCGGCGCGATGCGCGAAGCCTCATCCTCTCGCTCGTGGCGCCGGCGATGCTCATCATGCTCTTCGGCTATGCGCTGACGGTCGACGTTAAGAATGTGGGAATGGCCGTATACGACCAGGACCGAAGCACCCTCTCGCGTCGCTTCGTGGAGGAGTTTTCGCATACGGAATACCTCGCGATACGGGGCCATGTCCAAAGCTATGCCGAGATCGACCGGCTCATCGACCGGGAGAAGATCGCCATGGCGCTCGTCATCCCGGCCGGCTTCGAGCGGCGGTTCAAGTCGGGAAAGAGCGCCGACGTGCAGCTTATCACCGACGGATCGGACGCGACCTCCGCAACGGTGGCGATCGGCTACGCGAGCGCGATCGTCATGAACCTTAATCTCGATCTCAAGGTGCGGGAGCTCGCCCGCGCCGGCATCCGGGAGCCAAAGATGCCCGTTGAGATACGCAGCAGGATATGGTATAATCCCGAGCTCGAGAGCAAGAACTTCATCATCCCCGGGCTCGTCGTCCTGATCCTCGCCATCATCTCCGCGCTCATCGCGTCGCTCACCATATCGCGCGAGTGGGAGCGCGGCACCATGGAAACGCTCATCACCACGCCGGTGCGCGGGTATGAGCTGGTGCTCGGCAAGCTGGTGCCCTATCTCCTCATCGGGCTCTTCGACGTGGCGGCGACCATCACGCTCGGATACTTCGTCTTCGACGTTCCGCTCAGGGGAAGCTTCGTGGAGCTCTGCCTGGTGGCGCTCCTCTTCCTGGCGGGAACGTCATGCCTGGGAATACTCATATCGGCGGCGACGCGCGTGCAGGTGCTTTCGGTGCAGGTGGCGATGGTGGTGACCTACCTGCCCTCGTTCATCCTGTCGGGCTTCATTTTTCCGATCAAGAGCATGCCGGTCGTCGTCCAGGCCATTACCTATCTCGTCCCGGCCAGGTACCTGATCGTGCTCGTTAAGGGGATCGCGCTCAAGGGCGTGAGCGTAAGCCTGCTGTGGACTCAGATCGTGTTTCTGGCGGTCTTCGCGCTTTTTGTGCTCGCGGGGAGCGTGAAAAAACTATCGATGCGGCTTCCGGAGGCGCGATCATGAAATGGATTCGCAAGAGCATTCTTAAAAGCGTGGTCGTCAAGGAATTCAAGCAGGTGCTGCGCGATCGGCGGATGATAGGCGTGCTCTTCGGCTCGCCAATCATCATGCTTCTCATCTTCGGGTACGCGGCTAATACCGACGTTACCGATATAGGGATGGTTCTCATCGACGAGGACCGCTCGTCCGCCAGCCGCGATTTTGTCCGTCGCTTTACCGCGAGCGGCTATTTCCACCTCGTCGCTCTCCCCGGATCCCCGGCCGAAGCCTCGGGCCTAATGGACCGGGGCGTGGCCGATATCATGCTTCATATAGGGAGGGGCTTTTCGAGCAGGGTGAAATCGGGCCGGGGCGCCGAGGTGCAGCTTGTTCTGGACGGGACCGACTCGAGCAGGGCCTCGGTGATCATGTCCTACGTAAACCGGATCACGGGGTCGTTTTCCTTCGATTACTTTCAGGACAGGGTACGGGTGCTCGCGCTCTCGCGCGAGACCGGCGGCATGCGCATGAAACAGAGCATCGCGCTTGGCGAGCGGGCGCTCTTTAACCCGGACCTGGCGTCGCGGAACTTTCTGCTGCCGGGGGTGCTCGGGCTCCTCATCGCGCTCATCACGATCATGCTCACCTCGATGTCGGTGGTGAAGGAGCGCGAGACCGGCACCATGGAACAGCTCGTCGTCTCTCCGCTGCGGCCGGTCGAGTTCGTGGCCGGGAAGACCCTTCCGTTCGCCATCATCGGCTTCGCCGACATAGTTGTCGTGGCGCTGATCGCCATCGCCTGGTTCGGAGTGCCGTTTAACGGGAGCTTCGTGCTGCTGCTTTTTTCGGGAATACTGTTCATCCTCTCGACGCTCGCGGTGGGGCTGTACATCTCGACGGTATCGCGGACCCAGCAACAGGCCATGCTTTCGACCTTCCTCTTCTTCGTGCCGGCGATCCTTTTCTCCGGGTTCGTTTTCCCGATCTACGCGATGCCGGCGCCGATCCAGGCGATAACCCTTCTCAATCCGCTCCGGTTTTTTATCACGATTATCCGCGGGATATTCCTGAAAGGCGCGGGCATCGGTGTGCTCTGGCCCGAGATGCTGGCGCTCCTTACCCTCGGCGCGGCGCTGCTGTTCTTCAGCGTGCGTCGCTTCAGCAGCAGAATGGAATAGGGGGACGGCGATGAACGGGTTTTCGGTGGAAGTGCGCGGGCTCTCGAAACGTTTCGAAGATTTTTACGCGGTGGACGACATCAGCTTCAGCGTCCGCGCGGGCGAGATATTCGGATTCCTGGGTCCCAACGGTGCCGGGAAGAGCACGACCATCCGCATGCTCTGCGGCATCCTGGCGCCGACGGCGGGAGAGGGCAGCGTCGCAGGCTTCGACATCATGACCGCCCAGGAGAGCATCAAGACCGTCATAGGGTACATGTCACAGAAGTTTTCCCTGTACGACGACCTGACCGTCCGGGAGAACCTGGAGTTTTTCGGCAGCATCTACGGGCTGGAGGGCGCGCGGCTTCGCGAGCGTATTGCGTATGTGTTGAAGATGGCGGAGATCGGCAGGCGGAAAGACTCGCTGGTGCGCAGTCTTCCCGGCGGAGTAAAGCAGCGCCTGGCGCTCGGCGGGGCCATACTGCACAACCCCCCGGTGCTCTTCCTTGACGAGCCCACTTCCGGGGTGGACCCCATCATGCGGCGCACCTTCTGGGAGATCATCTACGATTTCTCGAGGAACGGCAAGACCATCTTCGTGACGACGCACTACATGGACGAGGCCGAGCACTGCGACCGGATGGCGCTCATCATCGCCGGGAAGATTATCGCTCTTGATTCGCCCTCCGCGCTCAAGGTGGCCCTGCCGTACAGCGTCTGGTCGCTCCGGGTGAGGAGTTTCATCGAGGTGTTCGAGGAGGTTGTACCGCTTCCCTTCATCGAGGAGGCGGCGATTTTCGGAAGCGAGATCCATATAATGTGCGAAAAGGGTTTCCCGTTAAAGCGCGAGCTGGAGAAGGCGCTTCGGGAGAAGGGTGTCACGGATTTTAAAATAGACGAGGTCGGCGCCACGCTCGAGGATGTCTTCGTTTCCCATGCGCGAAGGCTGAACGTGTAGGCCGGAGGCCGGCAATGTCCCCGGGCTACCGCTCTTCGGCGGTAAAAATCTCGAACAAACCGGATCCGGGCAAACCGTATATAATTGACGCATACTGTTAAGAATATTTACGGTTTCGATAAATATTTATTGAAATCCGGGGCATCGGTTCCATGGTAATTCCAGACGAAAATCGATACCATTTTTTCTCATTCACAAACTCCATGAGGTACGGTGATGATCAACAGGCTCTCCATCAGGGCTAAATCAATCCTGATAAATAGCGGCGTGAGCGTGGCGCTCTTTGCCGCGATCATGGTGCTTTATTATTACTTTCCGGTGTGGTACGTGTATCTCATATCCGAGGATACTCCGGGCGAGTATGCCACCACCACCGCGTACCTTGCGGGCTGTTGCGTGATGGCGTGGGCGATGTTGAAAAACAGGGACGCCCGGACGATGATCAACGCGCTGCTCCTGCTGTTCATGTTCTTCGTCGGCATGGAGGAGATCAGCTGGGGGCAGCGTATTATCGGCATCGAAACCGCCGATTTCTTCATGGAGCACAACCATCAGCGCGAGTTCAACCTGCACAACCTGAGCTTCGTCAAATACACCAAAATGCTTTTCCACAACGGAATGCTCATCTGGCTTCTGCTCTCATGGATTCCCTGGCGGAAGCTCGGTGTGCTGGGACGTTTGCTGGAGTGGTTAAAGGTGCCGAAGATCCCGCCCTATACGGCCCCATATTTTATACTGGCGCTCATTTTCGCGTATTTCGGGATCATCCCCAAGTCCGAGGAGTTCAACGAGCTCATCTTCGCGTACGGCTTCGCGTTCCTCTCGCTCGACATCTGTTATGAAACGGGGCCCGCCTCCGATCGCGACCGGCTGCATATCGTTCCCGCCTGGCTGCTTACGGGCGTTATCGTGATGAGCGCGCTTATGCTCTCCGTCCGCTGGCCCTGGCCCGACGTGCTGAGCTCCCGCATGAACCTCTTCGCCGTAAAGGAGTATCCGCGACGCGGACTGGACGTCCAGGCCGAAAAGGTTTTCGAATACCTGCTCGCTACGCCCGAACTCCGCAACCCGGACACGCTGTATAATTACGCGGCCTATCTTCGGAAGAAGGGGGAAGGGGAGCGCGCGCGATCGCTGATTTCGATGGCGATAGAGGAGAAGAAACAGCGGATATCGGGTGGTACGGAGAACGGTACCGCCTATTACCGGATGGCGAATTTCTACGCATCATTATACAAACGCGGCGAGGAGCGGCGCTCCCTGCTTCGGGCGATTGAACTGTATACGGCGGAAATCCGCGACCTGGAGGAGGGAATTCGCTCCGGGAAGATGATAAAAAAGCTTGCCCGGGCCCGTCTGCTGTATGCATACGACGAAATAGCCGACGCGTATGAGCGAACCGGGAACAGGGAGGCGGCGGCAAAATATCGCGCACTGTTCGAGGCATCTGGCGGGGCGCCGGGGAAGTAGAACGCGAGCGCCGTCCGGGAGGGAAACGCGAAGGGACCGGCCGCCTCAGCCGAACTTGTCGAAGCGGATCATCTCCGCTTCGACGCCCAGGTCGTCGAGCATCTTCTGCACGGCGTCGAGCATCATGGGCGGGCCGCAGAGGTAGTATTCGATCTCATCGGGCGCGGGATGTTTCTTCAAATAGTTTTCGTATACCGCCTGGTGTATGAATCCCCTGCTGCCCTTCCAGTCGTCCTCCGGGAGCGGCTCGGAAAGGGCGATGTTGAACGAAAAGTTTTTAAATTTTTTCTCTATCGCCCTGAATTCGTCTTCATAAAAGATCTCGCGCTTCGACCGCGCGCCGTACCAGTAATTGACCAGCCGCTTCGTCTTCAGTGTATGGAACAGGTGGAATATGTGTGAGCGCAGCGGCGCCATGCCCGCGCCGCCGCCGATGTACATCATCTCGCGGTCGGTTTCCTGTATGAAAAACTCGCCGAAGGGGCCGGAGATCGAAACCCTGTCGCCGGGTTTGCGGCTGAAAATATACGACGAGCCGATACCCGGGGGCAGCTTGCTGAAATGCTTGCGCTTGAAGTCCCAGGGGGGCGTGGCGATACGGACGTTGAGCTTGATAAGGTTTCCCTCTGCGGGGTGATTGGCCATGGAATAGGCGCGCGTGTCCGCGGATGTGTTCTTCGCGGTAAAGTCGAAGATGTCCAGGCGCTTCCAGTCGTCGATGTACTCGGACTCCACCTCGATGTCCTTCGCGAAGTCGATCGCGTACGGCGGGATGTCGATCTGTATGTAGCCTCCGGGCCTGAAGTCGAGCGTCTCCCGCTCCGGGAGGCGCACCACGAATTCC
>JALOTJ010000101.1 GCA_025457965.1 Spirochaetota bacterium | reverse complement strand
TCTGCGAGCTAAGCCGGCCGGTCTTGTCGAACCCGAGCTCGGCGGAGAGCGACAACCGCTCGACGCCCTCCTTTAGCGAACATAATTCGTTGGAGAGGATCTCGGGAAGCATCGGGACGACGTGGTTTCCCAGATAGAAACTCGTGCCCCGGCGCGCGGCCTCAAGGTCGAGCGGGCTTCCCTTGGGCACGAAGGCCGAGACGTCGGCGATATGGATGTACAGCCTGAATCCGCTCCTGGTGGTTTCGAGCGATATGGCATCGTCGAAGTCCTTTGAGTTTTCGCCGTCGATGGTGACGGTAAAGAGCCTGCGATAATCCTTCCGACCCTTTTTCTCGCGGGCAAGGAACGCCTTGTTGAAGGCGTCAAGCTCTTCGTAATGCGGGTGCGGATCGGGGACGGAATGTTTGATCATTATACGGCGAAGATCGTATTCCTGCGCGTCTGACGAAAATGACTGTTCCACCACGCATTCGGTCATGCCCGAAACCGTCTTCCCGGTAAGATGGATGATGCAGAGCTCGCCCTTGCGGGACTCGTTGGAGGAACGGGCGCCGCGTACCTGTACCCCCCCGGGAAGATCGACCAGGCGGAATACGATGTGGTCTTTCAGCCTGGTTTCGACACGGGCGATATAGCGCTCTTTTCTGCGTCTGCTGACGGTCGTTATACGCGCATAGCACGTACCGCCGCGACAGTCGTCAAGTTCGGCTCTGACCCTGTCTCCGGAGTGGGCGTTGCCGGTGTTTTCCTTCTTCACCGACAGTACATCCCCGCCGTCGGTCTTCAGCGTGCCGACGCCCCGTCCGTCGACGGTAATGACGCCCTCGGGCGAGAAGGATTCGGCGCGCGTATAGGACTTGCCACGCTTTACGAGGAATCCGGCGCCGGTCAGTTCGCGGAGGGTCTCTTCGATACGAGGCTGCTCCCTCTCGCTCTTTTTCCCGGGCCGACGTGGTTTTTTGTGCTCACGCACGGCTTTCCCGGCGCCGATTCGCGAAAGCAAATCCGCATGGGTAAACGGGCCTTTGAAGGCACGTATGGCTTCAATAATTCTTTTGGATGATATCGGCATGTCGCTGGTGTGCGGGCCCGTTAGAAGGCTTAGTCCGCGGCCTTTCCGGGATCGACGGGCCCGCCCGTGGAGCGCGCCCGTTTTATCTCTTCTATCTCTCTTCGTCTGGCGGCGATGGTTTCCCTGTGCGACATTATGTTTTGATGCCTGGTCCTGATTGTTTCATCGTCAAGTCTCAGCTCAGCGGCTCCCTCTGCGATCTTTCCGGAAACATGTTCACCGATCTCTATGTGGTTCTTCTCTATCATATATTCAAGGCGCTTAATTTCCAGATTGAGCTTCGCCAGCCGCGTATACTCTTCGGTCTTATCAATCAGCATTTCACTGTATTTAAGGAACGACCTGTGCGCATCTTTAAGAAAACCCATGCTCTTCCCCCGTTTTTCTCTCGAAAGAACGATACTACGCGGAAGCGGCATTTGTCAACGATAAATGGGCGGTCCTTCAGAAGAGCTCTTCCCAGTTCGTATTTCCTGCAATCTCGTCGATGGAGATTACGGGTGAAAGACGCGAGGCGATACGTTCCGGAAGCCTCGAATTGATCGCTATCGGGGTTTTCAGTGTCGGATGAATGAAGCGAAGATGGCAGGAGTGGAGGCCGATGGCGTCGGGGTCATCGTGCTCGCGTGAACCGTAACGGATGTCACCAAAAATGGGACAGCCGATGCCGGCAAGCTGTGCGCGTATCTGGTGCTTGCGGCCCGTGAGAAGGCGGATGAGAAGCAGCGCGTAACGGTCGTCGTGTCCGATAACGGAGTATTGCAGCGAGGCTTCTTTTGTTTTGGCCCCCGCCCGAGGAGCGATTTTTGTCGTGTCCCGCTTTCTCTCGAGGTGATGCGAAAGCGTTTTCCAGTCCGGCGGTCCCGTACTTCGCTCTCCAGCTCCGGCTCCGGCGGGATTGTGCACGAGTGCGGCATACAGCTTCAGAACCCTGCGGTACTTGAATTCATCGAAAAGGCGGCCGGCGGCCTTCGAGGTCCGCGCGAAAAGCACGGGGCCCGAAACGGTGCGGTCCAGCCGGTGAACGGCACCGAGAAAGACCTCGCCGGGCTTGCCGTATTTTTCGCGGATATATTCCTTCACCATGTCGATGAGTGAAAGCCTGCCGGTGCTGTCGCGCTGGGTGATGATACCGGCGGGTTTCTCGACGGCGATCAGGTGGTTGTCTTCGTACAATATATCAAGTTTCATGCCAAGGATCCTGATAGCGGCGTATGACGGACCGCAAAAACGGAAATGGTAATGACGTTACCGTTGATAGCGATGAGTCCGTTGATTCGGGCCATAATGGCCGGTGTTCGCGCAGAATAAAAGCAGAATATGGGTAATTGTCCGGGTAGTTTAATGTAATGATCTGACCGCTCATACACGATGTGCGACGGATTATTCGGCGACTTGACTCCCCCGCAGCAGGCGCAGGGATTAAAATGGCGTTGAATCGTATTATATAAATTATAATAATCAAATATATGTTGACATAACTATATACTCCGATTTTTCATAATTGTACCATGCCTTCCTGTTTTATTAATGCTTCCTTAGAGTGAATTACACCGGTTATACCGGTGGAACAAATAGCTTCAGGATAGACATGACAGGGGCTCTTGTGAAGCAGCGTGATTTCGGTGGACAAAAGTTTGCGGGCCTTGATAATAGGTGTATACTGTGAAACGGAGGCGACCATGACACCGCTCGCACTTACGGCAATTACCAACTTTCTGTGGGCAAGCGAGGCTTTTTTTCTGGCCGGCGTACTCTTCGGTCAAATGGACAGCTTCATGGGGCCGTACGGCATATGGGCGGTCTCTATCACTCTAATGGGCATGGGGGCGCTTCTGGGTGGTATCGACCACGGCTTCTTCGAGCCGATCAGCCGGGATTGGAAAGGGCGCATGGTGATGCAGAAGCTCTCATGGATAGTGGCGGGCGCCATGACTTTCACAATCGTTGTGGTATGCGCGATGCGCTTTTTCCCCGACCGATACGGCAATTTAGTTATTGCGATCGGAGCGGCCCAACTCTGTATTTTCCTGGCGCTCATATTCCGGACTGATAAATTCCTCGTTGTCGTCGTAAACTATGCACCCGTAATGCTCGTCTTTCTGGGGCTGAACATCCACGGTCTTTCATCGGGGACGGGCAGCCTTAACCTTGTAATCGGACTGGTAATCGCATTCATCGCCTCGGCAATACAGGTGGCAAAGGTCAATCTCTTCCGTCCATTGGACTGGAACGGGCTTTATCACCTGCTCATGATGGTCGCGACGGTGTTCTTCTATCTGGGCGGGATTGATCTTAAGTGATCATGTACCGTTGATATGGTCTTTGAGTGAACCGGCAAGAGTTGTGATCTTTAGCAAAAGGAAAGGCTGATGGCGACGCGGGGCGCGTACGGCGTAAAGATCGACGGGAAATACATGCTCAACTACCACCATTTCGATTCATATCCGGGATGGCTGGGGAAGGAGATATGCATCCTTATAATCAGGATTAATGCAGAAAACGGCTGGGAAACCTTTCGCGAAAAATTCATGTCGGTGATTCCCGTTTATCCCGGCGACGTCGCCCCCGATGAGTTTGTTAAGAAATACTGGAACCCGCATGAGGACAGGGCTCCCGGCAAGGGAACGGTGGAATGGTACAATCTGCTGCAGGGATTCCGCGGGGCGAAGCTTCTCTCCGCGATATATGACAGGGATATCCATCACTTTCCCGTGGCGAATGATTTCCTGCTCGATTCGCTCTGTGAATACGGCTATGTAATAAACCTCGACGAAATGACGCTGGAATACTATCGCGGGCTTCAGCAGTCACCTCAGCCCGATAATCCACATGGCATTAAACCGAACATGGACGGGTATTATCCCTGCCGGCTGGCCGCTGCGTTCCCGCTTGCCGGTGTTAACGATGCTACTTATATGGAGATGTCGGACGACATCAAATAGCGCGCTCGAGCAGGCCGATCGCCTCTATATGCATGGTGCCGGGGAACATGTCGATGAACAGAATCTTTTTAAGCGGATACCCGTTGGCGGCGAAATGCCTTATGTCGCGCGCGAATGTGGTCGGGTTGCATGAAACATAGACGATCCTGCGCGGACACAGCCTTGAGATGGCGCCGCGCGCCGCGGCCGATATCCCCGCCCGTGGCGGATCGAGAATAACGGCATCAACGCTACGTCCCCGGGCCTGGAACGAGGACGCATCGGCGGTTAGAAAGGCCGCCGATGAGATATTGTTGGCACGCGCATTTTCCACGGCGGATGTAATCGCGATGAGGTCGCGGTCAACACCGGTCCCGGGATTTCCCCTGCGTGCGAGGTGTAGCGTAAAGAACCCGACTCCGCATCCAATATCGATAAAGCGATCGTTTTTTTCGAGCCCTGCGAATTCCCCGACCGTCAGGAGCATTCTTTCACGTAGAAAGCGGTTCGATTGGAAAAACGAGGCGATGTCTCGCCTGTAGACAATGCCGGCAACGTTCTCCTCAACTATCCTGTTGGCTTCGGTTGAACGCAGTACGCGACCCTGAGCATCCTCCGCTATCCTGAACTCCCCGGCACCCCCGGGCGCTTTTTCCCTCAGCCCGGCCGCAATTTTTTCAGAAACCAGCAGGCAGCCTCCAGGTGGAAACGCGACAAGCGATGATGTGCCGCGTGCGTAAAAGCCGGTCTCGCCTCCATCGTACTTCACCGTGGCGTGACTGCGGTAGTGGAACCTGTGGCCGCTGATCGTTGTGATTCCCGGGAAAGAGTCTTTCGGGAACGCCCCGATGCGCTCGATGCTTTCGGCAAGAATGTTTCGTTTCAGCTCGAGTTCATTTTCATAGGAAACGGCAAGGTAATCGCACCCGCCGCACCGGGTGTAATTGGGGCATTCGGGCTGTATGCGCATATTTGACGGCTCGATGATCAGGGCGATCTCGCCGAACGCATGGCTCTTCTTCTCAACGGTTATGGCCGCACGAATCCGGTCGCCGGGGAAGGCATGGGGCACGAAGACCGCCATGCGGTCGAGAAAGCCGAGGCCATACCCGCCGTAGGCGATTTTCTGGATTACCAGTTCACAGTGTCTCATGAGGAGATAGCCGCTTCCGGCCGTTTTATTTGCAAGAAAGAAATGGAGTGGAATAAGGGAAAAACGGCCGACGTCATCCCGCCGCCGGAACCTCCGCCTTTCGCGTTCGGACACGTATGGCCGCGCTGCCGCGCACGGGGCATTTATTCTCACAGATGCCGCATCCGATGCATATGTCCTCGAGCACGTAGGGAAGCTTGACCAGGACCGCTTCCCCCTTCTTATTCAGTACCGTATCTTCCCGGAACTTGATCGACTTGGTAACGGTAGGGCATACCTCCTCGCAGACAATGCATTCGCGTCCCTCGGCCCATGGAATGCACAGGTCTTTTATAAAATAGGCCGTGCCGATGACCGTGGTCTCTTTATCCGCGATGCGAAGCCTTGTTATCGCGCCGGTGGGGCAGACCTCGGTGCAGAGTACGCAGTTCTTTTCGCACCAGCCGATGCGTGGAATGAGGCGGGGCGTATAGATGCCTTCCAGGCCCGATTCGAGCAACGCGGGATGAAGCGCGTTGGTGGGGCATGCCTTCATGCAGGCGCCGCACCGTATGCACGCGTCGAGGAATTCATCCTCGGGGAGCGACCCCGGAGGCCTGATGATTTCTCCGAAGTCGGCACGGCGCGCCGCGTTGAGTCTGAACGCCGGAATAAGCGCAAGCGATGCGACGCTTCCGACAATGAGTGCTCGACGTGAAATGGAAGGTCGCTCGGGGACGGCGGTGATGGATGCCGGTTCGGCAGCGGCTGCGCCCGTTCGTCCCGTTGAGAAAGGTCTGACGACGCAAAACGAGATGGCGTCGTATTCGCAGGATTTAAGACATTCGAAACACTGTATACATTCGCCGTGGACCGTCGCGAGCCCGCGATCGTGTATTGCGTTCATGCGGCAGTCTCTTTCACACCGCAGGCAGTTGACGCATTTTGACACATCGACCGTTCTGCGAAGCACTCCCAGGCCTCCGGCCAGCGCGAGGAGCGCACCCAGCGGGCACAGGTAACGGCACCAGAACCGGCGTGCCAGCAGCGAAAGCAGTAAAACAAATAGAAAAAGAAGCATGACCCCGCCGGCGTTATGGAAAACAATCGGGTTGAAATCGAGGACCGTGTCTGCGAGCAGACTGTAAAGGGGGCCGACGGCTGTGCCGAGAACGGGAATCGGCAACAGCCCCTCAAATAACAGCTTGGTGAGATGGTCGAAAAATGGATAGAGTACCGTGGAGTACGCCCGGAGCGAGAGTGAGAGAGGGTCGATGATGCCGGCCGCCTGGATTCCCGCCACGGCGAGGACCAGCGATACGGCGAGTACCGTGTATTTGATTCCGCGGCCCGCCCGTGAGGTTTCAGGTTTCAAGGCTCCCTTGCGCCGCGCGATCATTTTATCGGAGGCGTCTATGGTCGCGCCAAGAGGACATACGGTCGAACAGAAAAACCTTCCGAACGCAAGGGAAAGCGCAAGTACAGCGAGCGCCGGCAGAAAGGCCGTCAGGACCGCACCGGCCGTAATGCTCGTCGCTATTCCAAGGTGGAGCGAAAGCCGGATGAAAAGACCGTACAGATACCCCTCTTCGATGGGGTCTCTCATTGAAATGAGGAGCGCGACGAACGCTAGCCAGCAGCATAGCTGTACGGCGGCCCTGATATAAAACCATCGGCGATGCTTCATACGGAGGCGCGCAGTATCCGCATCTTGTCGATGTTTATCTCACCCATGCCCTCGCGGGCGGCAATTTTAAGAAAACGGAGCGATGTCGGCTGGATATTGAAAAGGGTTGCCGCAAACGCGTCGACCGTCACTGGATTGGTGCCCATAACAATGGTGCGCAGTTCCTTCACGTCCGCCGGGGTGCCGCCGTTGGGGCCATGTGCGGTGAGGATCCTCGTGGCGTCAAGTATGACGAGGTCCGATTTGACGGTCTTGGCGAAATCAACGATGCTGGAATGAATATCGCCATGATAATATCCGCGGTTGCCTCCGATAACACCCATGAGGTTTTTCATCGCCAGTGTCAGCCTCGACGATGAATGGTGTTTGGCGATCGGCATGTTGATCACGAAATCGGCCTCGAGGATACCGGAATACACCGGCAGCGAATCCACGTAGATACCGCCCGGCACTCTGACGTCCTTATACCTGCCGGAATCGACGTACTCGATTGAAGCGCCCGCATTCTGAGCCGCCTGCAAAATTCCGCTTCTCCGGTAGGTCATGCGGGCCGAATTGACGCTGCGGTCAAATATGGTGACCACGGCGCCGCGCCGCACGCACATCCGGGCGACCGCCTCGACGAGGTCCGGGTTCGTGTTATGGGCTTTGTCCGGGGTCGAGTTCCAGCCGATGTTGGGCTTAATTACCACCTTCATGTTCTTTTTTATGAAGCGATCGATACCGCCGATCTGCCTGAATCCTGATTCTACCATCAAAGTTATTGAATCTTTGGAAAGGCTTTTACCGGTTATAACGGAAATTGTTGAACCGTCAGCACCGTTAGCAGCCTCAAGAGTACGGAAAAACGGACGCGAAAAACCTCCCGCCAGCATACCAGCGGCGATGCCGAGGAGCTTCACTATGAAATCCCTTCTGGGGAAAAAGTTTCTGAACAACATGGCTGCCTCCACAAGAAATTTGATTATCCTGCCAGCGACTGGTGACATACGAACAAAAAGGGACGAGAATGATACAGGAACCGCTTTAACCGCACAATGCCCCTCGGCAGACCGGCACCGTACGACCGGCCACCGTATGATTTATTTTGAGGCACATACGCTAAAAGTCCCGCTGCAAATTCGGGTTTAACCTGTCTATTAACAGTACCTATAATGTACCAGAAAATAAAGAAAAGTAAAGTTCTTCAATTCATCGGGGCAGGTAGATTTTTTGCACAGGAAAGGCATTAATTTGTTGACATATAGTAATGATCGAATAGGTGTTATTTCTGATTGGACGATAAATCAATATACTGGATAGGCGCTCAATGTGCTGTTTTTTTTATGAATATATTGGTTGGCCGTCCAATTAAATTTTATTTTCAATATCATTGTTTTTGCCGGGTGCAAGCGGCGCCGGTGCCTGAGGGTGAGCAATGCTGATGAAAGGCTGCCTGCATACGCATACCACCTGCTCCGACGGCAAGCTGACGCCGCAGCAGGTAGCGGACGCCTACGAGGAGAAGGGGTATGACTTCATTGCGTTCACCGATCATGATTATCTCCTCAAGCCTAAAAGCATCGGGCTTTATCGCGCGGTGAGATCGGGAATGATCATCTTCGAGGGGATCGAGCTTACGGTGTTCGTTAAGGGGTATCTGCACGTAAATCGCATACATGGCGACGAGGATGAGCTCTATATCCTGAACCATCTCGGTGAATACGATCTCGGCATGAATCAGGTCCTTGAAAGAATCGAAACGATTGCCGCGATGTTTCCGCTCGATGCGGTCGAGATAACCTCCAAGGGGTTCCGCAATCCGGAATACGAAATACCGGAAGTCCGGTACCCTAAAATAGCCTCCGACGACGCCCATACGCGTCTGGGAGTGGGGCGGGCCTGGATCGAACTCGACGCGCCGAGGGACAGGGACTCAATAATCAAGAGGATCAGGCAGGGGGATTTCTGGAACTGTTACGTTTGATTACGAGCGTGTTTATCATCCGGGGGATGATCGTGATTCCCAGGTTTCGCAATAGTCCAATCTAATTACAGGAGGTCATTGTAAATGGGTAAGCGAGTCGCGATATGCGCCGTGGCGCAGATCAAGAACGAAGGCGACCTCTGGTATGCCCGCTTTCAAAACATGCTGAAAGAATGCTTTGAATCCGTCATGGGGCAGACCGGGGTCACGTTCGACATGGAAAAAGGAATACGAAACGTCATCACCTGTTCCGACGACGTCTTCGACGCACGCACCATCTCGAACAACGGCATGACGGACGTTGTCGGGGCCCACTTCCGCGGCGAGGAAAAGATGGCTCAGGAGAGCATCAACGGCCTGGGATACGCGATGGCGTGCATCCTCTCCGGTCATGACGATGTCATCCTGTACATGGGTCACTGCAAGGAATCGCAGACCGAGAGCCGCCGTATGAATATGAACCTTGCCTTCGATCCTTTTTACTGCAGACCGCTCGGCATGGACTTCATAAACGTCAATGCGATGCAGGCGCGCGAATACATGAAAAAATCAAAGGTCGGGGATGAGCAGCTGGCAAAGGTCGTATTGCGTTCGCGCGCCAGCGCAAAAAAGAACCCCTTCGCACGGGAGAACGCACCGGTAAGCGAAAAGGACATTTTAAACTCGCCGATGCTCGCGGACCCGATACGGGAACTGCATTACTACCCGGTTACCGACTGGGCCTACGGGATGCTGCTTTGCTGCGAAGAGCGGGTCAAGGAATTCACCGACAACCCGGTCTGGATCAGCGGTTATGGAAGCTGCATTGACAGCTATTTCCTCGGCGACAAGGACCTTACGTCAAATTTCTCCCTAAAAAACGCTTCGCAGCGCGCGTATACGATGGCGGGAGTGAAGGATCCGAAAAAGGAGATCGGTGTTTTCGAGCTGTGCGACCATGCCGCATACCAGATGCCAATGTGGGCCGAAGGCCTGGGTATCGCCGACGAGGGCGGGGGAGGCAAATGGGTCGATGGGGGTGGAATGGAAAAACAGAACGTGAACACCTCGGGCGGGATGCTGAACGGGAATCCGCTCATTCTTGGAGGGGCCGCACGGGCGATAGAGTGCTTTTACCAGCTTCGCGGCGAGGCGGGAGACCGCCAGGTGAAGGGCGTCAAGAAGGCGCTGGCGCACGGAACGTACGGGGCCGCGGGACAGCACCAGGCGGTCGTTATTATGGAGAAAGGGAGGTGACCCATGGCCCACAGGAAGAAAAACAGAAACGTCGGCATTATAGGAGTGGGGCAGACCAAGTACTCGAGCCACCGGGAGGACGTCAACCAGCCGGAGATGATTCATGAGGCGGTAAG
>JALOTJ010000026.1 GCA_025457965.1 Spirochaetota bacterium | reverse complement strand
CAGCCATCACGATTCTCTCCGCAGCAGCCCCTTAATCTTGTCATCATTCTGACGGAGAGCCTCGGTGGCGGCAGGAAGCTCGATGCCCCCTGTCACGGGAGCTTCGACAGCAGGATCGCCCTCGAAAACGAGAGCATAGAATTCCTGGCCTTCGGGCACCGCACGGTCGATGCCCTGTTTGCACGCTGCAGAAGCGATGAGTTCGGGGGGACTACCGGGGTCAAGCTCATTCGCTCCCCGGTACCGTTTAAGGGGATGGTCTTTTGCTATCTGGTGACCCTTAACGCGCTTTCTCCGACGCAGGAGCTCATGGTAGTGTCTGCCGATGGAAAGGGAAGGCCGGACGAGGAGCTTTCGGAAATAGAGCGAGAGTTTATAGAGCAGGAGGGGATGGATATCTCCGGCGGGGACATCGACAGCGAGATTCGGCGCGTTATGACCGCCGCCGGCGATTGCCTCGACGAGGCCCGCGGCAGGATCGGGCTCAGGATGGAACGCAGGCTTGCCGATCTCCGCGAAACGCTCGGCCTGTCAATCGATCCTGAGATCGAGAATATCACCGAGGCTTCCAACACCCGGATCAGGGAGCTCTCGGAGCAGCTCGAAAGGCAGGAGTGTCAGCATAAATGGTTTGGCAAGGATATGCGAAGCGCTCTCACGCGAACGCGGAAAGAAATCGACCTGGTGGAAATGGAGCGTGAACGCCTCCTCGCGGGCTACAGGCGCTGCTTCGAGGCCGGGCCCGCGATCCGGCTGGTCTGCGCCGGCGTGTTAATCTCGGTTGCGGGCGCGCTCAGCCGAAGTGTTTCTTGAGCGATTTAATCGTTTCATCCGAGGCGCCGACGAATTCAATGCCCATGCCGGCCTTGCTTTGCTCGGACTCGTCTTCACGCTTCCAGCGGATGATCCCCTTCAGGCTGACGGGGTCCTGGCCCGGGAGATAGAGGGCCAGCTCGACCTCGGAGCCCTCTCCTATGGGTTCGGGGGTGGTTACGAACAGGCCGCCGTGGCTCATGTCGAATGTCGCGCTGAGGGTGACACCCTGTTCGGAATGGACCTCCGATTTAAGCCGTTTTTTTACCCTGAGGTGTTTCCTTTTTTCTTCCATAGTTATTTCCCCGATAACGAGTATAACGCCCGGTCCGCGACATTCGACCGGTGTGGAAACCGACTTTAATGCAACGCCGTCGCAAAACCATGGAATACGGGGCTTGCCCCGATCATTGGGGGAAAACCTTCAAATTCTTCGGTTATGCCACGTGTCTACCATATACGTATTGACAAATAATACAATAATTTTTTTACTTCGTACCGAACGATGCGGGGCATGGCCGGAATGGATTTTCCGGCCGTTTGGCTTCAGCGCCGGTCGGGCTTCATCCGGGTCGGAAGCGGAAAACACGCGGATCGATCATGTAACCGGTATAAAAAAGCGGCCGCGGACAATGAACGAAAAAACTCTTCCGATAATACTTCTTCAAAAACAGGTGGTGTTCCCATACTGCAACGTTTCGTTCAGTTCGGAAAACAAAAATCTCGCCAAAATCAGCCAGGGAGACAGGGTCGTGGCCCTTCCGGTTCGCACCGTATTGGATATTCTGTTTCCGCGCGGAAGGATGGCGACGCTCTCGGAGGTGGTTGAAATCAAACAGGAGGGGCGAGCCTGGAGCGTTCAGCTGAAGGGGATATCGCGTGTCCGCCTGAGGCGCGCGTCAAGCTTCGCCCTCGCCGTATACGAGGGCGTTGAAGAGCTTGAGAGGCCCGGCCAGGAACGCCTGCGCGAGGATTTAAGGAAAAAATCCCAGGAACTCATCTTCCTGATAAACGTCAACGAGTCTGACAAGCTCATCCACCTTCTCAACTTTCTGGTGAACCTTCCGCAGCTGTCAGATTTCGTATCGAATTATTTTATATTGAAGTTTCCGCGGAGATATGAGATATTCATAGAGGAGAACGTTGAGCTGCGCGCGAGAAAACTGCTCGTTGTGCTCGATGATCTGATCGCCGACCTCAAGGTTAAAAGAGAAATGGAGCGGTAATGAAGAAGAGCGTCGTAAACGAGGACGTTTTTTATACCATCGCGTGGTCGCGCCTGATAGCCTATGAAAAGCATTCGGCTTCCCGCATACTTCCCGAGATGCCGGGGATACTCTGCCTGCTCGAAGCGGTGCCGCGCGGAGCGATGCGTTATCTGATATTTTACGGCTGCTGGCGCGACGGCCTGCGAATGGCGCTTAAAAATTTTCTGGACCCCGATTTCACCAAGTTTCCCGATATCAACGCGCAGTTGCGAGGACGCACCATGCAGTACAAGTACACGGTGGTGGATTCGAGCATGCTCGACATGCAGGACGTCATGTTCTGGCTTATCCGGACATACGAACCCGAATTCAACGCGCTGGGAGGCTTCGAGGATTCGAAGAGATACAAAAACATTTCGATCAGGGAAATGGAGCTCGGTGCCGACCAGGTGATAGAGCGTCTTCCGAAAACGGGGCTCTGATCCGGAGCACGGCCTTATCGCACGGTGGAAAGAAGCAGGTCCTCCCTGCTGTAGATGTGCTCAACGTTCTGATTGAGCGCTATGAATTCAAGCACGTACTTCAGCCGGCACGCGGCGTCAAGCGGCGATGCCACGCTGTTGTCGGTGCGCGGCGATGCCTGCATTATGCGCTTGACGTTGACGCTCCGCGTGTCGGGATCGGTCTCGAATACATCGCGACGAAAGCGCGCATAGGTTTCATACAGCGAGCGAATAATGGCGTCCGAGCGTATCAGCCAGGCGAGATTAAGATTGGCGTCGGCGTCGTGTATGTTCCTCGTAAAATATTTCAGTATGCGCAGGACGATCTCGGGATACAAATGCTCGTTGATGAGATCGATGATCTTTTTCTCGAGCTCGGTGTCGATAATGCGCATCGATGGATAGGCGAGGCTCGGGATGTACGCTATGCCCGTTTTCGCCTTGAAGGCCGCGTAATCCAGAAAGCGGTCGAGCGAGTCCCTGCGCATTATGTCGGTGTCGCGGAAGGTGTCCTCGAGCAGGACCGAGGCGATGGCCTCGATGTCGCGCTCTTTAAGAAGGTTCCCGATGTTGATCGAGAGGCTTTCCTCGAGCGCTGAAAGCGGTTCGGCGGTGTTTCCGTTTGCGTATTCACCCATCGTTTTGTTGCCTTTTTATGCTAAAAATGCCGGCGGGCGGCAAGCCGTACCGAGCGGTGGAAGGGCTCCCTGCTGTTGTATTCGTACACGTTCCTGACCGAGGAAACCAGGGAGTACTGGTACACGGTAAAGCCCGCGAATCCGAATACCGCCATTCTGAACTTATTATCGTCCCGCCACGCGTCGTAAATTAGATAGAGAAATGCCGAGTTCGTGAAAAGCGCGAGGAAGCCCTCGAGATACCGTCCCGTGTAGAAATGACCGAATCCCGGAATGAGAATCGATCCTCCCACGGACAGGGCAAGGTTTTTCCGAGGGCGGTTGATCTCTTCCTCGACGAGCCGTTCAAGCTCCCGGGCGTGGCCGCCGTAGGCGCCGTCAGGGTAGGTGGCGACATAAACCGCAAGTGCCGACCTTGAGCCGTCAAAATCGGACTGCAGGGCCATGGCATAACAGGCGTCAATATCCGCTTCTTCGCGAAAGCGCCCTTCGGGATAGACATAAAGGTATTCCTGGTAGGTGCGCAGGGCGAAGAAGGGGGACCCGGTCGCAAGGCGAATGTATCCCAGGGATATGAGCGCACTCTCCGCTTCGGGTGCGGCGCGGTGTGACTGGTAGCAGTCGGAAAACGCGGAAGCGGCCTCGTAATAATTGCCGCCGCGGTAATAGGCCTCTCCCGAAAGGAGCAGGGAGGTCGGTACCAGCGGCCCGCCTGGATAAAGGAAGCGGTACCGCATGCCCTCGGTGGCCGCCGAGTAATAGTCGCCGCTGTCCAGGTTCGCTTTCATGAGGGCGATTATTTCAGCACCGTCCGCCAGGACCGCACGGGTCGGAAGGGAAAGCGCGAGCGCGAGTAGCATCGCCGCAAGCCTGATAATACTGGCATTTACACCCGTCATCGCCGCGTTTTCCCCCGCACACTATCGAAATATCGCGGGGAAATATTCGCCCCGCAGCGGCTCGTATTCGGGGACCATGCGCAGCACCTCCGACCTGAACCGGTCCGTCCGCGAGCGGTTATAGCTGTCGGCGGCGTTCCACGCACCGTAGACGCCCCCGGCGTAGACGAGTGTCGCGAAAAAACCGAAGGTGAAGGCCGCGCCGCGGTGCCCCTGTCGCCAGGCCCATGCCGTGCCCGCCCCCAGGGCGAGAACCGCGGTGACGCTCCAGATCGCGTCGGTATACCGCCCGGCGTATGTCTGTCCGGCGCCCGGTACCACGGCCGAGAGCGCCGCGGCGAGTGGCCTTGAGCGCGAGGGAAGGGTGCCGTGTTCCGAAAGACCGTCGCGCAAAGTCGGGAGAATGGAAGCTGGATATTTCGCCGCGCCCCTTTCAGCTTCATCGTATGCCAGAGCGAAGTTCCCCGCTAGCGTCGATAGCTGGGCGGCCCGGATGAAGCGCTCCTGTTCCATCGTTCCCTCCGGCCATGACGTGTCCGCGCTCTCTATGGTCCGCACCGCCTCGGCATAGTCGCCGAGGCGTGCAAGGGACTGCGAGAGGAGCAGGCGCGAGGCAGGGTCCGGGGACGCGGGGGGGAGAGCGGTCAGGCGCCGTATGACGGTGCGGTATTGCCTGGCCTGGTAGTAATTGGCGCTGATGAAGTATTCGAGTTCATGCCGCCGCGGGGAGGGGACATATCTCATAAGCCTCCTGGTTTCGGCTATGCATTCGAAGTACCGGCCCTCCCTGTAGAGGCCGCGAACGAACGACGCCTGCCGGTCGACGAAACCGTCGCTGGCAGCGAAAAGCACGCCTGGCGCCGCCAGCAGGAGGGTCGCCACCGCGAAGAGGCGGCGGTATGACGCCGCCTTGTATCGCGCCGTTATCCTGCACGGCATGGCGTTATCTCCCAAGGATTTCCCGGGGCAGCGGGTCTTCGCCGGGCGGCGTATATGGATTGCACCGCAGCACCCGGTCACCGGCGAGAAGGGAGCCCGCCAGGAGGCCGAAACGCTCGACGGCCGCCAAGCTGTAGGCGCTGCATGTCGGGTGGAACCGGCAGTTTGGCCCGTCCTGGGGCGAGATCACCACCTGGAAGAAACGGATGAGCAGATAACCCGCCGCCTGTGGGCCTCCATACACCGGGCGTGGAACCGTCCTGATGGGATGCCGGGCGGGCAGGCTTTCGTCGCCGACCCTGACGTCGGCGTTCCACGGAACATAGGACTCCTCCGCGAACAGGTTCCCCGCGGCCAGGAGGATCAGGATGAGGGTCGCGGCGGTAAAAAACCATAGTATCTTCATGAGGCATTACTCCGGGATCAGGTATAATACCGCTTTTGCTCCTTAACGGTGGAAACCGGGAACCTGCCGTAATTATGCCCCGGCCAGATTTTAGTGGCATCGGGCAGGCGAAGGATGATGTTCTGTATGGAGTTCATGAGATCATTGTAGGACCCTCCGGGCATATCGGTCCTCCCCATGCCCTCGGTGAAGAGCGTGTCCCCGGTGAACAGGTTGCCGTCGGCGAGAATGCAGATGCCTCCGGGGGTGTGCCCGGGCGTGTGAATAATCTTGAGCTCCCGGCTTCCGAGCGGTATGGCCTCCCCGCCGTGCAGCAGGCGAACCGGCCCGGCAGAAACCCCGCCTCCCCGTGCGAGCGACAGTATCCTGTTCGGGACGCTCCGGGCGTGTTCGGCATCGGCGTCGTGGACGAGAAGCGTCGCTCCGGTTCTTTTTGCGGCGTGCGCGTTGCCCGAAGTGTGGTCCCAGTGACCGTGCGTATTGATGATATACCGCACCAGTGCGCCGTTTCGCGAGACGACCTCGAAAATGTCGTCGAAATCGCCGGCAGGATCGATGAGCGCCGCCTCCCGTGTCTCCTCGTCGCAGAGCAGATAACAGAAAACCGACATCATTGTAACTTCGATCTGCTCTATGATCATCATACGGCACCAGTAGCGCCGCCCGGTGCCCGGCTTTGCGCATAACCGGATACCTGTCGGCGGCATCGTTTCATATCGCGCAACGGCGACAGCGGCACAGGCCTTCGTGAACGCTCACGCCGCGCGGCCGGAACGACTTTGTAGCAGGAAACGAGAAGTTTTGGCAAGATAAAAAACGGTTGCATTTGCCGCCTGTCGCGGATAATGTTTGCCGGTCCCGGGTTTCGGCCCCGGGAAGGAAAGAAATACAACGAATGGGTAACGAAACATTCATCGACCGTTTCATGCGTTCCCTGGATTCGCTGCGCGGCATACTTTCCATTGGCTGTCTCGAGCTGATGGTGAAGGAAGAGGGCGGCTATGTGTCAAAGTCCAAAAAGCTTTTTGATGAATCATTCCCGACCGTCGCTCTCGCGCGGATGATCGATACAGGGGTTCTCGAAACGGCGAAAAGCTCACCGGTCTTCGATTTGAAGCTCTCCGGTCCGGGTGGTGACGTTTTCTGTTCGCTGTTCCCGCTTGCCGGGGAGGGCGGTGCCGGATATATCGTTATGCAGGGAGCCTCGCAGCTTGACCCGGCCGGAAAAGCCGTCGGGGCCTTTATGGCGGGGCTGCTCGCGGGGCAACTGGATGATCCGAAGGGACGTCCCGACACCGCAGGTGAAAAATACAGGGACGGCCTGCTCAGCACGCGTGAAATTCAGGCGAAGCTCTTTCCCCGCTTTGCCGGGGTGAATGGCCTCGACATCGCCTCGGTCTACCTGCCCGTTGAGCTCATGTCGGGGGATTTCATCGACGCTTTCTATCTCGACGAAAACCTCTATCAGATCACGGGCTGTGATGTGACGGGATACGACGCCGCGTCCTCGTACGCGGGGGCCGCGATGAGAACGCTCGTCAAATCGCTTTCGTCAAAGAAGATCGTTCCTTCGGCCCTTATAGAACTGACAGTCTCAAAGCTCGACCGTATTCTCGAAGAGCTGCATTCCCTGGTCTACATGACCATCTTCCAGATAGAGCCGAAGACCGGGAAGGCGCGGCTCTCATCCCTGGGCAGACTGAACACCATCCTGTACAAGGCGCAGAAGAAGAATTTTATCGTCCTTAACGAGACATCGATAGGCAACGATCTTGCCAAAAGGAACGTATTCAAGGACATTTCGTTCGTTATCGAGCCGGGCGATATCCTGCTCTTTTATTCCAACGGCGTTTCAGAGGTCTCATCTGAAAACGGTAGAATAGCCTACGGTGAGAGCAGGATAGTTGAATGCCTGAATGAAAACCTCGAGGAGACGTCGATGGATATCGTCCATGCACTGATCGAGTCACTGTCGGGATTCGCCAATCACTCCGGCTTCGATTACGATGTTCTGTTTATCAGCATAAGGAAAACTTGACATACGGTATTTTTACCGTTTGATTGATTCTCCGTCCGCCGGACGGAGAATCTCTTTGTTTCGGAGAGGACCCATGAAAGCTTTTACGATATTTCTTTTCAGGATCATCCCTACGAGCCTGCTTTCGCGGTGTTTGGGGTATGCGGCGAGGCTCGCGGTTCCATCCTTTATCCTGGGCCCGATAATTGCATGGTACTCGGCGAAATTCGGCGTCCGTACCGATGAGATGGTCCGTCCCGACGGCGGGTTCGTGTGTCTTGATGATTTTTTCACAAGGCGCCTGAAGCCGGGTGTGCACGTTGTTGACCGCGGCAAAAAATCGATCGTCTCCCCGGTGGATGCGCGGATCGACCAGTTCGGCTCGATAGAGGGCGCAACGGTGTTCCAGGCCAAGGGTATGGGATACCGTCTCGACGAGCTCATCCCGTCAGATTACCATAAAAATTTTATCGATGGTTCATTTATCACGCTCTACCTGTCGCCGGGCGACTACCATCGCATCCATTCGCCGATTGGCGGCGAGGTGGCGGGATACTTCGCGCTGCCGGGAAGACTGCTTACGGTGCAGGAGTACATGGTGAAGGGCCTGCCGGGCCTGTTCGCGAAGAACGAGCGGCTGATAAGCTATATCGAAACCGGGAACGGCATGGTAGCGGTCGTAAAGGTGGGGGCCATGAATGTTGGTCGTATCACCGTGAGCTACGATGGCGTTGAAACAAACCGGGCTTTCAGACGCAGGGTCGAGCATTTCTATCCTGCGAACGCGCGACCCCGTGTTGAAAAGGGCGGCGATCTGGGAGCTTTCCACCTCGGCTCGACCATCGTGCTGCTTTTCCAAAAGGACGCGATTAAGATCGACGCTTTCGAGGCAGGCGACCGGGTCCGCGTGGGAGAACGGATTGCCATGTTCCGTTAGCGGCAAATATCTTGCCCTTTCCGTGGTGCTCCCGTATCTTTCAGTCCAGGAGGCGGCGATATGGTTACCATGAAAAAATCATCGATAACGACGCATATCAACTCCCAGATCGCAACCTGGCGGAAGCAGCGGGAAAAGATCGACCTCACCGCTAAAGAAGCCGTTCCGGCGGGACTTTCGGGCCCTTTCGTGACCGTTTCGCGGGAATACGGGTGCGGCGGCTTCGACGTCGCCGAAAAGACGGCGGAGATACTCAATAAAGAGCGCCGGCCATCCCCGCTGTGGGTCGCGTATGACAGGGCGATCCTAGACGCGATCATGGAAGACCTTGGAATAAGCTCGAGCCTTCTTGAAACGCTCACCTCCCCTGCACGCAAACAGATCGATGAGTTTCTTCAAACGGCGCTTGGCGAACTTCCGCCGCAGGTGGTGGTGTACCGGAGCCTTGCCGAAACGGTACGTACGCTGGCGACCAATGGAAACGTCATTATCGTCGGAAGGGCAGGCCGCGCCATCACCCGGGGGATGGAGAGGGGGTACCATGTACGGATAGTGGCCCCGATGGAGTGGAGGGTTGAACGCATCGCCGGTCTGTGCGGTCTTACCCGCAGGGAGGCTGAAAAGATGATCCTTGAAAAAGGGCGCAGCCGCGAGGATTTCCTGCGGCGCTTCGTGAAGTTTGAAAGCGCTGATCCGAGCGATTATCATCTCGTCGTAAATAATGCGGAGCACGGCATGGACGGCGCCGCGCGTATGATAATCGCCGGGCTTTCGACACTGGGACGTCTGGGCTGATTGGCGCATGGATTTCGCGGGGGGCCTTCAATCGTTCGAGCTGGGAAGCGGGATCCTGTCTTTCGATTTCACGAAAGGGATCCTCGTGTGCAGGGATTCCGACGGTGAGCGTCGTAAACGCTGGGTTAAGAAGCTGGAGGGCGCGGGCTGCCTGGGGAACGTGATTGAAGACGATGCGCGATACTACCTGGCGTGCGAGATCGGTGATACCGGCGGGCATTTTCTGGCGCTCGACAAGCTGACCGGCGCGACCGAATGGTTTATTCCGGGAAAGTCGTTTTTACAACTGATATATAACGAAGGGTTGTATCTCATCTTCGTTGACGGCTCTATGCGGCACCACCTGCTTCGCGTGGATACGGCCGATGGCGCCGCGCTGTGGCACCACGGGGTCGAGGAGGACCTTTCCGAGTACAGTTTCAGGGGGCGAAAAATAGTCCTTCGCTACGCATCGGGCAGGGTGGAGGCCCTGGACACCGAGCGCGGCGTTCGTATCTCTTGAACAAGGCTCCACTTTTGTCTTATACATCCCGGGGAAGCTGTCGATAATCTGGAATAGAAGGGTAGAACCGTAACCGGGGCCTGTCGTATTGACGCGTTCGGCGGATACGAAACCGATTTTACGGGGTCAAGAAAAGCTTGGTGAACGAGGGCAGACTATGAGAACGGCGGTACCCAGGGAAGCGGTCGACATCTACAACCACGCGCTTGCGCTTTCCAGCAAAGGCGATTACGGAACGGCGCTGAGTGAATATTCCAAGGCCATTGAGCTCTATCCGCGCTTCATCGAGGCATACAACAATATCGGCGAGATATATTCCCGGATCGGAGACAGGGAGCATGCCATCTCGACGTATATGCATGCGCTTTCAATCGAACGGAACCATAAGATCCTCCTGAATATCGGTGTTGAATATTACAACCGGCACGATTACCAGACGGCGTTGAAGTTTTTCAAGGAGTCGCTCGGGAAGGAGCCGGGCTTTCTGGAGGGCAATTTTTATCTCGGAATGACGCTTTTCAACATGAAGGACCTCCGCCTGTCCGAGACGGCGTTTGCGCGGGTGATCGCAATTGACTGGCGGCACCTCAAGGCGAACTACATGCTGTCGTATATTTACTATGAATGGAAGGATTATGCCAGGACCATCGCGTGCCTGGACCGCATTCGGGATATCGCCGATGACAAGCAGTTCGTCAACAAGTATTACGGTTTCTGCCATTACCATCTCGGCAATTTCAACGAGGCGATCAAATACCTCACGGTGGCGCTGGAGTCGAGTCCTAAATACGCGAAGTTCAGGAACTACCTCAGGGAGCTCACCTACGAGAACAAAATGAAGGAGATAGGGGACCTCGACGGTCGGGTCCGTGAAATGGAACAGAAACTGATGAGCTCAAAGCCCACCATCCGCGAGCTTTCGCACCTCAGCATGCTCTACGTCTTTAAAGGGGAGTACAAGAAGGCCGAAGACCTGCTCCTCTCGGCGCGGCGGTAGCCTCGACGCTCATGCGCCGTGTCCGCATCCTCCGAGCGCGCCACTTTCCTCCCCGTTAAAGGGGGCCCTCCTCGCCGGGCAGTACGCCCGCTTGCAGCGGCTGCAGTTGATAAACCCTTCGCTCGAAGAAAAAAGTATTCCCGATAACGATTTCAGCGGCCTCATGAGCATGCTGTCGGCGAGTGATACGCCTATCCGGTCGGCAGAAGCGCCGAAAAGCGCGAAGAGCTTTTTCTGCTCGGCGATGCGCCAGCCTTCGAGTGATCCGGGGTTCATCATGGAGAGGGGCCCGCCGCCGTGGCGGTCTTCGATATGGTTTCTGAGCATGTCCACGGCCGAGGCGAGCGCGAAGGTCGCTATCACGTCCGCCCTGAAGCGTTCAAGCATCTCCGTGAAAGAATTCGCCCAGGCCTCGATTTCGGCGCCGCCGGTGGCGATGAAGGGGAAGGCATATGCCTGCCCGGCAAGGTTTTCCGCGATCAGTTCACCGTCGAACGCGATACCCCCGATGTCCGCACCATCCGCCCGTACGTGGTCTATGTGTGCGGCGCGGTAGACGGCGGCCGGACGGCCGGCCGTTTCGGCCTCACGCGTCATGGACTCCACGCGGTCGGCCTCCCGGCCCTCCGGGGCGACCCTCAGGGCCGAGCGCAGCGCGTCCCGGTCGATCGTGAGGGTGATGCCTTCGAGAACGGTATCCATGCTGCCGGCATCCTTCAGGCGCGGCGTATCAGCACGAACAGCCCGATCCGCAGGAATCGCATCCATCGGCCCCGCAGGCGTCGGCGTATTTGGCGGCATCGTTGATCTCGAGGAGCCTGATGTGAAAATGCAGTGTCTTTCCCGAGAGGGGGTGGTTGAGGTCGATCGTCACCGTCTCGTCGGTGAGTTCGGTTATGGTCGCGGGCACCCGCGACCCGTTATCGAGCTGTACGCCGATGGTCATGCCGATTTCAGGTTCGAACTGGGATTTCACGTCCGCCACCGGAAAGCGGTGGAGGAGCGAATCGTCGTAGTCGCCGTACGCCTCCGCGGGCGGCAGGACAATGTCTATCTCATCGTCGATCTTCATCCCGGCCACCGCGCTGTCGAAACCGGGAATCACCATTCCCGCACCCAGCTGGAATTCGAGGGGCTCCCTGTCGGCCGAGGTGTCGAAGACCTCTCCGTCCTCGAGCGAACCGGTATAATGAACGACCACGTATTTTCCGTTTTCAATCATGCGTATTCTCCTGTAATTTTAATTGCGCCGCCCGGCCCGGCCTCACCAGTCCGTCATGTCGAATTTCCAGTACGGTCCTTCCTTCACAAATGAAAGCTGCATGCCGTTCTGGGCGGTCAGTACCGCCCTGGCGTCGTTTATCTCGCTCTTTAAAATACCGCTGCCCAGCGCCCGTCCCATGGCGTCTTCGTTACGGACGCGCGCGAGGCGCACCTGCAGGGCCAGATAGGCCGCGGGTGAAAGATTCTTAAGCTGTTCGGCGCTGACACCGAACTGTTCGGCCATCTTATCGCGCTGTCGCTCGTTCATCGTCGCGATCAGGGCGGTCATGGTGTGTATCCGGCGGACGCTTTCCCCGGAGAGCACCCCGAGCATGAGGACGGGGTCGTTCCGGTGGTATGCCTTCTGGAGGACGCCGAACGCCTCTTCGGGGGAAAGGGGCCCGCGTGACGAGCATGACGTAGTAAGAATCGCCGCGGCCGCAAGCGCCATCGCGATCGTTCCGCTCAGTAGATGCATGCGAATTTTTCGTCCCTCTCTTCCATTATCATATTGTCGATCAGCCTGGTTGACCCGAAGAAGGCCGCTATGGCGAGCACGCTTTTAGGGCTGATTCCATCCACGGGCTGCAGATCACCATAGCGCACCACGCTTACATAGTCAATTTTATCAGGTGAACCTTCTGCGAGCACCCTGCCGACCGCTTCCGAGATGTTCGACGCGGATCGTTCGCCCGAGGCGATCATCTCTGCCGCTTTTTTCAGGGAGCGATGTATGCAGAGGGCCCTGTGCCGCTCGTCGGCATTGAGATGCCTGTTGCGCGAGCTCATGGCAAGGCCGTCATCCTCGCGCACCGTGGGCGCTATGACGATTTTAAGCGGGAAATTGAGATCGGCCACCATCTTCTCTAGGCCCACCGCCTGCTGAATGTCCTTCTGGCCGAACACGGCGATATCAGGAAGCACGATATTGAAGAGCTTGCCGACAACCGTAAAGACCCCGCGGAAGTGACCCGGCCGGTGAGCGCCGCAGAGATGATCGGTGAGAAGATCGACATCGACGCAGGTGCGCTGGTCGCGGTACATCACCTCGTCGGTAGGAACAAACACCAGGTCCACGCCGGCCTCCCGGGCGATCGACAGATCGCGTTCGAGGTCGCGCGGATAGTTCGAGAAGTCCTTTGGATCGTTGAACTGCATTTTATTCACGAATATGCTCATCACCTGGAAGCCGGTTTTTTTTCTCGATTCCTCAACGAGGCTGGTGTGGCCGCGGTGCAGGTATCCCATCGTGGGCACGAAACCGATGCCCCTGCCTTCGGCTCTGGCGGCGCGGATGATGGAACGGACTTCCTCTATGGTATGCGCTGTCTTCATTGCGGTCTCCTGGCCCCGGGTCCCCCGCGCGGTTTCCCGGTGCTCCGACAGGAATGCGTGCGGCTCCCGGAAGGAATGGATCCTCTGATGGGATCCGCCGTCTTCCGTATTCCGTCGAGATTAGGGCGATGCGATGTTTTCTGTCAATACTTTTGATCGAAGCCCGTCGGTCAGGCCTTCTCCGCGGCAACGACCATCATGTCCCCCATGTTGAAGCGCTTTGCAGCGAGATCGGCCGTTTTTCTCAAAAAGGATCCGGGCCTTCCGAATCCGCTGCCGTAGGTGCTGCAGGCCACGGGCCGGAATCCGTTTGCTTTGAGAAGACGCATCATCTGGCCGATCGAGAAGAAGTAGAGGTGCTCGGGGAAGTTATAATACCTCCAGCGGCTGCCGAAGAAACGCATGAAGCTCGCGCCGCCCGCGCGGCAGGTGGAAAGGTAGAGTCTTCCGCCGTCGCCGAGGTCGCTATGGATCTTTTGAAGAAAGAGGTCGGGGCGGTGCAGGTGCTCTATGGTCGCCCATAGGCTTATGAGGTCGAACCTGTGCCGGTATTTTTTTTCGAGGTAGCCGCCCCGTGTCACGTCGAGCTTCAGCCGGTCACGCGCAAACGCCACGCAGCTTTCGGAGATATCGATGCCCGAGGCCTTCCATCCGCGGGCCGCCAGCATGTTCACGAAATAACCCGCGGCGCAGCCGATGTCGAGCGCCCTGCGGGGTCCCCGGAGAGAGCGCTCATATTCGGAAAAGCCGAGGTCTTCCAGATTGAGCAGGAAGAGGCGTTCGATCTGCGCCCGCGTTCCGGGCGCGAAATAGTTATCGTAGCCGCGGTCGGTCCGCCGTGTGAAGTAGGTGGACTGGTAATACCGGCCTATTTCCTTTTCGGTGGGACGCGGCGAAAGATATCGCAGGCCGCATGAGGCGCATCGCACCAGCGTAAACGCCTCGCCCCCGGCCGGGGACCGGGTGAAAACGGCCCTGCGCTTCGCCGGACCGCAGAGGATGCAGTGAGCTTCTTCCATCGGTACAAACGAGTATCCGGGCCCTGCGGCCGCGTCAAGGGATTTTCGCCATGTGGAATAAAGTCGCCCGGCCCGATGAAATAATCTTGCCATTTCATCGGCTGGATGATTTGTATCATTGTGTCAGTGTATAAATGAAACGGTAATCGACACGGGATGGCGCGTTCTTTCCGGCCCTGCCAGGGGAACGCGGTCCTGCCTGTGAAGTATCGGACTGTCATCACTATAAAAAATGGAAGCATTACGAACATCCCGAAAGGTCCTTTTGATGTCCGAGAACAAACGGGCATCGGCGAGTATCCGCGGCGCGCTGGGCAGGTTCGGCCTCGAGGTCGAGTCGCGCTTTCTGAACCTGAACTCCATTCCCATGATTAAAAAGATCCTGGCAAGGACCGGGAACACCGCATTCATACGCACTGATCTATTCCGGTTCATCCGCGAGGAGGGCGCCCCGTTCGCGCTGGTGATGGATTACGCCGCCGGTCTGGGGGCGGACCTGGGAGACACGGACGGCAGGAAGCTCTTGCGCACCTTCCTCGTCTCCTATATCATTCTTTCACGCGGCAGGGGATTCGAATCGCTCGGGGCCAACTTCCTGTTGCTCGGAACCGCGCGGAACATGGGGGAGATTACGGAGATCGAGCAGAACCCTCTATCGGTGCTCGACATGATCTCGACGAGGGACACGATCGTCAATTCCTTCGTCAACGATCTGCGCGGCGACCGGCAGAGGTTTCTGCGCCATTTTTATATCAGGGGGCTCAATACCGAGGCGCCGGCGGGTGAGGCCGCCGATACGGTCAACAGGTTCGTAAAGAGCGTCAACGACAGGGGTCGCGTTGCGGACGTTGCGGTCGTTTCAACCGGTCTGTCGTCACGGGAGGGGGATGGTCCTCCCGCGAAGCTTCTCTACCGCATCGACGAACGGCGGGTATGGGTGGACGGCGATGTCCTCGGTGTCGATTCCGAAACGAGGTACGCCGGGCTGAGAACCGGAGAATTCTACCTTGCCGGACATTACACCAACCGCAATCTCCGCGAGGTGGACGGGAAGCTCAAAAACGCGATAACCAGGGGGGTGGCGACGGTCAAGTTCGAGGCGGACTCGCCCATCGTCATCAACATGCAGGAAGGCTGCGTAACCGACGCCTCAACGGCGGCCTCGCTCGCGCAGATGCTCGTGCACGATTTGGGGGGGTTCGCCGGTATCCGGCTGACCGTAAACGGCGAAAACCGCAGAATTCTGGAAAAATCGACGGGGTATACTCTGCTCAGGGACTACCTGCGTTACGCCGCGGAGCCCTGAGGCAGCGGACTTCGTGCATCAACAGTTGTGCGTCGAATAGCGCACCGCTTCCTCGCCGACGAGCTTCGTCAGCCCGCTCATAAACGCATCGCTCGGCGTTATCCCGTAGGTATGATGGGCGCGGACGATTTTTTCCTCCCCGCGCGTCTCGCGTATGTGGAAAAACACCGGACAGCCCCCGCGGTTTTCCATAATGACGCGCTTGATCTGCGCGAGCAGGTCCTCGTCGATGCCGACCGGGTCGAGCTTTATATGGATGGCTGCGATCGATTCGCGGCGCGTTTCCCTGAGCGACTTCACCTCGTTAACGATGATCTTCTTCGGCCTGTCGTTATCGAACTCGACGCTTCCCTTCACCATGACGGGCTCTTCGGCGGAGAGTATCTGTTCGTACTTCGAGAGGACGTCGGGGAAAAAGAGCGCCTCGATCGTTCCCTCCATGTCCTCGAGTTTCGCCACGGCGAACCGCTTTCCGTTTTTCGAAATACGCGCCTTGAGGTCGCTCACGATGCCGACGATGGAAAAGTCACCCGAATCGTGACGCCCGGTGAGAGCGGATATTCCGGTACACGCGAAGGTCTTGATCTCGCGCTCGTATTTGGCCAGGGGATGCCCCGACACGTACACTCCCAGGACGTCCTTCTCGTGCCGGAGCTTAACGTTGTCGTGCCAGGGATCGATTTCGGGAAGTTCGTCGATGAGCCCGCCCCGTCCGCCGCCGTTGCCCGATTCGAAGAGGTTCCCCTGGCCGGAGTCCCGGTCCTCCTGCAGACGTCTGCCGCTTTCGAGCAGCATGTCGATCGAATTAAAAAGGCGGGCGCGCACGGGGTGGATGGAGTCGAAGGCGCCGGCGCGCACCAGTGATTCCATTGCCCCCCTGTTTACGGCCATCAGATCGATCTGTTCCATAAAATCGTCCAGCGTCTCGAAACGCTTCTTTTCGGAACGCGCCTCGATGATCGATTCAATTGCCTTCTCGCCTATGCCCTTGATGGCGGAGAGGCCGAAGCGGATACAGCCTTTTTCCGTGGTGAAGTCCTTTTTACTGTGGTTGATGTCGGGCGGAAGGATGATGATGCCGTTTTCGCGGCAGTCCCCGACGTATTTGATGATATCGTCCTGGTTGTCGGGCTGGAACGAAAGCAGTGCCGCCATGTACTCGAGCGGATAATGGGCCTTGAGGTACGCCGTCTGGAAGGAGACGAGCGCATAGGCGGCCGAGTGGGATTTGTTGAACCCGTAGCGGCCGAACTTCTCGATTTGCTCGAAGATGCTCAGGGCGGTTTTTGCCGGGATCTTCTTGGCCTCGGCCCCTTTAAGGAACTTGTTCTCCATCTGCTTTATGATTTCCGGGATCTTCTTTCCCATCGCCTTGCGCAGCTTGTCGGCCTCGGGCAGGCTGAAGCCGCCCAGCACCTGCGAAATGAGCATCACCTGCTCCTGGTAGACGATGACGCCGAGCGTTTCCATGAGGATGGGCTCGAGGGAAGGGTGCTCGTAGCGGACCCTGCCGGGGTTGCGCTTCCGGGCGATGAAGTCGTCGACCATGCCGGCGTCGAGCGGCCCCGGCCGGTAGAGCGCGTTTACCGCGATGATGTCTTCGAACTTCGTGGGCCGGAGCTTCCTTAAAATGTTCTGCATGCCGGCGCTTTCAAGCTGGAACACTCCCTTGGTGTTCGCCTTCTGGAGCAGCGCGAACGTCGCCCGGTCGTCCAGCGGAATTGCGCCGAGATCAATCTTCACCCCGTGGTTCTCCGCGATGTATTCGACGCACCGCGTAATGATGCTGAGGTTCTTGAGGCCGAGGAAGTCCATTTTGACCAGGCCGGCCGCCTCCAGCGTCCCCTTGTCGTACTGCGACGAGATGCTTCCGTCTCTGGTGTCCTTGTAGAGCGGCACGTACTCCGTTAAAGGATCGCGCGAGATGACAACGCCCGCCGCGTGCTTTCCGGCGGAGCGAACCAGGCCCTCGAGCGTAAGCGAAATATCGACGAGCATTCTGCCCCGCTCGCCGGTGGAGCGGATCTTCTTGAAGTCCTCCGACGCCTCCAGCGCCTCCTTGAGCGAATCCTCGGTAATGAGTTTGCTGATCTCGTTGGCCTCGGAGAAGGGGATGCCGAGCACCCTGGCGACGTCCTTGATGACCGCCTTGGCCTTCATCTTGTTGAAAGTGATGATCTGGCTTACGTGGTCGTCGCCATATTTTTTCTTTACGTATTCGATCACCTCCTCGCGGCGGTCGGCGCAGAAGTCGATGTCCATGTCGGGCATCTCATTGCGGTCCGGGTTGAGGAAGCGCTCGAAGAGGAGGTTGTAATCGAGCGGGTTGAGGCTGGTGATCCCCAGGCAGTACGATACCATGGAGCCGGCGGCCGAACCGCGGCCCGGACCGACGGGGATGCCCCTGGCCTTTGCGTAGTTGATGAAGTCCCATACGATTAAAAAGTAGCCCGAGAACTTCATCCCGGTTATGACGCGCAACTCGTAATCGATACGGGCCGCCACCTCCCCCGGTATCCCTGCGCCGAAGTGCATCCGCGCCCCGTCGAGAACGAGCTGCCTGAGATAGGAGTCGAGGGTGAAGCCCTCGGGCACCTCGAAGTTCGGAAGGATCGGGTGATTGAGTTCCAGTTCGAGATCGATCATCTCGAATATCTTATAGGTGTTGTGGAGGGCGTCCGGGAAATCGGGGAAGACGCGTTCCATTTCGGCCTGGTTTTTCAAATAAAACTGGTCAGAGGAGAAGCGCATCCGGTTTTCGTCGTCGAGGGTCTTGCCGGTCTGGATGCACAGGAGCACCTCATGTGAGAACGAGTCCTCCCTTCTCAGGTAGTGGCAGTCGTTTGTGGCGATAAGGTCGAGCCCGAGCTTCGAGGCCATCGTCACCAGTGCCGTATTGACGGTCTTCTGTTCGGGGATGCCGTGGTCCTGGATCTCCAGGAAGAAGTTCCCGTCGCCGAAAATCTCGTTCATGCGCCCCGCGACGCCCGTGGCCTCTCTGGTTCTGCCCTGCAAAATGAGCGATGGTATCTCCCCCGCCAGGCAGGCGCTCGACGCGATGATCCCGCCGCTGTACTTTTGAAGGGTTTCCAGGTCAATCCTCGGCTTGTAATAAAAGCCTTCGAGATAGCCGATCGAGGAGAGCTTCATGAGGTTGCGATACCCCGTATAATCGCGCGCCAGCAGAATCAGGTGGTAGGCGGAGTCCTTGCCGCCGGAGCGCGCGTCCTTTTCGAAGCGCGAGCCCGGCGCCATGTAGAACTCCTGCCCGACAATGGGCTTTATGCCCTTTTTGCGGGCCTTCTGGTAGAATTCGATCGCGCCGAACATGTTGCCGTGGTCGGTGAGCGCGATGCCGGGCATGCCCATCGCGACGGCGCTGTCGATCATGCTGTCGACCGTAAGCGCTCCGTCGAGTATCGAATAGTCCGAATGGTTGTGCAGGTGTATGAATTTCATGACGGGAATATACTACGGTGGGGCGGAGGGGACATAATTTCAAGCATATTAATCAAAAAAAATAAGGGCATATTTTTATTGACTGATTTGTCGGCCGCTTCGATACTCCACCGGAATGGTGCGCGACGGCGACGATCGGCCCATCCGGCGCGATAAATCATAATAGGGGCGGCTTTATACCATGATCGACACCAAACTCCTGGACATTCTCGCCTGCCCGGTCTGCAAGGGCGATATCGAATACGACGCGAAAAACGAAAAGATCATCTGTACCGAATGCTCCCGGCGGTATCCCGTCAAGGACGGCATTCCGGTCATGCTGGCCGACGAAGCCGAGCAGGGCTCGTAATTACGTTGACAAATACGCGGAGCGGAATAATTTCCCCTTCCTCGAGAACGGGCGCTTCGGCGCCCCGATAATCCGGTTCCTGAAGGTATACAATGTTTGATTCAAAGTCGCCTGTCATAAAGATCGCGGGATACGCCATAGTCGGTTTCTTTGTTCTGGTCATCATCATCTCTTTCGGGATGCCGGATTTCATGTCGCGGCTCGGCGTGGACAAGAGCATCGTGGCCGTCGTCAACGGCGAGAAGGTCCATCACCTCGATTTTCTCCGTTACCGCAACAGCGTATCGCAGAGGGTCCCGGACGTCAACAGCAAGGAGATGCAGCACTATATCCTCGACAGCATGATCCGCTACCGCCTCCAGCTTCAGAAGGCGCGTGAGCTCGGCATGCAGGTGTCGGACGACAGGATCAAGCGCGTTATCCGCGAAATGCCAATGTTCAGAGACGAATCCGGGAAATTCAACCGCCAGCACCTCAACCTGTTTCTCGACCATCACCACCTCAGTCTTAACGATTACTACGTCATGGTGCGCGAGGACCTTGTAAACGAGGAAATGGTGCGCATGATTCAGGGCGGGGTGGGGGTCTCGCGGGATGAAATCATAACCCGCAGCGCCGTGGATAATTCCAGGCTCCAGATCCGTTACTGCTATGCCTCGAACTCCGAGCTCAGGAAACGTTGGGCCGAGAGCCTCAGGGTGAGCGACGCCGAGGTCGACGGTGAGCTTGCCGCAAACCGGTCCGAGGTCAAAGACCCGAAAACGGACCGCCAGCGCGTTAAATCCAAGCTGGAGGACCGCAAGTTCGAAGCGAAGAAAAAAGAAATAGCCGGTGAGATAGACCGCCTGTCCCTGGAGGGCGGATCCTTCGAAAAGGCCGCGGCGCGCCTTGGCGGCGGAGTGCGCATCTCGTCGGTATTCAAGGTGGGAGAACCGGTGAGGGAGGCCGGAGAAAAGGGGAACGTGCTCTATTCCCTCAGCGATTCGCCGCTATTCATCGGCGACTGTCTTTCGCTTAAAAGCGGCAGCTCTTCCCGGGTAATCTCTTCTTTCGACGGACTGTATGTGTTTACGCCGCTCCTTAAAGATGTGCCGCTCAGGGAGCCCGCCGCGGCACAGTACGAGGCCGTGGAAATGAAGCTCAAAAACGACAAAACGAATGCCGTGTACATTAACATGATGACCGTTTTTCTTGAAAAGTCAAAGGTCTCAAAAAATTTAAATTTTGATTGATATTGTCCGGTTTAAGTTGTACAAGTGCTGTTGTGGAATCGTACGGAGGAGCTTGCTACCGCTGCGACCGCACCACAGGGACATGCAAGGGGAAAGAGGGCGGCTATGAACATAAACGCTGAATACGTTAATCCGTTTCTTGAAGCGGCGGGCGCGGTCTTCAAATCCGTTGTAGGCGTCGATTTGAAAAGGGGCAAACTTTCCATAAAGGAATCCCCCGAGCCTTCTCACGAGGTGGCGATTCTTATCGGCATAACCGGATCGATCAGCGGCGAGGTCGTCTACAGCATGGGATACAACATGGTCTACAAGATCGCCGAAATTCTGGCCCCGGGGCTTTCCGAAGGGCAGATGAAGACCGAATACAAGGACATTATAGGCGAGCTCGCCAACATGATAACGGGCAACGCCATGAATATATTCGCCTATTCCGGCAAGCGCATCGAGATCACCACGCCAACCGTTATCGACGGCAAGAACTTCACCATCACCCACGTAAAACAGACCACGCTGGCGATCAGTCTCTACAGTCCGTTCGGCCAGCTCGAAATGAACGTCGCCCTGAAGTAGGCCTATTTTCCCATTTTAAAATAAGTCGATTCGATGTAGCGCAGATCGCGTTCGACCCGCGCCTTAAGCGGGGAGTTGCGAAAGTGCGGGGACCCCTCGTCGTTCGCCCTCTTTAAAAACGCGCGATAGACGCGCCGCGCGGTTTCCATGTCTTTTAGGGTCCGGTCTTTTTCGAAGACCTTGGCCATGAGATAGTACGCGTCGTCGACCGTTTCGCGGTCGGGATAATACCTGATTATATTGATCGCCGTTTCAAGCGCCTGGGTGCCGTTGCCGCCGTTCAGGTAGATGTTGCCCAGGAACAGCAGCGCGTCGTCCGAGCGTTCGTGGTCGGGAAACTGCGAGGATAGCTTGTAAAACGACTCTATCGCCCCGGCAATAGTACCGCCTTTATAATAGGCCTCGCCGATTGAATAGAGCGCCATCGGGTATTCCCCGGAGTCTTCGGCTATGGACGCATATTCCCGGACGGCCTCCGCCGGCCTGTTCGCGCTGAAGTGTATCTTTCCCGCCCATATCGCCGCCGAGTCCCTGAAGGGGCTTTCGGGGTATTTGGATTTAAGCTCGTTGAATTTCACCAGCGCCGCCTGGTTCATCCTGGCGCCGTACAGCTGGATTCCCGTTTTTAGCAGCACCTCGTCCGGTCCTGGTGCCTGCGCGCCCCTGCCGGGCTTGTCATCTTTCTGTGCGGGCTGAACGGGCTTCTTTTCCGCGGGGAGCGGCGTTTTAGGCGCGGCCTCCTTCTTTTCCGCGGGAACTTCGCCCTCGAGGATGCTTCGGATTATGGCCTCGGTCTGCGAAGCGCCCTGGGCCATCAGGCAGGTGAATGAGAGCAGTACGATGGCGGGTACAAGCGGCAAGCGTTTCATTTCGCGATTATTCCCGTGTCTTTTCGGATTGGCCGCAGTTCCGCCGGGCGGCGTTTGAGCTTTTTAACGGGCTCCGCGGATTCCTTATCCGCCGGCGCGCGGTTTTCGCGAACCAGCGGCTTCTCGGTCAACGGGGGCGGCACGCGGTCGATGTCGTCCAGTGTGCCCGGTTTCAGAATGCTCTCCGTCCGTTCGTCCTTTATAATTTCCGGCTTTTCGGTGGCCGCGGGGAACGGATCTCTCCGTTTCAGGTCTTTCACGTCGGAAGCGGAGCGAACATCATCGGTCCGGGCCGGTTCCGATATGCGGTCGCGCAGGTCCATGTCGGGCGTCGGTGTAAGGGTGCGTTCGGGAGAGGGCGGCTCGATTATGCCGTCCCCCGTCTCCGGTTCGAGCCTGCCCTGTACGGGGAATTGTATTTTGTTGATTGTGGATTCCCTTATTTCGCTCAAGAGTTCCGAATCGAGCATGGACCGGAAATCACCGTCCCGCTTTCCAAGTTTAATATCGATATCGAAGGCGTCGTTGGTTTCGCCCGCTATCTGGGTGCCCATTTTGCGCGCACCCTTTTTCCCGATCTGGTGCCCGATGATGACCGCAATGATCAGCAGGATGGCCGTCATCAGAAAAAAGCCCTGGCGTATCGTATCGGCCGTTTTTCTCGGTGTGCTTTCAATGAGGGCGTTGAGCCCGCCGATCATTCGTGAGAGTATCTGTACCAGTGAATTCATGATCCTTTCCGGCCTGGTTCGTGATGAGATCAGTCAGCCGTTTCTGTCAAGTATAATGACAACCCTGCACCGTTTCAAACTATTTCTTGTGGCCTGCGCCGCGAGCACCCGTCGTGCGTCCTTTTCGGATATAACCGGACAGGCGTTCATACTTTTAAGGGCGACCGAGTAATAGGGACGGTCTCCCGCCCTGCCCAGGGTACGCGCCTCGTCTTCGGTGTGGCAGTAGGCCGCGAGGCCGTGTTTGAGCGCGAAGCGGCTGTCGATGAAAGTCCTGCCATAGATCTCGGCGCCGTCCCCGTCGTAAATAGAAGGGAAAAGCATCGGCTCCAGTTTAAGACCACGCCCGTCTACGATGAGTCCGGTGTAATCGGTCTTCAGCGGCGTATTGTCGATAACCGGAAGCTCCATCGTCGGGAAGTCCCAGGAAAGCGATCCGATAAGGCCGCCGAAGCTTAACCGCGCCTCGCAGGCACTGGTCAGAAAGCCGGCCGGATACCGCCTGAACCTGGTTTCTTCGGCTATCGTTTCCGAAAGGCGCCGCCTGACCGTATCATCATCCCGAAGATAGTCGTCCAGTCTGCGGTCGGGATCTATGCGGATTGTCTTTATGGCGCGAAGCAGGTTTTCAAGAGAGGCCTCGCGCGCCCGGCGGTAGGTGTCGCTTCGAGCCCCGTTTATGGAAAGCGTTCTGCCGTCCTCGGGGTCGATCGGTGCACCCTCGGACGCGACCGTCGCCTCACAACGCCCTGTCGCGCTGATGAACGATCTGGTCCAGTTTATGCTCCCGTCGCCGCGGTGAATGACGAGGTCGGCGGCGCCCGCGGGCCCGCAGACTAATAGCAGCATGACCGTCGCGCCGGCGACGGCAGGAATGATCCTTTTTCCCGCCCTGGAGCGGTCAGCGTCTCGTTTCAGCAAGGGGAGATTCCGTTCATATTCAGTCTGGGACAACCGCATCGCTATAAGTATCGGCCTGGCACGCGGTCTTTTCCAGCAAAATATGTGTCAGGGGAGGTCGTCGATACGGGCGCGGCAGGATGCAAGGTGACGCTGGAGTTTGCGTGCCGCGGCGGCAATGTCCGCAAAAAGGATGCCGGCGCTTCTTTCCGCGGAAAGCTCCCCGTGCCTGGCGAGGTAGGCATTTGTGCGGCGAAGGAAGGGGCTGAAAAGCTCCGGCAGGTCCCTGGACGCCGTATCGAGCAGGACCTGCCGTTGCGCATCGCTCTGATCCCCATGGGGCACGGCCGCCAGAGAGGCCGCCGCTACGGTTGCGTCCAGTGCCTCCTCGAGAGCCAGGCGCAGTGCGCGAGCGCTGCGCGTACCGCTGGTCAGATAGCGGTGCAGCACTTCGACCGGGCCGGGGTTGCGCACGGGAAACTCGTTGATCAGCGACTCGAGTGAGCGCTCGATGGTGTTCGCAATGCGCGCACCGTCCCCACTGGCGTTTATTACGGGCACCGCGACTTTGCGGGCCGAATCCTCGAACCAGTTCCGATAGAGGTCGAAGACGTAGTCGGAGATGACGGTACCGCCTCCGCCATACGCCTCAACATACTTGATCTTGCGTTTGCGGATGACCCCTTGGTTGATGCCGTCGAGATTGAGGAAGCGGGTCGTCCTGGCAAGCCACTCCGCATTGTGGTGGGTGCCGGTGCTGTGGATTTCCCTGCCGGTGTAGGCCAGGTCCTGCCCAACCAGTACGATCGGGCTGCACCCGAGATTGAGCAGAAGATCGAAGGCGCTGGTGGCCACCGAACCGCCCGACTGGATGTCCCCCGGCGGCTCGATGTAGCGCTCGACCCAGTCCATCGCCGGGGTCGGTTCGCGCCGTACTCCTCCGTCGGGCCCGTTGTAGTATTTTGCCGTGGTGCTGAACATGATCTTCCCCTGATAAACGTCGGCGATGCGCGGATAGCTTACCATGTCCGCCAGCAGCACCGTGCCGCCCGGGCGTTCCCCGAGGAAGTGTTTGATGCTGTGTTTCTGCGCATCGATCGTCATGACGATGTGCGGCTCCACGCCATGACGGAGCAGCACTTTTAGGGCCGTATCAACCGAAATGATGAGGGCCCTGCCGCGGAGCCGTCCGAGCGTGGACGCGTTTTTCCTGAGCGAGGGGCCCGCGGAAACTATTATACCGGGAAATCCAGAAAATTTTCCGAACAGATCGGCGACCCTGCCCGCATCGAAACTTCGGGGAAGATTAGCGAATATGTTCGAGATCCAGCGTTCCTCGAACTCGAAGCGCGTAAGCAGGTCAGAGAGCTTTGATGAAAAATAGCGGCTGATATCGGCGACCATCGAATCATAGAAGTCTTTAGCGAGCAGGTAGGACGGACGATGGAAAAAGACCGCCTTGCCGCGGAACGTGTCGATGTCGAAGCTTTCGAGCAGGGAGGGGATTTCGCCGGGCGAGACGATTATATGCGCGCCCTCCAGGTTCGTCGGGCACGTTGCCCGAGCGAGGCGGACGACCTCGGGGTCCTTTTCGAGGGCTATGACGATACGGTCCGGGAAACGACCGCGCAGGGCCGCGATGTGGTAGCCTAGGCCGAGTCCGCAGACGAGTATGGCGGTGGCCCTGCCGCCGTTAAACGAGGCGGCGGCCCGCTCCGCTTCGTGCGACGGATCGTAGGCGGAGTGGATCCTGATTTCCGGCGGACCGGTGTATACCAGGGTTTTGGATCCCGAAGGAGTGTCGTTGACTATGAAGCGGCCCATTAAGTACAACCGGCACCGGGCCTATTCGACCCGGGTGTCGTAGGCCGTTTTCAGTTCGGCGTGGAGTTCGTTGAACGCCGCGTCCGAGCTGAGAGCGAAGCGCGCGAGCACCTCGTCCTCGGCGTAATACAACTGGTAACGGCGGGACTCTATGCCACACATGATGTTGGCAAGATAGACGGTGAATACGATATCGCGGTGCTTCTCGACGGCGTTAAGCGGCGTGTGGTGGCAGCGAATCGCTTCGACCAGGTAATCCGGAAAGCCCCATTTCCCGGCGAGCATCTCTCCTATGTTCGCGTGGCTTATCCCCACCGATATCTCTTCCATAACCGTGGAGGTCCTGATCTTTCTGTCCTTGACGATGTCCGCGATTTTATTGGTGGTCCCGAGGTCGGTCGAGAGCATGATGATCTTGCCCAGGTCGTGGAGCAGTCCGGCCAGGAACGCGTTCTCGACCATCCGGGCGAGCTTGAATTTTATGGCGATCCCGCGCGCGTAGAAGGCCACATGGTTGCAGTGGGCCCATATCTGCTCGAAACGCGTGTAGCGCTTATCGAGTATCGAACGCGCGCTGGTGGCGAGCAGGATCGCATTCAGATTTTTAAGTCCGATATTCTTGATCGCTTCGGGTATGGTCTCGATGCGTTTGCCGGAGATGAATCCCGCGGAGTTGGCGAGCTTGAGTACGTCGGTGGAGAGAGCGGGGTCGATGGTGATTTTTTCGGATATCTCACCAATGGACGAATCGGGATTCGCACAGAGTCGCTGCAGCTCCAGTACGTTTTTCGGGAAGGTCGGTATGCCGTCGACCTCCGCGAGGATCTGCTTTTTTATCCTGGTGGTGATTTCCTGCGGCCGCAGTTCGAAGGGGATTACAAGCAGGGTCCTTGTGTCCTTTTCGCCGCGGATGATTTTATAGTTTTCGACACCGATGCCTGAGTTTTTCAATAAAAGAACGGTAAGCACGATGCCGAGGCCGGCGCCCTCGGTATCGTCGTAGATTTCCTCGTAGGCCTCGCTGAAGTCCTCGTAGTGGCGCGCCTTTTCCATCCGCATGCTGATGCGCGCCATCTCCTCGGGACGGATAATGGAATTATTGAGCACCTGGATCACGAGCCCGTTCTGGTCCCGCTTCATGCTGAAGCTGACCCGGTAGTCGCTGTTTTTCAGGCCGGCCTCCATCGTTTCAAAGTGGCCGATAACGTTCTTTTTGAACATCTCGATCCCTTCGGGGTAGCTCTCGGCGTCGTCGATACTGATGCCGATCGTCCGAAAGTAGACTCGCTTGGCGTTGGCCTTTACGGCGTTTATGCATATCTCCCTGATGATCGTAATAAACGTATCGAGCAGGAATATCTGGTCCATCCCGGCGAGTATCTTCGCGAACAGCGCGTTGATGTATCGTACCACGTCCTCGGACAGGTAATGAAATGAGAAGCTGTAGGGCTCGCCTTTGGCCACCCTTGCCGCTGTGTCGGAAGTGCTGGGAATCGCCATATCGGTTATTTTTCCGTAATTCTGATGGGACCGCATTCGCGCCCTGTAATGAATATCGAACCGGCGCCATGCTCACTGAACAGATAAATAGCCATGTTTTCGGGCCGTCCCGTCCGTTTCAGCCTAAGGGTAAGGGGGGGCATCTTGTCAACAGCGTTTTTCGAAGGCGCCCAGCCAGCCGTCCAGGATCGTTCAGAGCCCGGAGGGGCCGGCAACGGCGCCGTCGCTTCCGGTCCGCACGCGTAAATACAGGCGTTCCGCCATCGCGGCAATCGCCGACATCGTTGATGCCCGGACCGGAGGCGAGAAAAGAGCCATGCAGCGTCGCCCGTCGGCACAATCCGTCGGTGGAGGAGGCAGGGATCGAAACTCCGGCCTAACCCCATCATGCTCGAGTATTGCCACAAACCGCGACAGGGCACGTGAAAACCGGAAGCCGGAATCGATGGCGCAGGCGGAGACCACGCAACGACGTGCGAGAAAGCCGGAGGCGGACAGTGAAGGAAAATCAGTTCCGGTGAGTGCCAATTGTATCGTTTCAACGCGTCCGCGTTCCAGTATCTCGTACACGGCCCTGGACTCTTCAACACCGGAAAGACGGCCGTACACCAGTGCATGGCGGCCGTCGGAGACGACAATCATCCGCCCGGCTTCCCGGTAAACGACGCACACGGAGGCAGGTCGCCCGGCGTCTGATGACAGCACGAACCATGCTCCGGCAAAGGCCAGCGGGAGTGCAACGGCGGCGATGCGCCTGTATTCCCGCGCCGTGAACAACGGGGCCATGTAGAGCGCGTAGAAGGGAAGAAGGGACCACCACCGGAGTTCCATCCTGAAATGGCCGCCCAGCGAGGCCATTCCCCGCACGAACAGGGAGGTGACCTCCACCGCGATGTCGACCGGCACCGCACCTATGCGCGCGGCCGTTTCTGAGAGAACACCGGCGCATTGCGCCGCAATGGAGGCCGACAGCGCGAGCGTTATGCCGGGTACGGCGACGAGGTTTGAGACGATGCCCGCCAGGTTGACCTCGCCCATGTGATACAGGATGATGGGGAATACGGGAATTTGCGCCGCGAGTGTCAGCGAGAGCGATCCCCGCAGGAAGCGGGGCAGAAAGTCGAGAACGGCGTCGAAAGAGCGGTAAAAGAGAAGGATTCCGAGCGTCGCCCCGAAGGTGAGCTGGAAGCCCGGCTCGTAGAGTTCGTGCGGCACGAAGACCAGGATCGCCGACGCGGTCAGAAAGAGCGTATTGACCGCGCCCCGGTCCATATCGAGCAGGCGCTGGACGGTGTACACGGCGAACATCATGAAAGCGCGTACGAGAGAGACGGGCATGTCCGTTATATAGAGGTAAAAAAGGAGAAGGACCGTGGTGACGGCAAGAATTGCCGTCTTACCGATGCGAAGCGGGGCAAGGAGCATGAAAGGGATGGCGGCGACAATTCCCACATGCAGGCCGCTCGCCGCGAGGACGTGCATCACCCCGGCTTTTTTGTAGTATTCGATCGTTCGCTTGTCGAGGTGGTTCTTGTTTCCGAAATAGAGCGCCTTCAGGAGCGATGCCGTTTCGGCCCTGAAATGCCGGTCGATTGATCGGGCAATTCCGGCGCGAATGGTTTCGCGTGAACGGTCAGGCGTGGTTCCGATGATGGCGAGAGAGTCTTCATCGGCATAGGCGATGTATGCCAGTCCGCGACGCGCGAGTCCGCGCAGAAACGGGGAATCCCGGACTCTCTCCAGCGTAATCGGCCGGGCTTCAGAGAATACGGCGCACTCGTCACCCCGCTGCGCGGTCGTATCCCGCGGAACGAGTACCACCACTCGCGGGATTTCGGCAGGACTGTCCTGTGTTCCCGGGGCGTGGTCCAGCCGTACAACGATCTCGGAGGTGTAGCGCTGCATCCGGGAACTTTCCACGGTGCCGGTGAAGGAACGCAGGCCGTTCGATCCGACATCGGGGCGCACCATCGCGTCTATGCGATTGGCGGTGGCCGCGGCACAGGCGGCCGCGAATAACATGAGCAGGCAGACGCGGAGCGGGGAATGGGGCGCGCTTGCGGTTTCTGTTTCGCCCGTGGCCGGCAAAACCGGCCCCGCCATGCCCCGAAATGGTCGCTTTTCTGCGCGGGCGATGCTTTTTCGGACAATCGGGCGCAGTGCCAGGAGGGCGCCGAGCGCAACCGTAATGCCGGCGAAGCGTTCGGCCGGTGAGTCGAAGATCGACCCATACGCGAGGAGTATTGAAGCGATGACGACCAGAAGCAGAAACAGCGACGGCTGCACTACGCGCGATGGCGGTATCACAGCCTGCCGATTTTATAAACGACTCCCAGGTTGACACCGTAGGAGATTATGTTAGCGTCCTCCCCGAGGCCGTATGAGCCATAACGTCCAATTATATCGAACAGCAGAATCCAGTCGCGGAAAAACATCCATCCAAGACCCGCCGTGGCCGCAAGTCCGGCCCCGCCGTCATAGTCCTTGTCCGAAGGCCCGGTTTCCAGGTAGAGTCCCAGTCCGGGAGAGAGGAAAAAGCTTTCGTTGAGCCGAAACGCGTACTTGCCGGTGATGGAGTAGAGGAGGCGAAATGATGAGACCGCGTCTTCCGAAGCGCCGGTGTTCACCACCTGGAGCGAGAATTCGCCCATGATATCGCGCACCACCACGTCGAGGAGGAGCCCGCCCGAGAACCAGGTGCCCGTGGCGCTCTTCGATTCGCGGTGATCGACGACCCACTCGCTGTAGTCGATCGATGCCGCTCCGCCGCCCAGCGTCGCGCCGATATAGGTGAAAAAAAGCTCCTGCTGTGCCGAGACCGGCATCGCGCCGGCCATAACGGCGGTGATGATTGCCGCGCGGATTCCAGCAATAAAAAACCGGGGACGCTTTCGCCCGGTATGCCGCAAAGCGATTGTGCCTTTATTCATCGCAAGTGTTTCCCGTGTTATTCGACGTGACGCCTGTACGCGCGCTCCGCGCGACTTCACCTCCCGGGCCGGGTCCGGAAGAAAGCCCCGCGGGGACGGACGCTGCCGCTTTTCTATTTAACATCGAGCGGATTCTTCACCAGTTGAGCGTTGGACGGCACGGAAAAGTCGAATATTCCCGGGGCCATGCTCTCCCCGGTCCTGACGTTCGTAAAGCTGATGGACATGCCGTCGCCGGCCCTGGTGAGCAGCACGATTTTCCGGGGAAGGAAGCTACCATCGAGGACCAGCGTTACGTCCGAGTAGGCGCGCTCGCTGTTCTTGAGCTTTATCGTGTATCCGGAAGGGCCCTGGGCCGTGAGGATGGCGAGATAACCGCTGACCAGTCCCGCAAGCCCGCCCGATCCCCCGCGAGCGAGGTCCTGGACGCCACAGATATTGCTGGAAGAGTCGAAGACCCACAGCCTCCTGCCGTTGGAGGAGAGGATTCGTCCCGAGGGACTCGTAAATTTAACCAGCAACCTTCCCGGTGCCATGTATTTGAAATTACCGCTGTATCCCTGCCCGCTCTGGTACATCCAGGAGATGGTGCCGCTCATTGTGCCGACGCCGTTCATGCGCGCCTGGAATTTTCCGACCGCCTCATCCCCCGTAAGCGCCGATGCGGCCGGCGCGTGGGTCAGGCACGCGGCACACGCGAAAATAGCAAGTATCCGTTTCATCGTTTCAGTATCCCCATATATAGTACGTTTTTAGGTTGAAAAAAGTAAAAAGAAAATTTACTCACGTTAAAAAATAACGGGCTTTCCGAGGATACCGCATCCCGGCACCAGCGAAGCTGTTTCTTGTCAAACAGCATCCGGAGACACTTTTTAGGAATGATGTATCCAAATGCAATACAATTTCCGTGGCGCTTTTCTCTTGATCGCCCGACGGGGGTGGGCTACAGTTGGTTCAGCGGGAAAGGGAGGGCCTATGATCGCGCGGCTTTTCAGTGAAAACACCGATATCGAGGCGTTCCGTGAGAGGGTCGCCGCCCTGAAGGGCGATTTTCCGTTCGAAAAGGACGACATGACGGCCCTGGGGGATGTTTATTTTGAGCGTTTCCCCGACTGCTTCTCCAACCGCAACTGCCAGGATGTCACCCTGGGCTACAGGATGGTGCGCATCTGCATCATCGAGAAGCTCGTAAACCGCTGCCCGGCCGGATCGATCGCGCAGCTGCGCGACCTGTTTTACGACGTCGCCGCACTCCAGCCGAAGGTCGAGCGGCTTGTGCGGGATATCGGTCGCGAAAGGGCGCTCGAATGCCACCGCTTGATGGAGGATGAGCTGGCCGCCATCCAGCACGTCATCGACTCGCTGCCCGTCGGCATGACCAAGGAGCGCTTCATCGGCGGCATAAGCTACATTCACAACGCGATGTACCTTGTCAGGGGCGCCATCGACAAGTCCCCGTCCGCATGACGCTCCCGGCCCGGCGGGCCTCAGTGTTCGCCGCGGACCCATCGCAGCAGCTCGCCGGCCGCCTCTTCGGGGCCCTGCATCTCGTACCCGGATATCCCCAGCCGCGTGCGCATCTGCCCCACGAACACTCCCCGGTTGAAAAAGGCGTTGAAGAATATCATTGCCAGCCGGTCGTGGGTCTCCCTGTACTGGGGAGGCCCGAAGATGTTCGCGAAATACGAATGGACGATGCCGGTGGACGTTGTCGTGCCCTTGCTCATCACCATGCCCTCGCGGAATACCGTAAACGCGCGTTCGACGTCCGAAAAACGCTCGATGATGGGATGGTCGTCGTCCACCTGCTCGTAGTTGTTGGCGTAGAGCACCATGTCGACCCGGTGGCCTTTCATTATGGTGTCGCAGGTCGTGACGGGCAGCACGATTCGAGCGTTGACCTGGGCGGGGCTCATGATAATGGAGCGGTCGATCTGGCCGAAGGCGTAGCCGGGCTGCAGGTCGTCGAGGCGCAGGAATGCGCCGATCTCGGTGCCGTAGCCGATGATTTCGCCGCGGTCGTCGATGTCGAGTGAGCCCATGTCGTCGGCGATGATGGTCATATCGCGTATGTCGTCGCCGCCGATCGTCCTGAAGGCCTCCAGCGTTTCGGACTTGCCTGC
>JALOTJ010000025.1 GCA_025457965.1 Spirochaetota bacterium | reverse complement strand
CTTCGGCACCTTCGGCTATCACCTGGTCGAAGGCATGTCGTTTTTCGATTCGTTCTACATGACCATTATCACCATCAGCACGGTCGGATTTGCGGAGATAAAGCCCCTCACCACCCCCGGTCGCATTATCACCGTCATCGTCATCGTGACCGGTGCGACCACCCTGGCCTACACCGTAGGGAACATCGTGCGCATGTTCGTGGAGGGAGAACTCAGCAAGACCTTTGGGAGGATGAAATTGGAAAAGGAAATAGCCAAAGTCAGTGATCATTACATTATATGCGGGTATGGCCGTATCGGAAGTCTCATCTGCAAAGAACTTGCCGCTTACGGAATTCGCTTTGTCGTCATCGAGAACAACCCCCAGTCGCTCGAAGAGCTCGAGCGCGACAAAGTGCTTTATCTCGCCATGGACGCCACCAACGAGGACGCGCTCCTGAAGGCCGGTATCATGCAGGCGCGCGGCATCGTGCCCGCAGTCCACTCCGACGCCGACAACGTGTATATAACCCTCAGCGCAAAGGGACTGCGCTCAGACATTTACATCCTCTCGCGGGCCTCCGATGCCAAGGCGGAGGAGAAGCTCAAAATGGCCGGGGCCACCCGCGTCGTCATGCCCTATCTCATCGGCGGCAAGCGCATGGCGCAGGTCCTGATTCGCCCCACGGTCGTCGACTTCGTCGACATCGCCCTGATGGACCGTCACCTGGGGCTGGTGATGGAGGAATACCGCATCGCCGAAAATTCGTTGCTTGCCGGAAAAACCCTCGTCGAGAGCAACCTTCGAAGGGACTACGGTGTCATCATCGTGGCGATCCGGAAAAAGGGCGGCGAGATGATCTTTAATCCGATGTCGCAGGAAAGGATCGACGGCGGAGACATCCTGGTGATGCTGGGGAAGAAGGACGACCTGGAACGCATGAACCGTGAACTATAATTATCTGGTTGAGCCAATAAGAATCTTGGATATTTCCTTAATCAGGACATCGAGCTTGAAGGGCTTGGGAAGGTACAGATCGACCACGTTCCGGTACGCCTTGAGGTCCTTTATCATCCAGCCGGACAACAGCACCGTTACCGCGTTTTCGTCGAGTTCCTTCACCCTGGTGAGAAGCTCTATCCCCGTGATACCCTTCGTGCCGTAATCGCTGATGACTATGTTCGCCTTGCCCTTTTTAAACTCGACGAGGGCCTCGTCCCCGCTCTCAAAAACGTACACGCGGTTCCCCATCGAGTCGAAGAGCTCGAACAGTATCTCCTTGAGCGCCTTCTCGTCCTCGACGATGATGATGTCCCTGTCGCGCACACGGTATTCGGTGGGATCCGACTCTTTTCGACCCTTTCCGGCGACGATGGAAGCGGGGAGGACCGCCCTGATCGAATATGATGTCGCCGATTCTTCCTCTATGATTTTGATATTGAGACGTTCCACAACGCGTCGTATGTCGATGGCGGAAAAGATGATGGTGCCGAGAGATTCGCCGGTGGCATCTGACGCCGGCTCTGATTCCGGCCCTTCCTTTTTAACCATCACCGTGAGTGCCGGAACGTCCTCGTCCTTTAAAACGACATTGATAGTGCCGCTTCGACGCAGGAAAGAAGCGGCTTTAAAGATCATCGAGATGAGGATCTCCCGCAGGAGCCGGGTGTCCGTTTTCACATTAACCAGACAGAAGTAGCGGCGCTCCACCTTGATGTGCCGCCTCTTTTCCTTTATTTCGACCTTGAAATGAATGTTCGAGAACTCAATGGCGTCCTCGATCACGTCGATCAGGTCCTCCGACTCGCTTTCGCGCAGGGTATCGCCCTCGCCCATGAAATCCTGAATGCGCCTGACCTGCCGCACGCCCTGACCCGCGGTCTTCTCGATCACGCGGAGCCCCTCCAGAACGGTATCCTTTTCGGTCACCTGAAGCAGCAGCTGGGTGCGGCTGAGAATGATATTGATAATGTTGTTGAACGAGTGGAGCAGGCCCTTGGTGAGGTCCCCGATGATCTGCACCCTGTTCAAAAGACTCATCCTGGCCTCAAGCGACTTTATCCTGGTGATGTCTTCGAGAATGGCCTCGACGGCAAAAATCTCCCTGTTGATGACAAGCGGATAGATAATTGCATTGGCCCACTTCTCTTCCCTGGATTTTGAAAGTATCCTGATCTCACCCAGTCTTTTGAAACCGGCACGACCGTCGAAGACATCCGCGACGGCCTTCCTGAACCTCTCGAAATCATACAGTGAGACCGAGCGAAAGAGCAGGTTCCTGTTGTTCTGCAAATCCGCAAGCGCGTGACCGAAGAAGCTCTCCACGGAAGCGCTTCCGCTTACGATCGCTCCCTCACGGGCAAACCGGACGATCGGGAACGGAGCGAAGTCGAATATGCCGGAGTTGGCAAGAGGCTCGTCGTCGGACGCCATCATGGCCGTATTCCTGCCGAACGAGATGACGCGGTCGTCTGATACGGGCTTCAGAAAAGCCAGGATTGAAACGACCGCCTCGTCGCGGAACATCGGGTAAAGATAAATCTCCACCGCGAGCCGCCGGTCGTCAGGAGTTTTCATTACCGCAAAACACCTGCGGTCACCACCCTTGAGGGCTTTTGTATAGGCGAGCGCAATGCTCTTTCTATATTCGGGAGAAAAGGGGTGGGAAAGGTCGATGCTCATTGATCCGCCGGCACTCTCGAAAAAGTTCGAGAATCGGCTGTTGGCATAGAGAATATCGCCATGAAGCCCGATCACGCAAACCGGGTGGTTCAACGAATCGAAGACGCCGAAGGATGGGTCGGCGGAAAGAACCGCCCCTGTCTCCTTCCCTGCGATTGTATCACGGTCGCTCATCAGCCATTTGCCGGGGTACGAAAGCCTGTTTTGGCCCCGCGGACCATTACAGTGATATACCGGCGGGAGCGGTGCACAATGTAAACCATTAATTTTCTTTTTTTTCTATCCGATGGAAGCGAAAATCAGTGTGCACGTCCGCCCCCAATCCTCGTACCACACATGAAGCGATCCGCGTGCTCTCAGAAAAAATAAGGATTGCACTCTTCGTACTGATTTGCCGCGCACCATCGTAACGAGATCCATCCCGACCAGGCAAAAAGCAAAGCCCCGCGGAGTGTTTCCGCGGGGCCCTGGAATGGTCGTGTACAGGTATCGGTCAGAAAAGCGTACGATAATTGTAAAACGTCCGTTCCCCCTTCGTAATTCTGATTTTGCTTTCCACTGGAGGGGCCACCTGGTTGCCCGCAGCATCGCGAAACTTGACCACAACCTTATGATCTCCCGGCGGCAGAAATATTCGCGCCAGCTGAAGATTGGCCGGCAGTGTATGCCAGCATCGCAAATCGGGCTTGATCTGCGAAACGAGCCCGGCTCCAACCCCCGCTCCGACCAGCGTGCCGATAAGGCCCGCGTAGCCGCCCACTTTTTTGGACTGCTCCGCGATCTTTTTGGCCGCTATCCCCGCGGCGACCGCGGTCACGGCCTTCACCGCAATACCTGCCGCGACCTTCATGTACAGCCGGTTGTAATCATCCTCCAGGTTTTTCACCGCAGTCGTCTCGATGTCCGTGAGCATAATCGTCCTTGCCATATCGGCGCCATTGACATTGATTATCACGTGGTCGACCCTGTTCGAGCGCTGTGTAAATTTCGGAATCGGGTTCTCGGCGATCCGGAGTGCCACGAGCACTCCACCGACGGTCACGCCCGTCTTCAGCGGTATGCCGTTCAGCGACACCCTGATTCCGGTCTCCATCGCCTTGTCGGAGAGCAGTGATCCGCGCGAGAGCTTGATGGCCCCCTGACCGGCCTGGAAGATCATAACGAGCTCGCCGGCGTTCGCCGGTATAGTGTCGCGCTGCCCGAACATGCCGACCCACTTGTTGTAATCCTCGGCATCGTTGAGCTTTTTTGCGAGGCGCTGAAGGTCCCTGTACACCATGGCCAGGCGCGGGTCGAGTTCATAGATCTGCTTGTACTCCACATACGCGAACTCACGATCATTGAAGTCGTTGTCCTTGTCGGCGCTTATTTCGAAGGCGATCGCGGTGAGGTACTTGGCCATGAGATTCTGCTTGTAGGTCTTGCCGCTCGATACGTTGATGTCGCGCAGGAGATCGTTCACCTTCTTGAATTCAACCCTGGCCGAGTCAGCGTCCTTGAGCATCAGAAAGTTGATGCCAAGGTACATATGTATCAGCACGCGCTCGAAATCCTCGCCGCGGTAGTTGGTGACGGTCTCGTTTAAAAAGAGAGAAGCGGCCTCCTTGCTCACGCTGAGCGCGATGCGATCGGCGAGCTTGGCGGCCTCAAGAAGCACTTTGTTGCTGTTCTGGAAATCACCCGCGGCATGAAGCATCAGCCCCGTCTCCATCATGAACAGAAGCTGGTCTTTCCCCGATTTGTTGACCGCGGGCAGAAGCTTCCGCGCGGCCTCCTTGTACTGGCCGTGGTAGAACATCTTCTCCGAGTCCTTCATCACCTGGACATAGCTTCCGGCGCATCCGAAGGAGAACAGAAGAAGAGTGACTGTCGCGGCCGCGCGAATCCTGATGTTCATGTATACCGTCCCTTAGCCCAGATTAAAAGGAAATCTTGGTCTTCGCACTTGCCTTGAGAAACTCCTGGCGGTCCTGCCATTCCACGACGTTCGTCCGTAAATCGATAAGCTGCATGGTGACGACCACATACTGGAGCGATTTCCCGCCGACCGTGCGCACGTTGTCGCGGATGTCGCCGGTCAGGTAGAAGTTCGGCGACTTGAGCATCCCTACCGGGATGGCCGCGTCGGGATCGATCATCCCGGTCATTCCCCTTTCCATTTCGGCCATGGCGTCGGCGGTCAGCGACTGGTCGATAAACCGTATGCGCTTCTTGATGAGGTTAGTTGAAATTTCATCGGTTATCATCTTGGTGTCGATGTGCTCGGATGTCTTGTTGCGGAAATTGCGCACCTCGATGAAGGCCGGTTTCTTGTATTCATCCTTTAAAAACGTATGCATTGAGGTCACCATGGTATTGACGGTCGCCTTGATTTCCCGCGGGCCCCACTCGCGCGAGCCCTTGTCCTCCCTGGCGTCCCTGTACTGCGTTCCTCCTCCGCATGCGACCAGCGTGAAGACAAGCGCAACGCCGAGAATTGAATATTTTTTCATAACAGCACGCTCCTTGTAATTAGTTTCTTCATAATTGTCCGGCCCTGAAAACAACCGTCATCTTCGATGCGGAAAATCCAGAGCGTTCTCAGCAATTGCGGCACGCCGGCTTCATCCGCGCTACCGACCCGCCGCTCCTCACGGCTTCGGCAAGCTCCCGTAATTCCCTGTGCATAATCCGTCAACCGGTCGTTTTCGCGGGCTAATGCCGCAGTTGATAATCCCCCTCGATGTATACCGAAACAAACAGGCTGTAAAGTATAATTTTTAAAATTTTATATCCGCTTTCGCACTGTCTCAACGATGTACCGGGCGGCTTCGTCGACGTCCCCGGCATCCACCTCGGCGATGAAACTCATGCGCTCCAGGCTGTAGGCGTACAGCGGGTCGTAGTATTTTTCAAGAAGAAGGGCCGTGAAGTCCTCGAACTCGCCGCGTTCGAGCAGGTCGACCAGCATTCCGGCGGCACGGCTCCCGATGCGGTTCGCCAGCGAGCGCACAATGTTCCGAACGCTTCCGGGGTCGGCATCGCGCGGGTACTCCGCCAAAATATTTTGCACGCGGCGCTCCATCGAGGCGCGGACCAGTATTCCTGGAGATCGACGCATACGCTCCAGCAATCGAGACGGCATGTGCACATCACCGATCTTTCGAGACTCTCCCTCTACGATGGCGTACTGGAAGTCCTGAATTGCGTCGATCCTCTCCACGAGAAAACTCTCGAACATCTTCTGCGAACTGGGCGAAAGCCCGAGGGCTCCGAACACCGAACCGCGGTGGCCCGCCATTGCTTCGAGGTCTATCGAGTTCCCGATCTTTCGGATAATCCTTGTCTTACCGGCGCCGGCGAGGCCGTGCAGCACAAAAAGCGGCACCGCGGGCTCAAGTGCATCGATCCGCCCACGGACATAGCGCCGGTATTCCCTGTATCCTCCCTTGAGCTTTAATACGGGAATACCCAGGCTCTCCAGAAGTGACGCCAGCGTGCTCGACCTCATCCCGCCGCGAAAACACGCGATCACGATATCGCGCCCTTTTATGCGCGAGAGCCTTTCCACCATGCCGGCAAGTTTGCTCCCGGCGATCTCCGTCCCTTTTACGATGGCCACCTCCTGCCCGTGTGTCCGGTACAGGGCGCCGACCAGCGCCCTCTCCTCATCGTCGAATACTGGCACGTTGATCGAACCGGGGATATGGTCGGCGAAGTATTCAACGGGCGCCCTGACGTCCACGAACACCGCCGCCTGGAGCGAGCGCGCTTCCTCGTATGAAATCTCGCGCATGCTCACCCGACCGCCGGCGGCATTCCGGCCGACACGCACCCGCCGGCGACCAGCTCGTGGATAGCACGGAACAGGACTTCCATGTAGACTGCCATGGACGGCGCGAAGAGGAGTGGATGGAAGTCCGCCTTTCCCACCAGGCGCGTCGTCATCTCGCGCCCGTCAAATCCTTCTATACTGAAAACAGAATCGCCATCAAAAAGCCTCTCCAGATTCCCCAGCGGCACGGCGTAGATGCCCGTTACCTCGCCGTCCATAAAGCGATACGCGGACAGGGGCCTGTTATCGAGAAGAAGATAGACGCGCTGAAACTCGCGGTGAAAGAGCGTCGGCGTACGCTCCTCGTAGCGATAATATCCCAGATCGATAAGTTCTGCATCGGCGGGGGAGATGCCTATCTCCTCCGAGGACTCCTTCTGTATTTTACCCTCGTTGTGCCCAAAGAGAACATGGCCTCCCACGGTAATATCCAGGCAGTCGGGATATTGTTCCTTATGTTTCGACCGCTGCTGAAACAGCACCCCGGAAGTACCGGCCGCGGTGCTCACTATCCAGAGGTGCACACCCTCGTGAGGCACTCCCTCGCGGTGTGCTCGTGAGCGCATCACCACCCTTCCGGTCGGCTTCGCCGACCCCCAGTCCCATTCCTCAAGCGCCTCATCACCCTGAATGAAAACCTTCATACCCATGTAAGTCCGCCCCCTTACCTGATTCAACCGTCGGGCACCACAAACTCCGACGGCGCTCGCCACGGTTAAAGTCCCGGTCATGCCTATACCTATCAATTCGATGGCACCCGCGTGTAATCATCCTGCCTACATCCGTTTCAGGGCCGCAATGAAAAAACTATACTGTATTAATGGGCCGTGTTTTCCGAAAATAATACCATGATGTGGCCTGTGCCACGATCGCTTTGCCTCGTTTTTTCGAACAGGAAAGGCGTGGCGGGAAACGCGGCCGGCGGACAAATTCGGCGGGCAAAAGCCCGCGGCGGGTGATCTCCTATAATGCATGTGACCGATACACAGCGCGGCTTCCCCTGGGGTGTTCTTTTCGTGATGCTATTACTGCTCGCGGCGCTTTCGATAGCGGCGGCGGCCGGTTACTTTTATTACACCTGTTCGGGGGCCATCCGCTCTACCATAGACGCCACGCGGAAACACTCGACCGAGCTTATTGAGGTGCTGGGAAGCGTGGCCGAGCTCAGCCACGCCAGAAAGAGCTACGGCAGTCTCAGGCTGCTTCTGCGCGAAAAGATAAAGGGGAGCAACGGGATGGTGGCCTTCTTCACGCTCTCCGACGGCTCGATTATGGCCCATTCCAGCCTCGAGGGAGAGAAAGCCGTTGCCGGAAACATCGCCGGGGACGAGTTCACCTACAACCGCGATCAGATATTCCTTCCCCTGACGGGAAGGACGAATGAAGTCCATTTCCTCGAATACAATATCATCGCGCGCTCCGTGCCGTTCGACCGCAGGCAGCGCGAGTTCATTAAAAGGTTTCTCTATCCCGCCATCGGCAGCACCGGCTGGCTGGCTACCCGCGCTGTCTATTCCAACGGTAGACCCGTTGGCACTTTTAACTTCATTATTTCCAAGGACCCGGTATATTCAATTATTACCGCCACCGCCGCCGGCACGCGCAAGCTCCTCACCCTGCTGCTTCTGGGATCGCTCCTGGTATCGCTGATTGTTTCGTTGATGCTGTATCTGCGCATGCAACGCATGCCCGCCCTGGCCTTTGCGGCCGCCGACTCCGGGCCCCGCGAAGGGGCGTTAAACGACGGCACGGGTCGGTTGAGGCCCCCGAAATCAGGGCTGACGCGCGGTGAGCCTGCCGCACGCACGACCGGCAGTGCGATCCGGGATGCCATACCCATAATCAAGTGAGAGGTACCCATGCTTTTGATCGATCATACCGAACCGGGCGCAGGAGAAACAACCGTCATAACACCGAGGGGACCTCTAACTTCGGTGACGGCCCCCGCCCTCGAGAACGCGATTGCCGGCCTTGCCCGTGATGCGGTGCCGTTCATCATTCTCGACGCGTCCGGGCTGGAATACGCAAGCTCCGCGGGCATCGGGATGATCCTCCATGTTCATCGCTCGATCGCCTCCCGGCATGGAGCGCTTGTCGTCTGCAATCTCCCCGTCGAAATGCTCACCCTCTTCAAGCTTCTCGGGTTCGACAGGGCGATCGATATCGCGGACACGGTCGACGAGGCGGAAAGCGTCATTGCCGATCGCAGGGCGGGAAAAGGGTCCGATGCCGTCCCTCCCCTGGAGCGTCAGCCTGTACCCTCAAGACCGGAAAATGATCAGCGCGCCGAGGCGATTACCGCGTCGGACGGGTCGGTGGTGCCGCCCATTCAGGCCGGTGACGGATTTGAAAAGGCGCTGGTGGTCGAATGTGCCGAGTGCGGCGGCCTCGTTCGCATCAGGCGAAGCGGGACCTACCAGTGCCCTCACTGCCGCGTGGAATTCTCCGTGGAAAAGGATCAGACGATCATCTTTTAATTTTATAAGCTTATTCCAATAAGATAATTGACTTTACCGAGCGTGCGTTTATCTTATTACAGAAAAAGCGGCCCCTCCGCACGACCCGGTACAATACGGCCGGTGGTCGTTTCGGTCAAGAGGGGGAATCGCATACCAGCATCATACAGGGAGCGGAATCATGAAAGTTGTCCACGTCCTGAAAAAGATCGAACTAATCGACAGCGATATAAAAGACCTTCGCAAGATGGAAAAATCGCTCCAGCGCAACAAATCGTTCACGACTCCAATCTACCTCTCCATCGAAAAGCAGATCAATATCCTTCTCGGCGAGCGGATCAAGATGCTCGAACTGAAGATCGACAATCCGCCGGAATACATGGTCGAGGAGATCGAGGGCAAAAAAGTAGAAACGGTGGGAGAGGAGCTTCCCGGGACAGCGGTCGGTAAGAAAAAGGTGGCAGGTGCCAAGCCCCGCCAGAAGCCGGCGAAAAGAAGGGACAGGTCGGACGACATCGACCCCGACGACGTTCCGCTCATGACACAGGATCTAATAGACCGGAAAATTGAAAGCATCCAGAAGGTGTCCGATGACGTTCCGATCAGGGAACTTCTGCGCCCGGACGATGATGACAACGAAAAACCGTCCGACGAATCGATAAAGCTCCTCGACATAGCGCTTGAGAAAGGTACGCTCGCCAAGGGCGATGCCGAGAAGGACAAGCGCAAGGTGAAATTCTTCAAGGACAACTTTCCGGGCGGGGAATACTGATCCGTCGTTCGTCTATCTATTGCCTTCCATCAGCAATTCGATTCTGTACTTCTCGAGCAGATACGGGGTGCTGCCGCAGGCGGCCTCCTCCCGCGAGAGATCGGCAAAAACGATATCGCGCAGCAGCGTGTTTGTCCCAAAGCCTCTGACCCTGAGTTCATTTACCTTTTCCCTCGCGCTGTACAGATCCCTCGACGTCATAAAACCGGACGATACGTTATCGGGAAACTGAATGTCGTAAAATGTCTCCTCGCCCATATGCCGCGCGACGGTCGCTGAAAGCGCATGCGAATTCTTATAGCCGATCAGATACATATGTTCCACTTTCTGCGTGTCATCCAAAATCGTGAGCTTGCCCACCCTGTCGACTTTCAGGGAAAAAAAGCGCGTTGGTCCGACCGCGGGCGTTATCGCACCATCTCGCGACAGCCGCTTTTCCAGATTGCGGCAGAAATCGAACATTGCGGTCAGCACAGCATCGCGAGTTGAACGGCGTTTGATAAAGGTGAAAAAGTCGCCCGATTCGTTGATTACGTGAACCACCATGTGGTCATCCTTCTCTTCGTAGACAACCGTAATGCCCGAGGGACGGAAGAGCTGATAGATCGCTTCGAAGGCCACCAGAGGACCATCCTCTCCGTAAAAGCGGTAACGGACGGCGCGTGAGGCCTTCAGCGTGAGTGACGTTAAAAGTTTCACCAGCCCCGGATAGATGTACGCCGTCACTTTTCTCCCCTCACGGGAAATCAGCACGAACCTGTCCTTCATCTGGGTCACGAAGCGCATGTCCGTTCCCTCCGCCCCCTCTATGATAAACGAGTAGGCCTCCTTGAACATTGCGCTGATCCGCTTGTATAGCTTTTTAAACGGTTCGGGTGCGTGTACCACACAATACGCATCGAAGCTTCTTTTCTGGTGGATGCCATCGCGAACGACAAGACCGAGAACACGCGCGATCTCCTCTTCAGAGGAGTACTCCTTGATGTACGACTCCCCCCAGCTGGTATAGTAGAGGTGGTGGACGGTCTGTATGGTTTCGGCATTCTCCTTGTTGAAGTTGAGTATGACCGCGTTTACAAGACCGAACGCCGGTTCCAGAAAATACTTATTCCTGATCCGTATGCCGTCGCCGGCGAAGAGCGCGGTAACCTGATTGAGGAGCTCGGTTACGGCCGTCGGATTGACCCTCGTGTAGCCCGACTGGATGTTAATCCGCGAAAAGACCGGATCGTACACGCCGTTGACCGCCATCCACATGAGCAGGCGAAGCAGGCTTTTTTCGACCCGAAGGGTCGTCGAGAGGAAAGTGTCCTTCTCGCTCTTATTTCTTTTAAACAACCTCCACTCAACCTCGTGTATTCCCTGGCTCACCGGCTCGATGTACAGGATGGCCTCCGATGGAGTGTCCTTGAAGGTGATGAAATTGTCGATCTTGTCCTGCTCGCGCGCGAAATGAGTCTTGATCTTCCTGCTCAGCAGCATGAAATCGGTTTCTGAAATCTTCTTTTCGAGCTTGAGCGAGGGCAGCTGTGTGGCGATCTTCTGGTAGCTCAGCAGCATGAAGCGCTTCACCGCGTCCCAGAAGGCCATTACCTTGTTGAAGTCCCACTCTTCAAAATTGTCGAGGTCGCGGATGGTGTTGATGTCCCAGCCCCACGCCCTCACATACCGGGACATCACCGCCACCTTGTAGGGGATGTTCTTCTTGTCCTTGATGCCGACGTATTTTGATATCTGCGGATCGACCTTCAGGTAGAGGTTGCGCTTGAGGATGTCGACGAGCTCCTTGTCGTCGAGCGTCGCGCTGTAATATTCGAAGACCTCGTTGAACATGAGGAGGTAGGAATCTACCACCGAGTTGTCGAGGTTTTCTCGTAGGATGTTAACTTTTATCTTCTGGCTCAGAAGCGGCGAGTCCACGGTGCCGAAGATATATTTTTCGAGTACCCCGATCTTAATAATCGACTTGAAAGGATTGCCGAGTGATTTGATGATCTGAAAAAGCGCGGCGCCCAGAAAATCTTCCCTCGATATCTCGTAGAGGTTTCCAAGATCCACAAACTCTTCCTTCATGTTGTCCGGCAGGCGATCATACAGCTCGTCGTATTCATCATCCCTGGCGAACTTGGGAACAACCCACCAGAAGGGTATTTTACCGGCCACCAGAATCGAACTCCTGAAAAACTCGTCCTTGAGAACGGCCCCCACCGTGGTGCCGAAGGCCTCTTCATCGTCCTCGGCGAAGATGTTCTGCTTGACACTCTCTATGTCGTTGATGAACAGATGCACCGGAAGCTCTATCTCCTTGGAGACCCATCTCTGAACGCCTTCCACCTTCTTCCTGAAGCCGTCGAACTGTTCGGCGGTCACAGATCTTCTGTTGACGCAAACCCAATAATCGAAATCGGATTTCTTGTTATACGCGACCGTACCCACGCTCCCCATGACGGCGAGCATCTCGACAAACGGGTCCCGCCGCGTCACATCGGTCCTTACGGTCGGAAAATGCCCCTTTATGTACCGCCTGGTCTCCTCGTCGATCGCGTATCGCCAGACACCGCCCGGAACGTCACCCTCGACATAGCCCGGCAGACGCCTGTCGTTCGTGGAAAGAAGGAATGGAATGGAGTTGATAACCCGTTTGATGTTTGGGTTCGGTATCAGCTGTTGAAATCGCTGGAACTTGATTTCGTTGTAGCGCTGGAACCTGCTTTTATTCGTATCGATTGTCTGAAGAAAATCCATAATATCCGCTGTACGGTTATACCGCCGCCGGCGCGGCCTCGAGCGCAAGCATCTCGCGCGAAAGGTCGAACAGCGGACCGGCCACAAAGCTTTTTGATACTCTGTAGCTTTTTAGGGAGAAATCCGCCTTTCGGAGCAGCGGGTATATCCGTTTTATTTTTATGATCGGGTTTGAGCGCGCCAGTTCAAGGAACGCTTTGCCCGCGCGCGGCGGCACGGACGCCTTTCGAAGCGCATCATCCTCGCCATCTCCGGCGCGCACCGCCAGATGATACCGCTCGATGGAGTCGGCCTGCCGCGCCATCTGGTTCAATATTAAAAGCTCCGGGCAGTTGTTTTCAATTAAATTTTTCAACAGTCGAAGCGACGATTTGTCGCCGCGGTACAGCGCCTCCACAAACTCATAAATCGAATAGTCCTTTTCCCCTCCTACGACCGAGCGTACCGTTTCCTCGCTCACCCTGGCGACTCCGGCGTTTCTGATCTTTTCAAGCGCGCCGTCCACCGCGCGCACGTCCCTTCCAAGGAGCCCGATAAGAGCGCGAGCCGTACGGGCGTCGATGGAAATTCCCTCCGGCTCGAGCGCGCGCACGATATAGGCGACGAGGTCGTTTTCGAACGGTGGCCAGAAATGGTACACCTTCATTCCGGGCACGGCGTCCGCACCCACTCCCCGGGGAGGCCTGTTGGCCCGGGTAGTCATCACCAGCACCCTGGAACCCGAAAGCGAGCCGAAGATCTCGGCCAGGAGCGCTGCGTTTGCCGCACCCGCCGGGACCGCATCGACGTTCAGCAGCACGCATATTCTGGCGTCGGAGAACATGGATCCGTTAAGCGCAAAATCGGCCGCCTGCATAAGCTCGTTCATCTCGCAGTGGAAGCGCCCGAGCGAATATTCCGCACCGGATCCGCTCAGAACAAGAGCGGCGATACGCCTTACGGCCTTGTCCTTTTCGCCCTCGTCTTCGCCGAGGAAGAGGTATGCGGGCGCCACGCTTTTTTTATCAAGGTCCGCGTAAAGCTCCCTGGCGACCGGAAACCGCTTTTTTTCCATATCACTTCCTGCCTTTTTCAACCGGTGTGAGAAGCCCGGTATAGCTGCCCCGCATGGTCTGCTGTGCTATCCGCTTCGCAAGTGAGTCAATAACACGATCGAGAGCCGCCGCCTCGGGGACGACCGGCGGCTCTATGTCCGAAAACTCTTCAAACGCCTGGATCTCGCGCTCAAAAAAGATCTCCCTTTTCTTATTCCGGTCGAACAGGCGCACCGATGCCGTAATACGCATCCGCTTGCTTACTGCCTGACCCATTTCGTTGTAACGAAGCGGCCGTGTCTCATGACCGGTCACGACCCCCTCAAGCGCAAGGTCGGCCTGTGCCTCATCGGTTACAACGGCCAGCCTGCCGTCGGCCGACAGGAGTTCCCGTACCCGGATGCCCAGCGTTGTGCAAAGCGAGCGGTATCCCGGAGAGCCCCGAAAGTCGTACACGAGGATCCGGTTCGCCTCCCGCGGAACCACGGGTTCGCCGGTCATGCTTTTCATTACCTTCCGCACGGGAACATCGGCACCGCCGTCCGGGGAAACGCATGCATACATGCACAGGGCCAGCAGCGCCGAAAGCGGGAGATATGCCTTCCGCTCGTTAATTTTTCCGGAACCGCGCCCGGTTTTCGCTAAAGTCCGCATAGAACCTTGACGATAGTAACCACAGATCATTTAACACTCAACGGTCTTCCCGCTCGCCGTACAGGCATAACCGAGAAGGCTTTATGTGACAAACGGGATATCCACTATCCCGTCTTTTTTTATTCGACTATCCTGATAATCTCCTTTACCGCATATACCGATTCTATATATTTTCTGGCCGGACGGTCCCAGAAATAGATCGACGACATCGCATTCATCCCCGCACGATAGAGCGCGGCCTCTTCCCCCGAACGGACAAACTGGTGGGCCCGCTCCATGGCATCGTAAAAAGCGGTCGCGTTAAAATCGGTAAAAAGGAAGCCATTGCCCTCGAGGACACCGTCTTTCGTGCGCACGGGAAAAACCGTATCGCGAAGCCCTCCCGTGGCACGCGCAACCACCAGGCACCCCGCCGCGAACGCCTCCAGTTGCGAGATCCCCCCGGGCTCGCTCATTGACGGCATGCAGAAAATGTCCGAGGAAAAAAGCGGCACCGCTATGTCCTGAAAGCCGAAGGACACACTGACGTTGCGGGGGTAATACCCGGTAAGCAGGTACAGCCCGTGCGCAATATCCTCGCCGCGGCGGTCTCCGGAAGACACCGAGCCGCCGAGGACCGCTTGGTAGCCCAGTCGGGCGAAGAGACCCTCGGACGCGTCCAGGACCAGCTGAAAGCCCTTCTGCTCGGTGATGCGGTGTATCATGCAGAAGAGCACCGCGTCCGGGTCCACCGTCAGGCCCCGCTCCAGCTGAAGCATCATTTTATTCCGCGCGCGCACGGCCGCAAAGCGTCGCGCATCGCCGGTGATTTTATCCACGGCATCCATGCCGGCGGTCATTTCCGGCCAGCGTGCCGAGACCTTTTTCATGAGGGCGGCGTCTTCATGCAGGGTCTCGATGAGCCGCGGATACTGCTTTTGCACAAACCCCGAGTCCCTGAAGGCGTCCGAAAGCCTCAGCGCGAAGTCCCTGCCGACTGCGTTGCTGATCCCGATGACATTTGAAAGAATGTGTTCCAGGCCATCGCAGGCGTACTCGATCTGGCGGGCGTAGCTCGGACTTACCGTAATAACCCTGTCGGCGAACCTGATGCCCGAAGCCATGCAACTGAGGCGGTCGTTATACACCGGATCGACGAAGTCGACCGCCTTCCATGACGGCAGGTTGAAGAGCTGGAACAGGTCGAAACCCCGCTCGTGCCGGTGGTAGGCGTCGAAATACTGCCAGCCTCCGTTGTGGACGACGTGCAGAAAGGTCGTGCGCGCGAAATTCGGATTCGCAGCGTACACATGATCGCTTCGCACGATTCCGTTGAAAAGTCCTGTATACGCATCGTTGGTAAAGGTAAAAAGGGGACGCAGGCCGAAGGTGGTGATGACCTCGGCGCTCGCGCGCGCGAAGGCTATCCGGCGGCGGAGCTTTTCCTCGGAGGTTATTCCCCAGTACAGGCCGTCGAAAAACTCGTGGTGGTCCAGCAGAAAAAAAGTCACGCCGTCGACAATTCCGCGGTATACGCCCACCTCGTAATCGGCATTCATTATCTTGAAACGCACGTTCGTGCCGGTATGGCGCACGTCGTACCGCTCGACCGCCGAACGCATTTTGGCCCCGGACTTTTCATCGCCTCCGCGCCAGAACCCGGTAATGACGTACACCACCTCGCCGAGCGCGGCAAGCTCGCGGGGAAGTTCGTAGACTACGTTGGCGAGCCCTCCGCTCTTGGAAAACGGGTCGGCCTCGGCGGACATGAACACCATGGAATCGCCTCGGTTATGGGCCTCCAGGGCCTCGCCGAGCAGACGAAAGCGGTCGTCGCCCGATGATTGCATTTTCTTGAAAAAGGAGACCGAGTAATGCGCCTCCAGCGCCCCTGTGCCGACGGCGTGAAAAAGCGCCCGTTTAAGCCCGATCTCGAGATGATAGCGGTTGTTGTCCCAGAACAGTGGAATCAGGTGGGCGGAAACGTACTCGGAAAAGGATTCGAAGGACGCGCAGTTGGCGGCCATCTCGCGGAAGGCGAAATTCGATTCGAAGTGTGAGACGTTTGAAATCGCGCACATGCGGAAAAACGAATCTCTCAGGAAATCGCGGTAGTGACCGTCTATGTCAGCCACCTCCTCGAGTTTGAGGAGCTTCACCCTGTCGGTGAACGAAACCACCGTATCGATACGCGAGGTCTTGAGTTCGCGTCCCGTGTAGAAGGCGTAATGGCCGGTTATCGGTGAATATACAGGGTCCACCACGCGGTAGAGCGTTTCGTCATCCAGGGGAAGCATCGGGCTGTCGAACTGGATCGAGGCCGCCTGGCTGGAGTCCGCGAAGTTGAAGGCGCCTATCCAGATGCCCGAATCGGTGAATTTAACCGAGGCGGCGACGTTCGTGTTGTTCGCCCATACCAGATAGCCCCGGCCCTTTTCCCTGCGGTGAAACTCGTACCACTCACTGTAAAAACGCTCCACGCTCCGGTGCGCCGCGTACTCGAAGCTGTTCCAGTTGACGAAGATGTTGTCAAGGTAGACCTTCCATCCCTCGCCCTCGGCGCTCCCCTCATAGTCCATGATGATATTGTTCATGAACGTGGTCACTCCGACCGCCGCGCGCAGCCCCCTGTGGCCGAAGGTGTTGAGCGCTCTGCGTTCATCATGGTTGCCCAGTATGCCGAGAAGCTCCGTGCCCTTCGGCATCACCGACGGAAAATAATTATCGTAGATGTGATAGATCTCGCGGACGTCGGTGGTCCCGTGAATGATGTTTTCACAGATTTTGAAAAGAGCGGAGTTGTAGGGGATGATGCCCACGCGCGTCAGGAACCGCTCGTGGCCCCAGTAACATTCGGCGATGTTAATGAAGAAGTCCCGGCCGAGTTCGCGAAGCTTCCGTTCGACCGCCAGCATGAGATAATAGTGCAGGGGAATGGCGATAACGTCGCGGCAGGCCGAGTCGTAATAGCCCGTGGTGACGAAGTGCCCATCCTCACGATCGTTGACGATGATGCCGCCCTCAAGACCCTCCTCGGCGGTGCGCGGGACACCGTAGACCGAGGGATAGTTGTTCTTTTTCATCATAATCGGGACGGCGTGCGCCGAGTCGAAACGGATGCCGTCGATATCGAACCGTTCGATGAGCGTGGTGATCGAGCTCGCCAGCCATTCCCACACCTCGATCTTTCGATAGTTGAAAAGCTTGCCGTCGTTCCAGCTGCCATACCTTCCGTCGGTGGAAGAGCGCGCCACCAGGCGCCCGTCGCCGTCATAGCACCGCACCACACAGTCCTCCGGGACCTCGGTGCTGCGCCTGTTGAGATGCGGAACGATATCGACAATCACCTTGACACCCGCGCGGTGAGCGGCGTCGACCAGCTCACGGAACTCCTCCTCTCCCCCGAGCGACGGCTCTATATCGACAAGGCTCATCGGTGAAAAGGGCGAAGGTGAGGACGCCTCGGGGGCCCAGTCCTCGCGGTTGGATCCCCGCTTCTGCACGCCGAGCAGATAGAGCGCGGTGATGGAATAACGTTTTTTAAGATCCTCCAGGTGGACGGTGATGTCGGAAAAACGCCCCAACCTGACGACCTCACCATGCTCGTTGTACACCAGCCCGGGATGCCCCGAGCCGTCCATCCAGTATACCCGGGTGTGGCCATGGATGTCCGTGAATATTTCGAGTATTATCTCCCCCCGCACGTCGGGTATGACATTGATCCTTCCGCTGGTGCCCGAATGGTGGACCCATTCGCTCTTCTTCTTTTTCCGAAAGACGACATAGTCGAAATGGCCGTATTCCTCGAAAATATATGACGCCGTGAACCGGCCCGACGCGGCACCGTACTCGAGATCGATATCGATCGTGTCGAGGTCGCTCCGCATTGTGAATCGGCCCGACCGGCCCTGTCGGTACAGGCGGACGAAATAGCGCGCGCCCCGTGAGGGCAGGTCAAACTCGAAGCGGTGCGCCGAGCCCGCCGAGAGCGTGGTGAAAACCGTCGCCAGCGGCGCGTCGAACTCCTTGGGCGAGAATATCCTTTCCAGGAGTATGTTCGCCCTGTCGCGCACCTCATGAACGTCATGCCCCGATGCGGCGACGAGCAGACGCATCACCTCGCGAAGCGATGCCTCGTCGCCGGCCTGCTTGTAGGAGCGCGCCAGGCGCTCGATCGACGAAAGGCCCTTCAGATTCGCATCGCCGTCGAAATTCATTTCGCTGCCGCTCACGCGCGCGTCAAGCTGCTTCAGAAGGCGCCGCCTGTCCGCGGAATTGAAGGGACGCACCGTTTTTTTCGGCGCGACCTCCCTGAACTCCAGGGCGGCGATGGTCGAAACACGGATAACCTCGTCGACCAGAGAGTTAAGGGCGCGGGAATACTCCACCGGAAAGACTTCGACGTGCGTATAGCCCGTTTCTATCGCCCGCGCCTCGATGGTGAGAAGCCTGACGAACGCGTCGAAATAAAACCGCTCGCCGCGCTTTGACTCGTATAAGAGCGTATCGAAGATATTCATCCCGAGGTAAAGGGAGGGGATCTCCTCCCATACCGGGCCCTGGCCGACATGGGAGATCACCGTGGTCTCGTCGGAGATATGAAGCAGCGTCGGCACACCGGGGCGCTCGCGGATTATTACAAAGCGCCGGCCGGCAAGCGAGGAAAGGCCCTCCTCCGCCAGGGCCATGTGGACAAACATGATGGAGGAGACCAGGCGCGAGGACAGGCGGGTATCGCTGAGGAACCGGTTTTTTATCGTCTGGTCATCGCCCGACGCGACGTCGAAGACCGCGTTTTTCATCGCGATCAGGTCTTCGCGGTAAAGGGCCGCAGGGTCTCCCGCCCTGATCCGGGTGACGAGACCCAAATCGGCGGTGAAAAAAAAGCAGCGGTTTTCACCGAACGCGGCGCCAATCTCCTCCTTTACCCTGTCGTCTGAAACAAGGTGTTCGTCCTGCAGTCTGAATCGGCAGAGGCTGCTCTGCGCCGATGTTTGTATTGCTTCGATCATGTCCCCGTCCGTTCTCCCTAATGGCTATCATATCGAGGTGACAAGTCAAATTAAAAACCGGCCGCACGGACGGACCGGCCCGGGAAAGCGAAAAAAAACGATATGCGCAATAAAAAATCCTTTAAAAAATGAAACAAATATCGGAACATCCCGAAACCGCACCAGATAGAGAGAAAGGCGTGTTCTGCAATGATTAAAAGGCTTCGAGACAGCATCCGCCGGATTGATTTTGCCCGGCTTCCGCCGGAATACCGCGATATCTTTCCCAGGGAGATTACGTTCACCAATATCAACCGGGAAAAGATTTTCGCCGTGATGATGATCGTCGTCAACCTGCCGCTGGTCTTTGTCGATTATTTCAACTGGGAGAAAGCGTACTGGAGCTCGATGCCGGGATACCGGTATCTCTGCTACCTCCACGTCGGCGCCATCGCCGCCATGCTGCTCTTCCTTCTCGCCACGCGGTTCAACAAAATCAACAGCCCGGCCGATATTTCCGCCTATCATCACGTGCTCGCCGCCGCCTTCGCGATATTTATTCTGATCTGGAGCGCCGCCATATCGGTAACCGACCAGCTCATACACCGGGACATCACCGCGTTCATCTTGGGAATGTTCGCCGTCGCCTCCGCTTATCTTATAAACGCCCGCCTCGCCCTGGCGGTTTTCCTTGTTCCGTGCGTTCTCCTTTTATACGCGCTCGACCATCTGCAAACCGATCCTCACCGGCTCAAGGGTTACTGCATCAATATCGGATCTATCGCCGCAATCGCCTGGGTGCTTTCGCGCATATTTTACATTCAATACATCAGGGACTTCATCAACCGCAAGATTATCGACAATCAGAAGGAGATCCTCGCACGCCAGTCCAAGGAGGACTTCCTTACGGGCCTCTTCAACCGGCGCTATCTCGAACTCCTTCTGTCGCAGGAGTTCGCCCGCGCGCGTCGCTATAACCTCAAGCTCAGCGTCGCCATGGCCGACATCGACCATTTCAAGATCATCAACGACACCTTCTCGCACCAGGTGGGCGACGAGGTGCTCCGGGTAATCGCACAGCTATTCAGACAGAGCATACGCTCATTCGACATCATCGCCCGTTACGGCGGCGAGGAGTTCGTGCTGATCCTCCCCGAAACCGAAATGGACGAGGCCGTAATGGTATGCGAGCGAATCCGCAAGACCGTGGAAAGCCATGACTGGTCCTCCATCGCCCAGGGACTTTCGGTCACCATCAGTTTCGGCATCACCGATGACATGAGCCGGGAGAATTATGAAAAACTCCTCTCCCTCGCCGACATCCGGCTGTACGAGGCCAAGAACGGCGGCCGCAACCAGGTAAGGTTTTAGCGGATGGGCGAGGGCTCGTCCGAAATCATTTCCTACGTACCGGGCTCCTTCCAGACCCCCTCCTTCACGACAAAGGAAACTGAAGCGCTCGAGCACATCAACCGACGCATTGCCTCCGGGGAGACGCTCGGCTCCATCGTTGACTTTCTTTTCGACGAAATGCGGAGCATCATGCCCTGCGACCGCATAGGCGTCGGTTTTATAGAGGAGGCGGGAAGCCGCCTCTCGCTCTACTACGTCCGCGCGGCGTACGAGCCGCTGCATCTGGACCATGGCTACGTCGCCGACATTCGTGGAAGCTCTCTCGCGCCGATCTTCGAATCGGGACGGCCGCGCGTCATAAACGACCTTGCGCGCTATTTCGACGATCACCCCGGCAGCGAATCGACGCGGTTGCTTTTAAAAGAAGGCGTACGTTCCAGCATGACCTGCCCGCTCGAGGTTGACGGCAGGCGCGTGGGCCTTCTTTTCAGAAGCTCGCGCGAGCCGAACGCCTATGGCGAACGCGAGGCCGCGCTGCACATGGCCGTAGCCGAGCGGCTGTCCCAGGCCGTGGAGAAGGCCTATCGCATCGAGGAGCTTTCCGCGACCATGGGCGCCTACATGGAGATGCTGGGATTCGTCACGCACGAACTTAAAAGCCCGCTCTCCTCAATCATTCAGCTCGGCAGTTCTCTCGCCGAGGGCTACTTCGGCGCGATGGAGCCGAAACACCGCGAAATGCTCGAGCGCATCCTCAAAAAAGCTGAGTACCTCGTCAGTCTCTCGAACGAATACCTTAACCTCTCCCGCTTCGAGAGCGGAAGCGCCCGCGTCGACAGGAAGCGCGGCGACATCGTCGCCGACGCGCTCGAGCCGGCCCTTGAAATCGTCGCGCCGCAGATACAGGCCAACGCGGTCACGCTGGAAAAGACCTTCGAGAGGACTCCCCTCCTCGCTGATTTCGACGCAGAGCTCATCAAAATCGTTGCGGTCAATCTGATCGGCAACGCCGTAAAGTATGGCAATGTGAAGGGGCGCCTCCGGATAAACGCGGGGACAACCGGGAACGCGGTCCGTGTTTCGGTGTGGAACGAGGGCCCGGGCTTTCCAGAGACTGAGAAGAAGAACCTGTTCAAAAAATTTTCGCGTCTCCAGACGCCGGAGCTCATGGGGCGCAAGGGATCCGGTATCGGCCTCTATCTCTCCTGGAAGGCCATCCAGGCCCACGGCGGTAAGATACGCGCCGAGTCCGAACACGGCAAGTGGGCCGAGTTTATCTTCGAGATTCCGGTCGGCGGGGAACCGTCGCCATAGGATCTCGCACAAGGGGCCGATTAACGTGTTCTATGGGTAAACCGCCCCGTCATATTTTACTTGTCAAAACCCCGCGTCCGTACCCGCATGGGGGTATGAATACCACTGGAATACTGGGCCACGACAGGCAGATCGAGCTCCTCGTGCGCATGGCGGCGCGAGACCGCCTGCCGCAGACCATGCTCTTCGCGGGTACGGATGGCATCGGCAAGCGCCTGGTCGCGCGGCGATTCCTTGCTTCGCTTTTTTGCACCGCACCGGAAAGCCCGTGCCTCTCCTGCCCTGCCTGTTCCTTGATCGAGCGGGGCACCCATCCCGATTTTATCGAACTGGGCCCCAACGAGCGCGGCATCATCCCGATCGGCGACGAGGACAAGCGCGAGGAGGGGACCGTGCGCCGTCTCATCGAGCGCCTCTCCCGTCGCTCTGTCAGCGGATTCACCGCGGTCATCGTTGACGGTGTCGATCGCATCCCCGAGGAGGGGCAGAACGCCCTGCTCAAAACGATCGAGGAGCCGCCGCTCTCGGCGCGCATCATACTTATCGCTTCGAACAGCTCACGCATACTGCCCACCATTCTGTCGCGCTGCCTGGTCATGAAATTCCATCCGCCGCAGGAGGAGGCGATCCGCGCCTTTCTCGCCGAACGGGGCGTTGACGCGGCCACCGCAATGCTGATCGCGCCCTTCGCGGGTGGCTCGTTCGCGCTCGCCGCGGCGCTCGTCGACGACGCCCGGCGAGGGGAAGTGACCGCCCTCTGCCGCGAAATGGCACGCTACCTGCGCGAAGGCGACTCGTTCGATCCGCCGGTCGAAAAGGCCGCCAGGGCGGCGGACGCCGAGACGGTGCTCGACGCGCTCGTTAATTTCTTCCGATGGAACCTCGTTGCGCTCGAGTCCGGCATCGCCCCCCCCGTGGAATTCGACGGCCTCGCGCTCTCCGATTCCGAGAGTCTTTTCGGCCTTGTTAAAATACTACTTGCATTGAAAAAAGGCCAGTCCCATAATCTGAATCTTAGAATCGGACTGAAGGGGATGCTATACTCCCTGTATCCCGGAGGCGACCATGCACCCGGCCCCGGGATCTCCACATAAGAACAAGGAAACGTATCATGGAACATACCGGCGTGAAACTTCGCAACAGCTTTCAGATATATTACGTCAACACCAACGGGCTCTTCGTCAAACGTAACGCGCTGTGCATCGTCGAGACCGAGCACGGGGTCGACATGGGCCGTGTTTTCAAGTGCCCGACCCACCTCAGGCGTAAAACCTCCGAGGTAAAGGGAAGACTTTTAAGGAAGGTCACCCTCGAGGACCTGGGCACGCTTCCCGAGATCGAGACCATCGAGAAAAAGGCCTTCGCCGTCTGCAGACAGAAGGCGAAGGAAAAGAAGCTCGATATGAAACTGGTGTCGGTCAAATGCCTCTTCGACCGTACGAAGATAATCTTCTACTTCGTGGCTGAAAACCGCATCGATTTCAGGGAGCTGGTGCGCGACCTCGCCACCGTGTTCCGCACGCGGATCGAAATGCGTCAGATCGGGGTGCGCGACGAGGCGCGGATCATCGGCGGATTCGGCCCCTGCGGCAAAGAACTCTGCTGCGTCAACCTCAAGGAGGAGTTTGACCCGGTCTCTATCAAGATGGCCAAGGAGCAGAACCTCAACCTCAATTCGCTCAAGATATCCGGAATGTGCGGCAGGCTCCTCTGCTGTCTTGGCTACGAGTACAGCGTCTACAAGGAGATGAACGAGCTCATGCCCCGGCACGGCGCCACCATCAAAATAGGCCCCAAGGACTACACCGTGGAGTTCACCGATCCGCTCAAGGAAACGGTGCGGCTCCGCTGCGCCGACCATGTCGTGACGGTAAAGCGGGAGGACATCCAGGTTACGGGAAGCCGCTATCATATCACCCAGGAGGTGATGGCGCGCATCACCGCGGTGCTCGAAGAAGATCTTGAAAAAGAACTGGTTTAAGAGGATTCGATGGACAAGCGATTCTATGTTACGACCCCCATCTACTATGTCAATGCCGAACCGCACATAGGCCACGCATACACCACCATCCTCGCCGACTTTCTCAAGCGGCATTACTCGCTCATGGGATACGACACCTACTTTCTCACCGGCACCGATGAGCACGGCGACAAGATCGTCAAAGCCTCCGCCGAGGCCGGGGCCCGGCCGGAGGAATACTCGAACCGAATCAGCGCGCTCTTTCGCGACACCTGGCGGAAGATGGGCCTCGACTTCGATGACTTCATCCGCACCACCGAGGACCGGCATCGGAAAGTGGTGCAGGCCGTTCTGCAAAAGGTATACGACGCCGGCGACATCTACTTCGCAAGCTACGGAGGCCACTACTGCTTCGGTTGCGAGCGCTTCTTCACCGAGAAGGACATGGTCGACGGCAAATGCCCGGACCACAACAAGCCGCTTGAATATATCGAGGAAAGCAATTATTTCTTCAAGATGAGCAAGTACCAGGGATGGCTCGTCGAGTATATCAAATCGCATCCCGATTTCATCCGTCCCGAGCGCTATCGTAACGAGGTGCTCGCCATGCTCGAAGGCGAGGCTCTCGAGGACCTCTGCATCTCGCGACCCAAGACACGGCTTCAGTGGGGAATAACCCTGCCGTTCGACGACAAGTTCGTTACCTACGTCTGGTTCGACGCGCTTATCAACTATATAAGCGCCCTGGGTTTCCCCGACGATGCGAAATTCGCCCGCTACTGGCCCGTGGCGCACCACCTTATCGCAAAGGACATCGTGAAACCCCATGGAATCTTCTGGCCCACCATGCTGAAGGCCGCGGGGATCGAGCCCTTCCTCCACCTCAACGTTCACGGTTACTGGAACATGGAGGATGCCAAGATGTCCAAGAGCCTCGGCAACGTCGTGCGTCCGCTCGAGCTCATAGACCGTTTCGGCAACGACCAGATACGCTATTTTTTCCTGCGCGAGATGAACTTCGGCGCCGACGCGCGCTTCAGCGAGGAGGCCATCGTCAACCGCATCAACTATGACCTTGCAAACGACCTGGGCAACCTCGTAAAGCGCTCGTTCGACATGGTCAGGAAATTCTTTGACGGTAACATCCCCGCGCTCGAGAAGTCACAAAACGCGGGACGCGAAGCGCTCCTTTCGAAATTCAGCGATGCGCTCTCCTCATACACCGCGCTCGTTGACTCCTTCCAGTTCAGCGTGGCGATCGAAAAGCTCTGGGAGTTCATACGCTATCTCAACAAATACATCGACGAGCGCAAACCATGGCAGCTCGCAAAAGAAAACAAAACGGCGGAGCTTTCCTCGACGATGCGCAACCTGCTCGAATCAATCGCCGGCGTCGCCGTGGTCCTGTCGCCCGTGCTCAATCGCACATCGCCGGTAATCTTAACGGCGCTTGGACTTCCCGCCGACACCGGTCTCGATCGAATATCCTCACTCGATGCGCTCGCGACCGGAAGTCCGATCGGGGAGATGGGAGTGCTCTACCCGCGCATCGAAAAGGAAAAGACGAAAGCCGGGCCGATTTCATCGATTGAGCCGACGCCTGCCGCCCGCGCGGCCGCCGGTGACGGGCTGATCGATATAAGCGAGTTCTCGAAGGTCGACATCCGCGTCGCGCAAATCCTCGAGGCGGCGGCCGTCGAGGGCTCGGACAGGCTTCTTGAGCTCCGCGTGGATTCAGGGTCCGACACGCGCACTATCATCGCCGGACTGGCGCTGTATTACAAACCGGAGGATCTTGCAGGGAAAAAGATCCTGCTCGTCGCCAACCTCAAGCCCGCAATTCTCTTCAAGCGGACCTCGCACGGAATGCTTCTTGCCGCCAAAAAGGACAAAAAAGACCGGCCCGTCCTGATCGAGGTGAGCGACGACATCCCCGTCGGGGCGAAGCTCTCGTGAAAATCGGCATCATCTCCGACACTCACAACGACGTCGCCATGGTCAAAAAGGCCGTTACCGTTTTCAAGGCACGCGGTGTCGACCTCGTGGTGCACGCGGGCGACCTTACCTCGCCAAAGATAATGGAGCTCTTTACAGACCTACCCTGCCGGTTCGTACTCGGCAACTGCGACCTCGATGCCGAGGCGATCAACGACAAGGCGCGAGATCTGGGCTTCGGGTGCGTCGAGGAGTCGTGCGACTTCACGGCGGGCGGCAAACGCGTACTGCTCTTCCACGGCAACGACATCCCCTCGTTCCGGAAAGCGGTGTCCTCGGGCATCTATGATTACATCATCAAGGGTCATACCCATATCTTCGAGAACTACGTTTCGAATAAAACGCGCGTTATCAATCCCGGGTCGATCTACCGTGAAGACGAACGGACGGTGTCGGTGCTGGACACGGTAACCGACCGGGTGGAAAAGATAAGGATAGAAATCGACTGACCGGGGGCAGGGCGGCTCGTTTCAGGAACGGCCTTTGCGCAGAATTTCGATGATCCGCTCAAAATCGTCCAGCGAATAATAGCTGATCTCGATACGCCCCTTTCCGCCCGAGTGGCGTATCTCGACCTTGGTGCCGAGAAGGGAAACGAGCATTTCCTCCATTTTCCGGATATGGGCGGTGTCCCTCGGGCCGGACTTTTTCGCAGCGCCCCCCTTGCCGGTCGATCCTTCGGCCTCTTTCTCCGACTCCACCATCTTCTCGAGCATGCGTACCGAATAGCCCTTGTCGAGGATTTCGTTAAAGAGCGCGTTCTGCCGCTCCGGAGGAAGCGCGAGGAGCACCTTCGCGTGACCGACGCTCATCCTTCCCTCGGAGACCGCGCGCTGCATCTGCTCGGGCAGGGAGAGGAGGCGCATGAGGTTGGCGACCGTGGCGCGGTCCTTGCCCACGCGCTGTGCGACGTCCTGCTGCTTGAGACGAAAGCGGCTGATGAGCAGGCGGTAGGCCTTCGCCTCCTCGATCGGATCGAGGTCGGTGCGCTGGATATTCTCGATGAGCGCGAGCGTGAGGTTTTCCTCCTCGTTCGCGCGGATGACGATGCTTTTTATCTTCTGCAGGCCGGCGAGCTTCGACGCGCGCAGGCGCCGCTCGCCCGCCACAACGTAGTAGCTCTCGCCGTCGCGCCTCACGACGATGGGCTGTATCAGCCCCACGCTCCTGATCGATTCGGCGAGGCCCTCGATCTCCTCCTCGTTGAAGTGGGTTCTCGGCTGGTCCGGGTTGGGCCGGATGGCACCGACGTCGAGCTCCACTATCCGGTCCTTCGCCTCGGTAACCGCGAATTCCATCGTATCGACGGGTGTCGGCGAGCTCGAAATGATCGCGCCCAGTCCCTTGCCCAGCACCTTCTTAGCCATTATTCAACACCTCTTCCGCCAGGGCCTCGTAGCGTTCGCTGCCGACGCAATGCCGGTCGTACATGCCGATGGGCTTGCCGAACGAGGGCGCCTCGGAGAGGCGGACGTTCCGAGGCACGATGCTCTTGAATACCTTGTCCTTGAAAAACTCGCGCACGTCCGACACCACCTGTTGCGAGAGGTTGGTGCGTGAATCGTACATGGTGAGCACCACGCCCTCTATTTTCAGATTCCGGTTCAGGTTCTCCTGCACCATCGAAATAATCCGTAAAAGCTGGCTGAGTCCCTCGAGCGCGTAATACTCGCACTGGAGCGGGATCATCACCGAATCGGCGGCGATAAGGCTGTTGAGGGTGAGAACGCCGAGTGACGGCGGGCAATCGATGAAGATGAAATCGAAATCGTCTCTGATGGGCGCGACCGCCTTTTTTAAAACATACTCCCGGCCCTCCAGTTCCAGGAGGTCCATCTGCGCGCCGGACAGATGAATATTGGAAGGGATGATGAAAAGGTTCTCGATGCCCGTTTTATAAATCGCCTGCCGGATCCCCACCTCGCCTATCAGCACCTCGTAGAGGGTGTTGTCCGCCTCCTCCACGTTTATCCCGAGCCCGTAGCCGGCATTCGCCTGGGGATCGATGTCGATGATGAGCACGCGCCTGCCCTTTTCGGCCAGGAAGGCCGAAAGGTTTATGGTGGTGGTGGTTTTACCAACGCCTCCCTTCTGATTGGAAACCGATATAATTCTTCCCATGCGGTGTTCTTCCTGGATTTGCCGTTTCTTCCGTAGGGCCGGCCGGGACGGGCCGCCCAAATCAGGAGCTCATCGTTGAAAAAGTGCGGCCTCGCCTGAGTTGATTTCATCGCGAACGGCTGAGCAGGTATAAAAAACCGCCGGGAAAATGAATGCAACTCTTTTATCGCGCCCGCCCCGAATATTTTCGCGGATTCATGAATCGATTGATGAACACGAGGGCGGCGATCACCAAAAAAAATAAAAAGGCGAGGACCACCCTCCTGAAATAGGGGACCAGGCGCATGCCGTGCTTTACCGAAATGGCGTACGGGATGCTCCTGCCGTTTCCCGCGGGAAAAATCCGCAGGCCGTATGTGCCCTCTACGGTCGCCCGGACATCCAGTGCGAACTCCCTTTCCCATGTCTGACGCGAAGCGATCAGCGCGTCGCCCGAATAGACGTCCGCCTGGAAGAAACCGCTTTCGCTTCCGAAAAAAATGGTATTTCGGCCCTTCTTGAGCGGGACCGTATAGCGCCGGGAAGTCTCCCCGGGTAGCAGCATATCGACCATCCTGACACCCGAAGTCTGGTCCCATCTTCCCGCACCGGCTTCCAGCGATGTCAAAAGGCTCCCGAACGCGACCCGGATCACAAGGAAGCGCATTATCGGATTGCCGGTCTCACCGGTGTAATACCCGGTATAGTAGGCCTCGCCCCGTTTGCGCTTGAGGCGGACTATCACCGGCCCTTCCTTCTGCCCCCGGGGCGTATCGAACCTGCCGCCGGCAAGCACATCCGCGTTACTTATGGATTTCACCGCCACCCATCCCGAGAAAGGCATATGGGCCGAAAACCGCGGGGAAGATACAAAGCCCAAGAGATCTTCCTCGAGGCGCAAATCGATTGTTCCGGCACTCCCGATATAGGGGAAGCCGTAAAAGAAGCTGAAATCGTCGTAGGCGCCGTGCAGGATATCCCACGAATATCCCGAGAAATACGCGCTCCCTCCGCCGTCGATAAAGGCGCGCAGTTTGCGGGCAAGCTCCTTCCTGTCCAGTTCGTAATGCCCTTCCCTGAGCGTGACCCCCTGGATGCTCGTGCCGCGGGAAAGGATATTTATGCTTGTCTCCGGCGGCGGCTCCATTCCGGACGGGAAAAATATCGCGTCGTGACGACGGTAAATATCCGGATGATTCAGGTCGGCGTATTTAATGACGGTGTAGGGGATGCGGCACGCCTGCAGCCATTTTTCCACGCTGTCGTACCTGTTGGCTACCACCGCCACCCGGACAGGGACGGCCGCCGATACGGGGAGGGCAAGCAGAATTACCGCGGCGAAGGCCCAGAGCCTCCTCACGGGCCCTTCCCCGCAAGCTCTTGAATCTCGGCCATCAGTTCCTTCCGCCTGGAAAGCTCCCCCTGAATATTCTCGTTCTGACATTCGTAGGCGAGCTGGTATGAAAAGGCGGCAATCTGTTCTATTACTCCGCCGGGGGCATCGGCGACCAGATACCGACCGGAGAGCGTCTTTGAAAGGGCCCGGGAGTTTTCAAAACCGCTTATGCGGCAATCATGAAAGGGAAGCGGCGCGACGGCATCATCGCCCGCCGCCAGCGCTTCCCGCCCAAGCGCCCCGCGAAGCTCCATGGCTTCGGCCACTCCCCCGCCGGACACCCATCGCCGGTGCATACCGTAGACTGCCTGCATCCTGTTTCCGATCTCGAAAAAAAGACACCCTATGCCGTTTACAAAGCGTTCGACGTGCAGCATGGAAGGAATTTTGCCCTGGAATATCCGCCGTACCTCTTCTCTTCCAAGCGCGAGCGATGGATTGTTCGTTTTAAACGAATGCATATCTCCAAGCACCTGCGCAAGGCCGGAAAGCTCGGCCGCGAAAACCGCGGGGGCGAAGACAACCCCTTCAAGGGGACTCCTGTTCCCGTCTTCAAACCTGATGGTAGATCCGTCGATGACGGGAACGAAGCAGTTATTGAAGTAGTTAACGCATCCGTCGAGAAAAGAGATAAAATCCTCCTCGTGGATGTTCTCGAAATCACGCTGGCGGCGGTCAACCATCCTCCACTGCTCCTCGAAGGCCCGGAGAAGCAGGTCGCGACCGTCTATGGTGAGCTTCAGCAGCGCGTACAATTCATCGTAGGGCGCAAGCTGCCGTTTCAGTGCGTCTATGTGGCGTCGCTTTCTCGATTCCGGGTCCTTCCCCGCCTTCTTCACCGCGTCGATGCCGTAGTCCCACTCGATCACGCTCACCACGGGGGGACTGATGCCGTAATAGGCGTCAAGATCCCGATAATCGATCCCTCGGCGAAACACCAGCGCCTCCATAAGCGCCAGGAGCAGCTGCGGGTATGACTGCAGGCCGTATTTCTGTCTGAGCTGCTGGGAAAGGGCCGAGTCGGAGCGGACGGATCCCGGCAGAAACGACCGTACAAGCATCATGTATTCGTAGACCTGCTTTTCCCTCTCCAGATTACGCTTTTCCTTCGCATGGCGAATGGAATCCGGCTCGTTCACCCCGGCCTCCTCCTTTCGGAGATCGTCGGTCATCCGCAGTCTGTTTTCAATCTGAAGGATGATCATTTCGCGCGTTTCGGCCGGGAGCTTTAGGAAGGAAAAGAACGGCACGACGAAGAGCCTCAACTCGTCTTCGAACGTACCCCGATCCATCCATTTTATCAAATCGTACGAATACTGCACCAGCGGTGCGGCGATCATCCAGTCCCTGAAGTGCCGCAGGTAATTGAATACGATCGGTTCGGTGACGGCGGGGTCCTCGAGCATGGCCTGCATCAGCGTGGAAAGACGCGAGAGAATAAGCTCCTGTGCCGCTATGACGCTTCCCAGAACCGCCAGGAGGAGTCTGGATGGTATCAGCCGCTTGCGTATGCCTATCCCGAGCCTGTTAGGCGCGTGGACCAGATAGCGCTTTTTAAACAGCCGAGGGTTTTTATATTTGCCGTACAGCGCATTGACGAAGGCTCCACCGGGTTCCAGTGCCACGACCCTGCGCTGTGCGGGGGAATCCTCGACAGTTGTCGTTCGTTTGATTTTCCGGCGGGGCTTGACCTCGACCCTTTCGGTGCGCTGTCTGACGGGGGCCCTGTCGGGGCAGGATTGTATGAGCGAGATGATGGTGCTGTATCGCTCCCAGGACGCGATTTCAGTGTTATTGAGGAGCGAACGCACGATGTCCATCTTCGCGGGGGGAATATCCTTGTCGAGCAGCATGGTCTTGGCCCTGCGCTCCAGCTTTTTTATTTCGTCGCTCTTCTGCACCATGTGCGTGACAATCCCCACGCTCCGACGCGAAACCGAACGTATACGGCGCTTCGGAGCGTTGTGTGATTTCTATGCGCGTTGGTGTGATATGTCAAGTGCGATATGGAAGGGAAAGACGCGGGCCCCTTTCGGGTGCCCGCGGTTGACTGGTCCTAATACAGTTTCAGAACATAATTGAGCGTAAGCATGATGTAGTGGTTGCGCGACGTCAGCCGGTATCCCGACTCGGGTTTGTAGGTCGTATCGTATACATACTGCGGCGAGAGCGAAAGAAACGGGTTGAATTTAACATTGAATCCCGCGTGGAGGCGGTTCTCGGAAAAGCCGTTTCGCTCGTAGAATGGCTCGCCTATCGGACCAAGGTCCTTTGTTCCGCCGTCTTCCTTGACTCCAACGAATATCTCATCACCGAGAATCAGCGAAAACATCGGAGTTAGCGTGTATTCTAGCATGAGCATCTGCCGTATCAATAGCGAGTGACCCTTTTTCTGGTTTTCAGTCCTATACGTATTATTGTCCGCATACACCTTGTTATGGAATATCGTTCTGCTGGTGATCTTCATCGCGTCCACATTGAATTCGAAGATCGGCACTACCTCGATGTTATGGGAATAAAAACGATATTCGTAGTCCCCTCTGGTCGGTCTCTTATCGTCGCCGTCAATGATAAACCCCATGTAATAATACCAGAGTGGCAGTTTAAAGGTGAAGCTTTCAAACTTGTGGATATAGATGGGGCCCGCGAACAATTCCCATAAAAACGTTTCTTTTGCGCTCGAAGTTGGGTCCGCCCCTCGGAAAAACTCGAAGCGATGCCCCGGCATCACCATGAACGCCCAGTTGGGGGAAAGCAGCATGGTGACGTTGACGTATTCCCATGTCCGGCCGGTGTAGGGCTTCTCGGCCGCGTCCGCGCCGGCGGGAATGAGCGCGAACGCCATGAGCGCCGCGAGCAGTATGATACAGGTTCTTCTAAGCATAGAGGTCTCCTCACAAAAAAAATAAAATGCAGGGTCGAGCATTATTTAATCGGCGATGTATGTCAACATTATTTTACTTATTTAAAGGGGATTTGATGAGAGGCGATCGGCGTAGCGGTTCAGGAACCGAGAAAGCGTATGATCTCCTCGGCCACGTAGTCCTTTTCATAATCGACGGTAATTGCGTGATTGCTGATATCGAG
>JALOTJ010000024.1 GCA_025457965.1 Spirochaetota bacterium | reverse complement strand
AAGCAGCCGCCGGCGATATACACGGCGATGACCATCAGCATGATGAGCCATGGGTGCAGGTCGAAGTGGGCGATCCATGTCGCGATATCGAAGGGTATGCGCGACACCGCCAGGAAATGGCCGAATATCGTGGCGCCCGCAACGATAAGCATGATCATGCACGAGATGCGCGTCGTCTCCATGAGCGCGTCGGAGAATCCCTTCCAGCTGATCGTACGCGTGATGATCGCTAACAGGAGCGTTCCTGCCGCGCCGATGCCGCCCGCCTCGGTGGGGGTGAAAATACCCGCGAAGAGCCCGCTCATCACCATTACGAACAGCGCCAGGGTCTCGATGACGCCCCCGAGCGACCGAATTTTTTCCTTAAATGTCGTCTTCGGTCCGCGAGGTCCGAGATCGGGATTGATCGCGGTCCAGATGAGGATCGAAGCGATGAACATCAGCGTGAGCAGTATGCCCGGTACGATCCCGGCCAGGAAAAGCGTCCCGATCGACTGCTCGGTGAGGATGCCGTAGACGATAAAGATAACACTGGGTGGTATCAGTATCCCGAGGCTTCCTCCGGCCGCGACGACCCCGGTCGCCAGGCTCGGTTTATAATTGTAGCGCTTCATCTCGGGCAAAGCGACCGCGGCCATGGTTGCGGCGGTGGCGTTGGTGGAGCCGGAGATGGCCGAAAAGCCGGCGCACGCGCCGATGGTGGCGATGGCGAGCCCTCCCGGGAGGTGGCCGATCCAGGCGTAGGCCGTGTCGAACAGGCGCCGGCTGATGCCGGAGTGAAAGGCGATCTGCCCCATGAAGATGAAGAGCGGGATGACCGTCAGGTTGTAGGACCCGAAAATGGAAAAGATGTCCTTGGCCGTTATGCTGAACGCGGCCTCGGGCGAGACGATCCAGGCGAAGCCCGCGAAGCCGAGTATACCCATCAGGAAACCAACGGGCATACGGGTAAAGATGAGCGTGAAAAGCATGCCGAGGCCGATAAGGCCGATAACCGTGGGGCTCATTTTTTCAGGGCCTCCCTGGCGGTCCGGACAAAAGCGACCGCAAGTACCATCGTAAGGAGCGCACACCCCAGGGACGTTCCGAGCACGAACGGGTAAACGGGCATCTTGATGGTCATGGACACCTCCCCGCCGCGATAGAAATCGAATGCGTAAACGGCCAGGCGCCACGATGCCATGGCGAAAAAAAGCGTGGAGCAGAGCCCGGTAACGGCATCGATGACCGACCTTGCTTTTTCGGAGAGCTTCTGCACGAGGAATTCCACGGCTATATGGCCCTTCTCGACCGATGTGTACGCAAGCGAGAAGGAAATCACCACCGCGCCGAGGAGTCCCACGATATCATAGGTGCCGGGTATGGACATGCGTAAAAACCTGAGAACGACGTCCACGACGGTAATCACCATCATGGCGAACACCGCGGCCATCGCTATATAGTTGGTGCGTGCGGCCGCGGAGTGCAGTATCTTTTCGATTCGGTACATGGGGGTGCCTTACCTCCGGGCATTCGGTCGGCCGGCCCCGAGCCGGGGCCGGCTTCCGGTAATCATCACTTGGTGTATTTAGCCGTATATTCGGAAATCAGCTTTTTAAGCGTCGCGACCGCCTTTTCGCCGGGGAGTCCCTTCGCGCCGGCGGCTCTGGCGTATTCATTGATGACGGGCTGGACCGCGTCCTTCCATTTCGCGTTCTCCTCGGGAGAGAGGGCGATTATCGTGTTCCCCTGTTTCAGCGAGAACTCGCGACCTTCAACATCCACCCGGTCCCAGGTCTTGCCATGTACATCCACCCATTCCTCGCTGACGTCGGTGAAGATTTTTTTAAGATCATCGGGCAGGGCCGCCCACTTCGCTTTATTCATCACCACGTACATGGCGGTGGTATAGCCGATGTCGCGGCAGTCGGTGGTGTGCTTGATCACCTCGGCCTGTTTCCATCCCTTGAGGGTTTCGATCGGGGTGAAGGTCCCCTCGACCACGCCCTTCTGGAGCGCTTCGTAGGTCGCCCCCTGCGGCATGGCGACGGGTACCCCGCCGAGCGCTTTGACGACTTTCGAACTCAGCCCGGTGGAGCGGATTTTCATGCTCTTAAGCGCGGCGAGGTTCTCCACCGGCTTTTTGGTGTGCAGAAGCCCGGGACCATGCGCGTGGACGTAGAGCAGCTTGACTTCGTCGAGCGCCTTCGGCGTCATCGCCTTGTAGAATTCGTGCGCGACGCGGGTCGCGACCCTGCCGTTGGGATAGCCAAGGGGAAGGTCGATCGCTTCCATCACCTGGAACCTGCCGAGCGTGTAGGCAAAGCAGGACATTCCAATGTCGGTTATGCCCTTTAGAACCCCGTTATAGGTTTCGTCCGCCGACACGAGTGTTCCGCCGGGATAGATGTTGATTTTGATTCTGCCGCCGCTCTTGTTCTCTATTTCTTTGGCCCAGTCGGTGGCCACTTTGCACTGTTCGTGCGCCGGGGGGAAGAAGATGCTGTAACTCAGGGTGAACTCGGCGTCTTTTTTGGCGCCGCAGGCGGAGAACGCCACCGCCGTTACGATTGCCAGTGCGAAACAAAAAATTGTTTTTTTCATGATTCGTTCCTCTATGCGCATAAAAATTATATTCCGTTTTTTCGGAATCGCTGCCCAACGGGATGTATGTGCTGACTTCGGGCGCGGCTCATCAGTAATGTAAACGCGATGCCGCCGGCAAAAGACCTGTTGCGCGACCGGACCACTCCGGGTCCTGGCATGCTCGCCGGAGCGAAAACCCGCCGTGTCCGTGCTTCGCAACACGCTCTAGCGAACATTATTCCGGAATAAAATCAAGTAAAATATATTCGCCCTGCGTTCTGCGCGGGACCAGGTGCATATGCAAATATGGATGAACATGGTTCGGGGTATGCGCCGGCGTTCGGCCGTTGAATCGCGGAGCGCATCGCCGGGGCGCACGGGAGAAGCGACGTTTGCGGAAGAGGTAAAATGGTTGACCGGGAGGCGCATTATGTGACATAATTCGCTCCTGTGGGGCAGGCCCACGCTAAAGAACATGAAAGAGATACTGCTGTATACGCGGAACAATTCGTTTTACCGGAACTTTTTCCTCGAAGCGGGGTACAAGGTGGCGGATGGGATCGTGCCACCGGCCGCCAGGGGCTACGGCATGCGCGACAGTCCGCCGGACCGTGTCGTGGTGATCGAAATTTCCGATGACTCCCTCGAGGAATGTTCGCTCGCGGCCGGGAGCTTGTGCGGCAGCGGCATCCGCGTGGTCTGCGTCGCGGCCGGGGACACGGACCGCGTGCGGGGCTTTCTTTTACATGAGGGAATAGCCGATCTGCTCCCGGCGGGGCAGCCGCGGCGGCTCGTCGAATCGGTGGCGGCCATGGAGGATGGTGCCGCGGAAGCAGGCGGAAGCTTCATCGCGCTCGACGATTGCGCGGCACGGCTGCGCATCATGCGTTCGGTTGCGGAGAGGTTCAATTTTGAGTTTCGGGCGGTGGGCGGCATCGACGAGTTTTTCGCGGTGCTCGGTAACGAATGTGCGGCGACCTTCGTTAATCTGGGCGCGGCCGGATTCGAGATAAACCGTTTTATCAGGCTGTCGCATGCCTGCGGGAAGCTGAAGCTTGCGCCGTTTATCCCTTATAAGGACGCGTGCGAAGGGATTTTCGTCCACGAGATGATTTCGGGGCTCAACCGCCTCACCAGGGTGATCCTTTCCCCCGAGGAGATGCTGAGCTTCATGGTGGGCATGCTTTTCAGAAAGTCGATCATGGGGCCTATGGACGACCTCGCCCGGTCGTTGCGCTATCCGGACAGCGCGGTGTTCGCCCGCGAGAGCTTCGGTCGGCTGTATTTTACGCTCGGAATGGAAGCGTTCGAGCTCGCCCACGTCCTAGGGGACGAGGACCACGCGCGAATGCGCGGCAGCGTTTCGCGGATGCAGCGTGCGCTGGTGAAGGCCGACGGAGTTCGCTGGCTGGTCAGGGAGACCGGGAGGGTGCCTACCTGCGGCGTATCGGGTGCTTGAAAACGAAATCGGCGATAAGCCCCAGCGGAAGTTTCTGGCGCTTGCGCTCCTCGGCGCTTTCCGGATAACAGGGGCGTCCCTCCGTGTGGCAGTACCGGCACAGCCGCTCCCGCGCCTTTATGCCGTCGTACCCGAGGATCGGGTACATGCCCAGGGAAACGGCCTTCCTGTACATGTTCTCGCGCGCCTCGAACGAGGCGTGATTGCTGAACTCGTGGTAGAGGCTGCCGGGTCCATGGCAGGCCTCGCATCCCACGCCTTCGGTCATGGTTCCCTCCGTCTTCCCGCCGCCGGTGGTGTGGCATTTAAGGCAGGCAAGACTCCGGGATGGGTCCTCTACCCCGGCCTTCCGCGCGATCTCGAGGCCCTTTTCCTGCGTGAGAGACTGGTGGGCACGTGCGTGGGGCGACCCCAGCCAGATCTTGTGCTGGTTTCCGATGCTGTCGGCCTCGTGGCATTTCTTGCATGCGGCGACACCGATAAAAGAGGGGAAGTTCCGGCGGGGCTCGGTCGGCTCCGCGATCAGTAACGCCAGTATGGCGACGGCCGAAGCCGCAATTGCGGGCTTTTTCTGCATGGCGTCCGCGCCGGACAACAGGGAGGTGCGCATGAATCAAAAGCCGACGTCCGATCTCAGGGTCGGAGAGTTCCTCGTTGAGAGCGGGATCATCTCGGAAAAACAGCTCAACGAGGCCCTGTCGCTCCAGAAGGACAACGCGGAACGCCTGGTCGGCGAGATACTGGTCACGCTCGGAGTGCTCAGCAAGGAGGATCTCATCATGGCGATGGAGATGTACCTGATGACCACCAACAATCAACCGAGGCATGTGGATGAATGGCTGGACCAGGATGAAATCGACATGCTTCTTGATAAGTTGAGAGGTAAAAACAGCGGCCAATAAACCCGGTACGCTTTCCCGATTTCGGGCCTGCCGTACCAACCGTAAAAAGTAATTGACAAATAAAATCCCTTATTAAAGGATTGCGCCCATGATTGAGTTCGAGGATAAGACCTGTTTTGGTTGCGGCGTGGACAACGAGCATGGTTTACGGCTGAAGCTCAAGTTTGACGAGGACACCAAGACGGCGTACGGCGAATACAGGGCGCACCAGAAACTCGAAGGGCCTCCCAACATCATCCACGCCGGTATCGTGGCGGTGCTGCTTGATGAAACAATGATGACCGTGAATAAATATATGGAGCTCATGGCGCTGACGGGGGAGCTCACGATTCGCTATTTGCAGCCGGCGTTCGTCAACGAGAACCTCTATATTCGCGGCTGGTACGTGAAGAAGAACAAGCGGGTGATCGAAAACCGGGCTGAGATAGAGAACGAGATGGGAAAGATCGTCGCCCGTGCCAAGGGCAAGTATATAGAAATGGATGAAATCCCCCAGCCCGAGTGACGCTTGCCGAAGGGGCCGGTTGCACCGGTCCCGCACATGATGATCAATTAACAGCCGAAGTGGTGGAACTGGTAGACGCAGCGGACTCAAAATCCGCCGGGGGCAACTCCATGAGGGTTCAAGTCCCTCCTTCGGCAGAGTCTCCACCTCGCTCACCTCGATTGTTGCAGCGGACCGGCCGCGGCATGCTCTGTGCAATTATGTAAATATGACTTGTAACCTTCACGTATCTCAGGTAGCATCCGGTTGTTATCAGTTTCGGGAAATCACGTGTGTTCGAGAGGTCGCTATGAAGAAGCGTATATGTTTTCCGTCAATTATCGCCGCACTTGTGCTGGCCTGCGGCACCACACCTCCCGCGGCCGATATCGACAGGACGAAACCGAACCTGTCGGTGACAATTACCTTCAATTCCAATCTGTATGGAACCATGATGTTTAAAAAGATGTATCCCACCTATGCAATATGGATCGAGGACGTTAAAAGCGGCGCGGTTAAGACCGTTTATGTCACGGGCAAGGCCGGGAAGGGCTCGTGGATTATGGCCGATGAACGCCCCTCTTCGGTCCCGGTCTGGTATGGCGCCCGTACGCGTGAAAAAACGGTTGGGACGACGGGAGCCGTCGATGCCGTAACGGGTGCGACCCCGTCCGGGAATACTTTCACGCATTCAATTGAATTGCCCGTGGACATGATGAACAGAAAGCTCGCGGTGTTTGTGGAGGGCAATATTTCTTTCGATTACAACGAGCATTATCCGAAAAAAGCCGAAAGGGGCAAACCCGGGTACAGTGATGTAAACGGGCAGCCTTCGATTGTATGGAACGCGGTTCTTGAAGCGGGCACAAACGCCGCCGAGAAAGACTGCGCGATCGCGGGGCACGGGCATGTGCTCGGTGAAGATCACCGTATATATAAGGATATGAGCACGGTTACGACCGCGAAGGAAATATTTCTTTATGTCGGCGCCCGGTATTCTCCCGGAGAAAGCAGATAGTCCGCCATTTAATGCTTGAAAAGCCCTCCCGCGACGGGGGGAAGAAATCGGGGACAGGGCTCCTGACGAGGTGCGGGGGTTTGGGGGATAAAGGAATACGATATCTCCGAAACCCTGTCCCGCGGGGGAAGTGGGGTGGGTTACAGTTCGCAGAATTTATACAGAGGCGTCGCCGATAGTCGCGCGAGCGAATCCGCGGCGCCGGTTTGAGCATTGATTAAAAGACCCGAAGAAACGGTATGCGCATGCCTGCGGGTGTCGCCATCCCCCGCCGGCCGTTTGGACTTCCGGTTTTCAATTACGGTACCGCCAAACATGGTAACAAGGATTTCGATGGTTTCATCGGCGGCATGGCGTTTTTTCGGATGATTACGATGCTCTTCTTCCCCGAAGAGCATACCCTGATCTCCGTTGTTCTGCCCGCTACTCTCATGAAGAAAACGACTTGTTGCTGGTCCATTCGCTCTCATGGGGCTCCCTGTATTTTTTCGAAGTATCCGTCCATGCCGCGCAGTGGGAAAACCCGCATAAGCGGCAGTAAAAGCATCCCGATTCGGGGAGGAGGGGCGCTCCGCACTCGGGACAGCGGCGAATGATCCTCGGTCCGGTATGCGCTGTTGTTGTCATACTATACCTCCGTAACGTCAACAGGAGTATAGTATATATATGTGTAGTATTATGCAAGCTTTTTTTTGGGTTTTTATGATTTTTTTGAGCCCCTGTTGACGCGTGCCTGGACGGGGCACCGGCGGGATACTTTGGGAAAATCCGTTACATATACGGGACAAGGGCCCGCAACCCCTGTTCTCCGGGCCGTGAGGCAGAGTCGCGTATCAGCATGTCGCCCCTTCCGCGCGGAATACGCACCGGGCGAAATGCGCCATCATCATGAAAATATTATGAGAATACGGTTGAATTATCCTTCGCTTTCCGGATGATTGTCCCTATATTTATACATTGCCGTCATGCTGTGATATGTTGGACATTATGCAGTGTGAGTGCAGGCGCGCGGCGGGATTTAGCCGTATGCGCGACGGGAACCCGTATACAATAGGCAACGAAATTGAGGCGGGTAACTTTCGCCGGACTATGTAGACATATGGAAACAGGAAATAAACCAACAGACTTGGTGTAAATCCGCCGAAAGGCCGTTCTCCGCGGGGTCGGGGGCCGCGCGGACCGTTTCGGGGATGCAGTGAGTTTAACGAGGAGAAAATGGCAAAACCATCGATAGATCCGAACAAAGACTGGGAAGAACTGCTGAAGTCGGAGTTCACCGAAGGAGTCAAACCCAATGCCGAGACGACGGGTTCGAAGCCCGGAACGAGCGCGCATCAATCCGACATCAATTTCGATATAAAACCCGAGGAGCTGGAGAGTTATCTCAACCGCTATGTCGTGGGGCAGGAATCGGCCGTAGAGGTCATCGCCACCAAGGTGTGCACCCACTTCAACCGGATGAAGCTCGACAGGTCCATACCCGAAGAGGACCGCATGGTCGGGAACATCAAGAGCAATATGCTCCTTATCGGTCCGACGGGTGTCGGCAAGACCTACATCATCAAGCTCATCGCAAAACACATCGGCGTGCCATTCGTCAAGGCCGACGCCACCAAGTTCAGCGAGACCGGGTACGTGGGCGGAGACGTGGAGGACCTGGTACGGGAGCTGGTGCACGAATCGGACGGCGACATCACCCGCGCGGAATACGGCATCATCTACCTCGACGAGATCGACAAGATCGCCTCGACGGGCAATGTTTACGGGCCCGATGTTTCGCGCACCGGAGTTCAGCGCAACCTCCTCAAGCTCATGGAGGAGTCCGAGGTCGATTTGAAAACCCCGCACGACCTCGCCTCGCAGGTGGAGGCGGCCATGGAGGCCCAGCGTACCGGCAAGGTGACGCGCAAGAAGATCAACACGCGCAACATCCTCTTCATCGTGTCGGGCGCGTTCGGCGGGATTTCGGACATCATCAAGAAGAGGCTCAATATGCAGTCCATCGGTTTCGAACAGGGCGAGTCGCTGCGGGACGACCGGCAGAACATGCTGAAGCGGGTTAAAACCGAGGACCTCATCCAGTTCGGCTTCGAGTCCGAGTTCGTGGGAAGGCTCCCCGTTACGGTGGTGCTGAACGAGATGACCGAGGAGGGTCTCTATAACATACTTAAAAACAGGTACAGCACCGTGGTGCTGGGAAAGAAGCTCGACTTCAGGGCATACGACATCGACCTTGAATTTTCTGACGAGGCGCTGCGCGTATTCGCGAAGCAGGCGAATGCCGAGCGCACCGGCGCGCGCGGGCTCCTGAGCGTGTTCGAGAAGGCGCTCATCAAGTTCGAAAAGACGCTCCCGTCCACCGAAATCAAGAAACTGGTCGTTGACATCGACGCCGTCGAGCGTCCCGAAGAGACGCTTAAAAAAATGCTGCTCAGCGACAGCATCAAGCATTATCAAAAGGACTTTCTGTTGAAAAACGGGATCTACCTCGATTTTAGAAAGGACGCGGCGGAGCGCGTTCAGGAGATGGCACAGGTGCATAACCGCAGCATCAAACAGCTCTGCGAGGAGCTGTTCCACGATTATGCCTACGGCATCCGCCTGATGTCGCTCGAGCACTTCACCATCACTAAGGAATCCGTGGAGAACCCGCAGGTGTACCTGGACAACTACATCCGCGAGAACTACAAGAAGAAGGACTGACGGACACGCGACGGGCCGGCTTCATCGACCGGCCCGGGCATTCTTTCCCTTCCCTTATCTTTAATCGCCCTATCTCTCCAATAGAACACTTCTGATATAGCGTATCTGGATCGAGTCGATACCGGGGGACTGCTTCCGGATTGTGCTCCGGAGCCCCTCGATCGTTTCGGGGGCGGGTTGCTCCTGACCGGTAATCGTAATCAGAAGGATGCGCCGGCCCGATATCCGTTTGATATCCGCCGACAGCACCGCCTCGCCGAGCGAATCTTCGAGCAGCGCGATGGCTTTGCGTCGCGAGCTTTCGAGCAGGTACCCCTCGCGCATGTAGATGCCGACCGGCGCCGCTATCGCCGCGAGGATGACGACCGACAGGACGATCTGGTAGAGCGCGCGTTTCTTGACCTGCGCGCGGTCCGCGAGGGACGGGTGGATCCTCATAATCCAGAAGACAAGTGCTCCCGCCAGCGAAATGGACACCAGGTTGATGAGAAAGAGTATTGCCGCACCGCTGGCCACGGCCGCGTCCAACCTGCCGACGCCGATACCCACCGTGCACAGCGGCGGCATGAGCGCCACGGCGATGGCGATGCCGACCAGGGTGTTGCTGATTTTTTTGTTCGCGTTGCCGTAGGCGCCGACCAGTCCCGATGCCATCGCGACGATGATGTCGAAAAGGTTCGGTGTGGTGCGCGCGAGTATTTCGGGATTGTACCCTGCTATGGGTATGAGCGAGGAGAGGGCCGCGGAGATGCCTACGGCGAGCAGAGTCCCCTTGAGGAGCGATCCGAGCGCGGTGCGGATAAGGGTGACGTCACCCCAGATGACGCCGAGCGAAAAGGCCAGTATCGGCGTCATGAGGGGCGCGACTATCATCGCACCTATGATGACCGCTGGCGAGCCCTGTAAAAGCCCCGCCGTGGCGATGAGGCAGGAGAGCACCGTGAGGAGGTAGTATTCGATTGAAGGGCGGGCACCCTCCGAGAGGACCCGGAACACGCCCAGGTCTTCCCGCTCCTTTTCCTTTACTCGCCGGTATTCTTCGCGCTTGGTCATCCAGAAACCGGCGCTCAGGTAGTTGCGCACTGTGCGCTCTTCCGGGCGGATGACGTGGTCGAACATGCCGTGGATTTCCTGTCCCTGGGCCGCGATCTGTTCCTTCGCGGCGGACAGTTTTCCCGGTACGGCCTTTTCTACGGCCGGGGTCTTCCCGACCTTCATGGTCAATCCGTCCGTACGGACGGCCGAATTTCCCGGTGTATCTTCTCTTCCCTCCAGAAGCCGTTTGACCGTGTGGAATATCCCCTGCTTTTTCATAACTCCCCCCATGCGATCCGCCATCAATTACGGAAGCCCCCCGCCGGGAACGCGGTCAGTCGATTCGCTTGAACGACTCGCTGTACTGCGATGTAAGGTCGACGTACACCTGCTTGCCGAGCTCCCATGTCTGCCGGTGTCTGTCCTGCACGTCGCCGATCTCCTTCGCCGGCACTCCCGCGAATATCTTATTGTCGGGTACGGACATCCGGTTTACCACCAGGGCGTGTTCGCCGATGATCGCCCATTCTCCCACGACGGCGTAATCGGTGATCGTCGCCATCATGCCGATGACGCAGGAATCCTTGAGCGTGCAGGTGTGGAGCATGGCATTGTGGCCGACGGTCACCCTTTTTCCGATTGTGGTCCTGTCCTTCGGCCGGGCGTGAATGGTGACGCCCTCCTCGATGGCGCTCTCGTCGCCGATAATGATGGTCCCGTAATCGCCGCGCAGAATGGCGCCGAAGCCTATGTAGCAATTCTTTCCGATTCGGACATCGCCGATGATTTCGGCCGACGGCGCGATCCATGTTCCCTCACCGATCTCCGGCCTGCGCCTGTTAATCTCGTACAGCGGCATGTTGCCTCCCCTCTCTCTATCTATGGTCCCAGCGCCGCGGCAATCACAGCCCGGTGGCGTCCATAATGCGCTTTACCGCCTGCGCCCTGTTGAGCGTGTAGAAGTGGAGTCCCGGAACCCCCCACGATTTAAGCTCGACGCACTGTTTAATGGAGTATTCGATTCCAGCCTCGCAGATGGCGTCCACGCCCGTACAGGCGTTGAGACGCTTTATCAGCTCCTCGGGGACCCTCGCGCCGCACATCGAGGTGACGCGGTCGATCTGCGAGAGGCTCGTAACCGGCATGATGCCGGGTATGACGGGCATGGTTATGCCCATTTTAGTCAGGCGGTCCATGAACCGGTAGTAATCCTCGTTATTGTAAAAAAGCTGGGTGATGATGAAGTCGGCCCCAGCATCGACCTTGCGCTTGAGGTTTTCGAGGTCGATTTCCATGCTCGGCGCTTCGAGATGCTTCTCGGGATAGCCGGCCACGCCGATGCTGAAGCCGGAGATGGAGCGGATGAAAGAAACGAGCTCGCTGGCGTACGCGAAGCCGTCGGGCGGGGGGGTGAAGCGGGTCTCGCCTTTCGGGGGATCGCCGCGCAGGGCCAGGATGTTCTCGATTCCGTTCTTCTTTACCTCGTCGAGGTAGCGGCGTATCTCCGCGCGCCCCGCGCCCACGCAGGTGAAATGCACAAGCGGCAGGATTCCCAGCGCGTCGCGGAGCCTGAGCGCGAGCTCCAGCGTCTTCTCCTGCGTGGAGCCGCCGGCGCCATAGGTAACCGAAATGTACTGCGGCTGGTAGCCCGAAAGATCCTCGAGCGCCTGCCTGAGTCCGTCCTCACCCTGCGGTGTTTTCGGAGGGAAAATTTCGAACGAGACGACAAAGCGCTCACGGTAGAGGTCGATGATTTTCATTATGGTATGCCGGCGTAATCTCTTGGGTATTCCCGTAGCTCGGTTAAGCGGTGATTCCCCCATCATCGGTCGCGACGTGTGATCGGAGCCGGCGTTCATATTCCTTTGTGAGCGGGGATTCATCAAGCGTTTTTTATGCGTCGCGGGTGCCATGCCGCGCGCACGGCTTATCTGATTGACAGTGGGAGGCATGACAGGTATAAGGAATCACTGATGCGGTAATTGATCGGGGAGATTTATCGTGCTCAAGCCCCTTGCTGGTGCGCTCGTGGTAGTGTTCGGTCTTTTTCTCGCCCGGGGCACCGGGTGCGTCCGCATGTACGACGAACCCCTGAAAATAGCATACGGCCGGAACCTTGCCGGTGTTTATCAGTTGTATGTGATGGATGAAAACGGCGGAACGGAATCCGCGCTGACGACCGGTACCTCGTTCAATAATAACCCCTCGTGGTCAGCGGACGCGTCAAAAATCGTTTTTATAAGCAACCGGGACGGGAATTACGAAATCTATTCCATGGACGCCGACGGAAGCGGGCAGACAAGGCTCACTGATGAGCCGAACGCCGATTATTTGCCGACATGGTCGCCCTGCGGCTCGAAAATCTCGTTTTACAGCAATCGTGCCCTCAACCTCGAGGTGTACGTGATGAACGCCGACGGCTCGAACCCGGTCAATCTGACCAACGACCCGGGCGCCGACCTGGCGCCCTCGTGGTCGCCCGACGGAAAGCGCATCGCGTTTGTCAGCGACCGCAGCGGGAACCAGGAGGTCTACGTGATGAACAGCGACGGTTCCGGCGTGATTAATCTTACCAATAACGCTGCGACCGATACCATGCCGTCGTGGTCGCCCGACGGCGGGCGGATCGCCTTTGATAGAAACGGTGAGATTTACGTGATGAACGCCGACGGTACCGCGCAGACCAATATTACGAACACCGCGGCCCCATCCGACGAATCGCGCCCGTCGTGGTCGCCCGATGGCGACTTTGTCGTGTTTTCTGGCCAGACGGTTCCCGGTCAGAGAAACATCTATACCATCAGGCCGGACGGCACCGGCCGGAGAGCGCTTACCAGTGTCATAGACGACGAGGACTATCCATGTTTTCAGGGTAAGCCGCGCTGAGAGTGTCTTCAGGGCGTCGCATTCGCGTTTCAGTTCCGTCTCTGCCAGCCTGATGCTCGGATACCCCGGGCGGCGTATACTATCATAATTTTTATAGTGTATATTATATACTGATCATTATTTTTGAAATTTTATAAAGAATGTATTGACAGACTGTAGTCGATGATTGATAATCCATCCAGTCGGTTTTTAATCTGATTGGTCGGTTGGCACCGGTTATCGCAGGCGTGGGTTTTCCCTGTGTATGCAGCTGCCGTTCTTATCGATCCATGGTGCTGTGCGTTTCCTGAACGATCCCCCTGTTCCACGTACGGCAGTGCCGATGTCGTAGTTCTCCGCGCCGTCGGGCATCCGGCACATGCGGAGTCCTTGTCTTCAGTCGTATTTCGCCAAACCGCCGTAAACAGATTTTAGAGCGCCGCATTGCCGTCGCGGGCGGAGCCTTGTCGGTTCCACATAAGTGCGACGGAAGCATTGAACGAATCGGCGAAAGGGTGATCGATGAGCACAAACACTGACCTCGAGGCGTTGCGCCGTCCCCAGATAATCCAGGCGGCGCTACTCGTCATTTCCGAGCTCGGCATCGCGAACGTGACAATGGACGACATTGCGCGCTCGGCCGGTCTCTCGAAGGGCGGGGTGGCACACTATTTCTCGGGGAAGGACGCGCTCTGCAAGGAGGCGTTCCGGGAATTCTTTGCGAGGATATTTCAGCGCAGCCGCGAGACGATGGACGCCTGCGACGGCCCGCTGGAAAAGCTCCTCTCGTTCGGATGGCTCTACAACTGGGAGGACCCGGACGTCAATCTCGGCTATCCGCTGCTCTTCGATTGCATGGCGCTGGCCCCGCGCGAGGCGGAGTACCGCGCGCTCTTCCATGAATGGGTCGATTCCTGGATCATGTTGCTCAGCGAGGCCGTCAGCATCGGGATCGAGCGCGGGATTTTCCGCGGCATCGATCCGGACGACACGGCGCGGACCATCTCGTCGATCTATCACGGCGTTGCCGTGCGCTGGTACCTGGACCGCGAGTCGCACACCTCGGCGTGGGCGGTCGACGCCTGCAGGCGGTCGATCGCCGGGCTCCTTGGGGCCGATCTGTCGCAATGAACGTATCGGCGCGGTGCCTTTCTCAGCCGCCACATGCGGACGGGGCACGCGCTTGCACAAATAAAGACGCACGGAGGAGGATATGGCGGTTTTCGCAAATACGGAAAAGATGTACGAGGTGCTCGGCAGCCTGTTCGAGGCGCTGCTTAAAGATCCCACGGCCGGACCCAAGTTCGTTGAATCGGAAATCATCATCAAGTTCGACATCAACGATCCGGCCGGGCAGATATGGCTCTCCAACGAGAACGGCGGCAAGGTGACCTGCGGGACTGCATCGCTCAAGCCCACAATAGAGATGACGCTCTCGGGGGACACCTGTCACAAGTTCTGGCTGCAGCAGATCGCCATGCCCGTGGCGCTGGCTAAGGGGCTCATCAGGGCGAAGGGGCCCATGCCCAAGGTCATCAAGCTCCTTCCGCTGCTCAAGCCCGCCTACGCGGCCTATCCCGATATCGCGAAGAAGCACGGACTTCCGGTGTGAGGAGGAGCGCATGAGCATAGAACGAAGCATGAAACAGTATATGGACGACCGGAAGGAGTCCGTGCGCATCGCCGCGCGGCTGCTCCTGGCGTCCGGGACGACGTCCCCGCGCGTGGGGGGCGTGGGCGAGTGCAGCATCCACATCATCGAGGACGAGTGCGCGATCGAGGAGCTGTGCCAGGGGATCGAGCGGATGTCAGCCGATAACAAGCGCTGGGATTTCTTCAAACGCGACGCGGCGATGCTGCGCGACGCCGACGCGGTGCTGGTCATCACCTCGATGCGCTGCAAAACCGATCCCGCCGATACCAACTGCAATATGTGCGGAAAGCTTACCTGCGAATATCTCAGGGCAAGCGAAAAGCTTCCGGACGAACCGGGGATCGCGTATCCCGGGCCGCTGTGCGTCTTCCGCGCGAACAACATCTCGTACGCCGTCGACGCCGTGGTGCAGACCGCGCGCACCATGGGGATCGATTACGGGGTCTTCTGGTCCGCTGGCGCGGCGGCGATGCGCATGCACCTGGTCCCGAAGAACACCGGGTTCGCGCTTGCCGTGGCCATCTCGGTCACCGAGAAGAGCCCGTTCCGGGACATCCCGGCGAAGTACGACGAGATCAACGAATCGACGATGAACGACCGGATCATTCGGCGCCTGTGGCCGCAGTTCCGCTCGATCTACAGTTAAGGGGAGGTGAGCATATGCCGGTACGGGAAATGAGCGACCTCATAGAGAACGGACTGGAGCGCGCCGTGGAGCTGATGGCGGTCGCGGCCCACAACTCATTCCGCTTCGGGGACCGCAACACGATGAAGCTCGTGAGTCTGGCGAAGGAGGACATGGTGGAGATCGCCGAGTTCTGTTATTCGCTCGGCGACATGTCGCCGCTGGCCGCGCGCGACGGGCGTTTCCTGATGGAGCTCGTCAAGGAGCCCTGCGCGCTGATACTCATCGGCGATAAACGAAAATCCGATTTCAACTACAACTGCGGCGCATGCGGTTACCGCACCTGCGCCGAGCTCAACAAGGCGGAGGAAATGGAATCGCTTACGGCCAGGGGGCCGAGCTGCCAGTTCAAGAACATCAACCTGAATATCGCAGCGAACGCCGCCGCCTCCATGGCCTGGCGGCTGGGGCTGCACTGCCGCGTCTTCTCGACGCTCGCGTTCGCGGCCTTCGCGCTGAACAAGATGGAGGGAGTGGACCTTGCCGCCAGCGTGGCGGTGAGCACGGCGAAGAAGGACCCGTTCTTCAACCGTCACCAGTACTGGACCGCCGAGCACTGGGATGAGATATTCAAGAAAGAGTTTCCGACCTTCACGCGCGGTTTCATCGGCGCGGTCGAGGACGAGTAGGGGGACGGCATGGCGACGAAATCGCATCTGAACCAGGTGATCGCCTCGCACCTCGTGGAGCTCCGGGCCGACGAAAAGCCCGATACCGTGGTGTACGTCTTCGAGAAGGGGGAGCACGGCGAGGACGTGCTGACCTATCGCGACCTTCACGAGAACGGCAATAAAATCGCGCGCCTGCTCCTCGACGGCGGCGTGGACAAAGGGGACTCGTTCGCGGTCTTCATGCGGAATTACCCGGAGTTCATCTATGCGCTTCTAGCGGGCACCACGATAGGCGCGGTCATGGTGCCGATCGACCCGCGCAACCGCGGCGACCGGCTGAGATTTTTATTGAACAACTGCGGCGCGAAGGCCGTCATCGTGGCCGACGACAGCCTCGAGACGCTGGAGGAGGTCGCGGGCGATATTCCCTCGCTGAAGATGGTAAGCGTGGCCTACCACAAGGAAAACGGCGTTTTGGTGTCGCCGAAATATCACGCGCTCAACGAAACGCTGGCACAGACGACGTGGGATACGGTCGATCAGCAAATCATGGACGTGCGGCACCCCATGCAGATCATCTATACCTCGGGTACCACGGGGGACCCCAAGGGCGTGGCCATACGGAACAATCGCACGGGGCTTTTCAACATCCTGAACAGCCTGGTATGGAAGTATAAAAAGGACGACGTGCTCTACAACGGCCTTTCGCTCACGCACGGCAACGCGCAGTCGGTGACGCTCTTTCCCGCGCTCTCGATGGGAATCAAGGCTGTCTTCTCGGCGCGCTTTACGAAGAGCCGCATCTGGGACATCTGCCGTAAGTACGGCTGTACCTCGTTCTCGCTGTTGGGCGGCATGATGGCCGGCATCTACAACGAACCGGAAAAGCCGAGCGACGCGGACAACCCGGTGAAGGTGGTGATCAGCGCGGGCACCCCGGTCCCTATGTGGGAAGGGTTCGAGAAGCGTTTTAACGTGCAGATACTCGAATGGTACGGCTCGGTGGAGGGCGGTTTCGCCTACAGGCCCATCGGCAAGGGGCCAGTCGGATCGTTCGGCAAACCGGTTCCCGGCGTGATGGAGTTCAAGGTGGTGGATGATGACGATAACGAGCTTCCCCACGGAGAGACCGGCGAGCTTATTTGCAAGCTCACCAAGGGGGATACCAGGGTGGATTATATCGGCAAGCCCGAGGAGTCGAAGGACAAGACCAGGGGCGGGTGGCTGCGCACCGGCGACATGGTGCACCGCGACGCGGAGGGCTGGTACTTCTTCGACTTTCGCAAGGGAACGGAGCTGCGCCGCGCGGGAGACTTCATCCAGCCCGAATACGTCGAGACCGTCATAGGGCGACACGCGGACGTCTCGGAGGTGTGCGTGTACGGTGTTCCCGCGGCGTCGGGAGCGCCGGGCGAGAGCGACCTGGTGGCGGCCCTCGCACCGTTCGAGGGAAAAGCGATCGACCCCAGGACGATCTACGAAATGTGCGGGAAGGACCTCGAGGCCAATTTCGTGCCCTCCTTCCTTCAGGTTGTGGATGAGATTCCAAAGACGGTCACCGAGAAGGCCCTGGCGCGCGTGCTGAAAGACGCGTTTTTAAAAGGAGAAGGGACCATCTATAAGCATGAAGATTACAGCTAACATACGGAACATGCCACAGTTCGTACGGTACAGGCATGCCTGTACCCCGCGACAGGCGGTATCAAAAGGAGGATTGGATGGCATATAAAGAACTGAGCCTAGAGCTGACCGACGAGCACGAACACTTGAAAGAGGAGGTGCACCGCTTCGCCGTCGAGGTGCTGCGCCCCGCGTCCATCGCGCTGGACGCGCTTCCGGCCGACGACGTGGTGAAGCGCGGCTCGATCTACTGGGACTGCATGGCGAAGATGTACCAGCAGGGATATCATACGGTGCTTATCTCGGACGAGTACGGCGGCCTCGGGCTCGATCCGCTGGGCGTGCACATTTTCTGGGAGGAGATCGCCTACGGAAGCGTCGGCTTCGCCGTGTCGCTGGGATGCAGCTGCTTCAACGCCTTTTACGCGACGATGCTGGCGGACGATCGCATAACCGAAAAGTATATCATCCCCTTCGTGGAATGCAAGGACGCGAGCGTGATGAGCTGCTGGGGAATCACCGAGCCCGACCACGGATCGGACAACCTGAGCCCGCAGTCAACGTTCTTCCGGGACGCGCAGGTCACCCAGCAGGTGAAGGCGAAGAAGAAAAACGGCGACTGGGTCATCGACGGGCAGAAATCGGCGTGGATATCGAACGGTCCTGTTGCGTCTAACGTTTCACTATTCCTGAATCTCGACCCCAGCAAGGGGCTGTCGGGAGGCGGCATCTGCCTGCTCGACCTGAATAGCCCCGGTGTTTCCCGCGGCAGGCCTCTCGATAAAATGGGTCAGCGCGAGCTGCCGCAGGGCGAGCTCTTTTTCGACAACGTGGTCTGCCCGGGCGAGTTCATGATTGTCGATCCCGAGAGCTATGAGGCCATGACCGAGCTCACCCTGGGGCACGCGAACGCTACCATGGGGGCCTACTTTACCGGCGTGGCGCAGGCCGCGTACGACCTTGCGGTGAAATATTCGACCGAGCGCGTCCAGGGAGGCAAGCGCCTCTGCGACCACCAGTGGGTTCAGAAAAAGCTTTTTGATATGTTCATGAAGGTCGAGACCTCCCGCTCGTTCTCTCGTACGGCTATGGTGTACAACATGAACACCACGCCGCCCGACGTGAAGTACTCGATAGCCTCCAAGGTCTACTGCACGCAGGCGGCCTTCGAGGTGACGAGCGACGCCATTCAGCTCTTCGGCGGTTACGGCCTGTCGAAGGAGCTTCCCGTCGAGAAGCTCTTTCGCGACGCGCGCGCCGGCATGATAGAGGACGGCTCGAACGACTCCCTGTCCATGACCGCCGGCAGGATGATCCTGAAGGAGGTGCTGGAGGGATGAACGGCACGTACGTCATCGGAACGGGAATGATTCGGTTCAACAAGTACCCGGACAGGAGCGTCAGGAACATGGCCGAGGAGGCCATAGGGCTCGCGTTCGAGGACGCGGGACTGGGACGCGAGGCGGTACAGTCGGCCTTTTTCTCGAACACCTTCTGGGGGATGTTCGCCGGTCAGCACTCCATCCGCGGCCAGGTGGTGCTGCGCGGCATGGGGATCGACCGCATCCCCGTCACCAACGTGGAGAACGCCTGCGCGGGAGCGTCGACGGCCATGCACCTTGCCGTGACGGGAATCAGGGCGGGCATGTACGATGTCGCGCTCGCCGTCGGCTCGGAGAAGATCACCAACCCCAACAAGGGCCTCTCGCTCGCAGCGTACGGCTCGTGCATGGACGTGGAGAACTTCGAGAAGCACATCAACATGATCCTCGAGGTCGGCAAGACCTTCAAGATCGCTATCCCAGAGGAGAGCGGCGCGCCCGGAGAGGGACGCAGCATCTTTATGGACGCCTACGCGATGGGCGCCCGCTGGCACATGGACCGGTTCAAGTCCACACAGCACCAGCTTGCGCTTATCTGCTCAAAGAACCATTTCCACGGCTCGCTCAATCCGCTCGCACAATACCAGAACGCGATGACCGTGGAGGAGGTGCTGGCCGACAGACTTGTGGCGTGGCCGCTTACGCGCGCGATGTGCGCGCCGGTCGGCGATGGCGCGGCCGCGGCGATAATTTGTTCGGAACGTTTTTTGAAGAAGTACGCGGGCGCGAAGAGAGCCGTGCGTATACGGGCCTCAGTGCTCGCGCAGGGTGCCGACCGCGGCCTCGACGAGCCCGATATCGGGGAGCGCCTCTCGAAAGAGGCGTACGCGGAGGCCGGTGCCGGTCCCGCCGACATGAGCCTTGCGGAGCTTCACGACGCGACCGCCTGGGGCGAGCTGCACCAGACCGAGTCCATGGGCTTCTGTCCTGTCGGGGAGGGAGGCCCTTTCGCCGAAACGGGGGCGACGCGTCTGGGCGGCGCGAAGCCGGTGAATACGAGCGGCGGCCTTGAGTGCCGGGGGCACCCGATCGGAGCGTCGGGGCTCGCACAGATCCACGAGCTGGTGCTCCAGCTTCGCGGCGAGGCGACGGGCCGCCAGGTGGAGGGAGCGCGGATGGGCCTCGCCGAGAACGGCGGCGGGAACATCGGCGTGGAGGAGGCCGCCATGTGCATCCATATCCTGGAGCGCAGGTGAAAGCGACGATTCGAATCGTCGCCCATTTCCGCGCCCGCCTGGAGACGGCATGATGAAGAAATACAGCATCGCGGGCAAAGCAGTCCTCATCACCGGGGCGTCGTCGGGCATCGGGAAAGCGCTTTCTGAATGTTTTGCACAGGAGGGAGCACGGCTGTTCCTCGGCTGCCATCCATCAGAGAAAAAAGCGCTTGAGGAGTGGATGAAGGATCTCCGCGCGCGTTTCGGCAAACCCGTTAAGGGGTTTGCGGTCGACCTCGCCGCGGATGGCGGGCCGGAGCGCCTCTACCGCATGGTGGTGAAGGCCGCGGGGAAGCTCGATGTGCTCGTCAACAACGCGGGGATTATGGTATACGGTAATTTCCACGAACTGGGCCTGGAACGGCAGCGGCGGCTGCTGCGCGTTAACGGCGAGGCGTACCTGACGCTTATGCGTCTGGCGCTCGCGGACATGGTTGCAACGGGAGGGGGGCGGGTGCTCACTGTGAGTTCGGTTTCGGCCTTCCAGCCCTCGGCGCACCATGCCGTTTACGGCGCGACGAAGGCGTTTGTGCAGAGCCTGAGCGAAGCTGTGAACCAGGAGCTTCGCGGAACGGGCGTGATGGTCTGCACGCTCTGCCCATCCTATACCGATACGCCGCTCCTGAAAGCTGAGGGATTTCCGAAACGGCTCCGGTGGTATTGGATCAGCGGTCTCGCGGACCCGGAGACCATTGCGCACAAGGGCGTGGGGGCGTTCAAGCGCGGGAAGGCGGTGTATATTCCGGGTCTGCGCAACTGGCTCATCCATGCCGTGTTGCAGCGCATTATACCGCGCAGACTGGCGGGCGCGCTTTCATGGGTGGTGCTGCGGCAGACGGGGCAAGGGGGCTAGAATGAAACGTGTACTGATAACCGGCGCAACGGGATACATCGGCGGCCGGGTCGCATGGGCGTTGTGCGATAATTCTGATGTCGATGAGATCGTCGGCCTGGACGTGCGTGAACCCGAGGCGGAATGCGGCAGACTTGTATTTTATCGACGCGACGTCCGTGCGTCGCTGGATGAAATTATAGAGAAGCACCGCATCGACACCGTGGTGCACGCCGCTTTCGTGCTGCCGCCTATCCACGATACACGGTTGATGGAGGACATCAACCTCAACGGAACTAGAAATGTCGCCGGGGCCTGTCTGCGGCACGGGGTAGGGCACCTCCTTTATACAAGCTCGGCGACCGCCTATGGGTTTCATGCCGACAACGATGTGCCGCTAACGGAGGAAAGCCCGCTGCGGGGTAACGATGGGTTCACGTACTCGAGAACAAAGCGCATAATCGAATGCATGCTCCATGAATTGCCCCGCGGACGATCCCGGACGATCATCACCGTCCTGCGGCCCTGCTTCGTGGTGGGGCCCGGCTTCAGCAATCCGCTCGCGGCGCATTTCTTGAAACGGCTGGTAATCCTGCCGAAGGGCGCGCTCGACTTTCAGTTCGTGCACGAGGACGACCTGCTGGAGGTCATGCTCCTGATGCTGCGGCTTCGGAAGCGAGGGTCGTATAACGTCTGAGCGGAGGGGATTATATCGTGTGCGGATATGGTCTCGCTCCTGGGGAACCATCTCGTGGAGCTTCCGGTGCGTCTGCTCTATCCGCTCAACGCGGCCGCATGGTCGCTCCGGCTCTCGTTTCTGAGCGAGTTCCCGAGCCAGGCGCTCGACATGGTGCGCTACCCGTGGTATGTGTCGTCGGAAAAGCTTCGCCGGGAGACGGGATTCCAATACCGCTATTCCAGCCGCGAGGCGTTCGAGGATTTTGCGCGACATGTCGGGCGGCGCAAACCGTTTTAATGGTTTCGCCTGCGGTATATCCGGAGATGGCTGGCGGGTCGGGGTCGGGGGTGTTGCGTTTTCGCAGGGGGTGCACGGAGGGCGGGGGTTCTTTATGTCTCCCTGCTTCATGATTTTGTAATTCGGAAAAACCTTTGATTGGCTTGCGCGGGCGCGCCTGATAGCATTGCCGCCCGTTCGGGGCCCGCAAAAATAAAAAAAGATCAGGTAAGCGACCGCTGCATGTGGGCCTTAAATCCCTCGAAAAGGGTCTCGGCGGTGACGCCGTAGACCTTTTCGAAATGGGCCTCCCGGGTGGCGATCATGCGCATAACGCCGGAAAGCTCGCCCCATACCACCAGCAGCAGCTGCAGCGGCGTGAGCGTGGTGCGCACGGCGCCCTCGTCCACGGCCTGCCTGATCGCCTCGATGGCAAGATCGGCGTTCAAATCGCCCAACCGCTGGCACTCTATCACGAAGGGACGGTCTTCGGCGGGGTCGGTCTGGCGGTGGTAGTAGCGGTTCTTGTAGTCGAAAAGGATGACGAAGTCGAAGGTGACGGGGTCTTCCCGGTAAAAGGCGAAATAGGCGTCGGCCATGCCTTCCATCCGCGCAAGCCCTCCGGTGCACCGGTCAAAGGCTTCCTGGAACATCCGGTTAAGCCGCCGGAGGCCCCGCAGGACGATAGCGGCAAAAAGGTCGTCCTTGTCGCGGAAATAAAGGTAGATGGTCCTCTTGACATAACCGGCGTTCCGGGCGACCCCGTCCATGGTGGTGCTTTCATAGCCAAGCGACGAAAAAAGCTCCTGGGCGATATCTATGATCCTCTCCTGCCGGAGGTTTTTTCCCCATTCCCTGCGGTTTGTTTTCTGTGTTCGGGGTGCCATCGCGAGATCAACCGTCGTCAAAATTTTTCGCTATCCTAACAACCGTGTTCTCAAAGTCAAGCAGTTCCGCCGGAGAAACCGCCCGGCGGGAGGCGGGCCCTTTATGAATGGCGATTACCGTTTGGGCCTGAGAAAATCGGGCCGGGCGAACTCCGGGTCAGACCAGTCGTAAAACCCCCTGCCGGTTTTTCTCCCCAGGTCTCCCCTCTCCACCATTTCTTTCAGCGCCCGCGGCGGGCGGTAATGCCCGTCGCCGGTCTCTTCGTAATAGGTCATCTGTACCTGCCAGACCACGTCCAGGCCGATAAAGTCCATGATGCCGAAAGGCCCCAGGGGCATTTTGCTGAAAAGCATCCAGGCCCGGTCCACGTCCCGGTAGTCAACGTACCCTCCTGCCCATGCGTTGAGGGCGTCCCGGCGCGCCGCGTGCCACACCCGGTTGAACACAAAGCCGATAGATTCTTTTTTGCACACCAGCGGCAGGCAGTCGATGCTCACCAGAAAATCGCTTGCCGTCTTGATGGTCTCGTCGGCGGTTTCCGTCCCCTTCATCAACTCCACATAATAGAGCTGGTCGATCGGGGAGGTGAAGTGCATATTGAGGACCCTGCTTTTATCGGCGATGCCGGTCTCGATACGGGACACCGGAATCGACGAGCTGTTGGTGGCGATGACGGCATGAGCGTTCGCATGTTTCTCGATTTCGGCAAAAACGGCCTTTTTTACGGCTGCCTCTTCGACCACCGCCTCGATCACCAGGTCGGCGCCGACGACGGCCTCATCGATACGGTCATGAAACGTGACTCTCCCCTTCACCTCGTCGGCGCTTCCCGGCGCGTCCGGCTTCATGAAATGGGTGTCCACGCAGAAAGAGGTTGTTTTCTTCGCTTCCTCCAGCTTCTCTCCGCTGGTATCGTACATTTTAACGGTATAACCGTTGACGAGCACGCGGGAAGCGATCTGGCAGCCCATGAAACCCGCTCCCACGATCGCGACGGTTTTGATTTTCGCAGTCATATGTCTCTCCGTTTCATTGTTCTTCGTTTATAAAATCGTGCCGGCCCGTCCTTAGCTTTGCGTATCCGGATAATCCAGATCGGGCATGCCCTTCATTCCCTCCTTCAGGGACACGGTCGAAAAAACGCAAATAAGCCGCATCGGCGCCGTCCCCCTGTTGCGGGTAAGGTGCGGCACGTCCCGGGGAAGGTACACCACGTCCCCGGGAACCATATGCACAAGCTCACCGTCGATGAGTATGTCTCCTTCCCCGGACTGCACGTAAATTGCCTCTTCGCAGTTGTCATGACAGTGCCCGGGCTTCGAAACCGCCCCGGGCAGCACGTCGATCACCTGCAGGGTGAGCTCCTTTGAGCCCAGCACATCCCGGCCCAGCATGGTGCGTATCTCCCTTCCTGTCACCATCGTGGGCGTTACGTCATCGATATTGTGCCTGTATTTCATGTCCCATTTCCTCCTTCGGCCGGGCGTCGCGGCCCGGGCATGTCAATGCACCCTCGGCAGAAAAAACGGCGGAAGGCTCAGGAAGGTAACGCTGGCGTCCCGGCCCAGTTTCTCCCGCGCGGCCGTAATGGCGTCTTCCACTTTCGCGAACGGCTTCCATTCAAGTTTTTCAGCCACGTTGTTATCGGTACAGCCCCCCACGTATATCTCTGAAAGGTGTTTTTTGGGAAAGATAGTGGTGCAGTAGGCCTGCACAGGGTGCACGCCGTGGAAACCGTAGCCGAACCGGTAGCGGTGCACAAACTCTGGTCGGTTCGCGTACTCGTCGGCGAAGACATCATAGAGGACGGCTGCGTCTCGTGAGCGCTTGAAGCCCTCCTCCCACAGTTCCACATAGGAGGGATGATGGATCGGGTCGCACTGGTCGATGCAGGGGTTGGCCAGCACCATAATGCCGCCCTCGCGCACCACCGGCTTGTTCTCATAAATTGCGAACATGTAACCCAGCCCCATGCGGGCGATGAGGACCGGGTTGATGCAGGTCCCCATCGAATAGGGCATGAAATCGGGAACGCCGAACACCAGTATGTCGGCCTGGCCCTCGACGTCGATGGTCTTGTGCTTCTCCAGGTAGGCCAGGGTCCGCTCATGCACCTTTTCCACGTCGCCGGCGACGACATAGCTCATTTCCACCGGCAGTTTGCTGTTGACCGCGGTTTCGATCTGGAATATTTTTTTCCCCATCCCCCTGAGATGGGCCTCGAGATGTCGCCCCATCTCCCAGATACGGGCGTGGAGCATGTTGCGTTTGGGCTCCATGCACGAAGCCGGGGCCTCGTCGAGGTAGATTTCGTTATTGTGAATGTGGCGTATCACCTTGTAGGTCCCCAGGCCTATGATAGTGGACTTCCACCCGCCGTTGAAGGGGACCCAGTTGACGTTCACGTAAATGGTGAGGTCCGCGTCGATGACCCGGCTGTTGATCTCCACGTCATAGCCGTTTTCCGTGAGCCCCAGGTGGCGCAGATGTTCCGGGTCCTCCCCGTCGTGGTTGATGATCTGGCCGATGCTGAACTCCTTCATGATGCGGGGCCCCAGAATGCTCGCCAACTCCGACCGTTTCCACATGCGGTGCAGGCCGTTGGCGCACACCAGGGTTATGTCCTTCCTGCGCACTCCCGCGGCGTAGAGTTCATCCAGCACGGTCTCGATGACGTACTGCCGGTTGTCGGTCCCCGGCGCCATGGGGGGCACCGGCACCGCCAGGTCATCGAAGGCGATAAGCACCGTGGACCCCTCCTTCACCAGGTCTTTCAGCGGCCGGTGGTCGATGGGCTTGCGTATAGCCTCGAGTGTCGCCTTCCGCGGGTCATCGAGCACATCCTCATGGGGCGGGGCTGAAAGTATACGGGTATTGTCGGGAAAATCCACTTCGATGAAGTTGTTGCCGCAGAAAATTGTTTTCTTAATGGCCATTATGCTCCTCCTGTAAATTTATTTATTTCGAACAGTCCGGGGCCGACCCGCTCACCTTTTCGGCGGCGGCGCGTAACCTGCTGCCGCGATTGCTTTCCAGATCCCCTCTTTCAGGTCGACCGACGGCTCGAAACCGAGCTGGTCCCGAATTTTGCCGGTGATATAATAATACTGCCGTCCGACCACTCTCACCGCGTAGCGGGTCAGACGCGGCGGCCTGCCGGTGATTTTCGATACCGCCTCCATAGCTCCCGCGACCGTCAGGGCCGCTCCGAAGGAAATGCGCCCTCGCGGAGCGGGCACCCCCATGGCGCCGGCCACGATGGACACAAACTCCGCCCATGGGGGATTGTCCGGGTTGGTGACATTATAGGTTTCTCCGATGGAGCAGGCATTTTTCAGGAGCAGCGTAACACAACGGGCGATATCGTCCACATGGATCAGGTCGACCGTGTTCTCTCCCGTGCCGATGACGCGGGCCCTGCCCGAGCGGATGTTCTCCGCCAGCTTCGGGAGAAAGAGCCGGTCGCCGGGGCCGTAAATCACCGTGGGGCGCAGGACCGTATAATCGAGCTTGCCCCGGGCGGCGTATTCCTCAAGTGCCGTCTCGGCGTCGATTTTGGTATCGCCGTAGGGGTCGCCGGTCTTTTTGCGGGGGAATTCCTCCCTGATGGGGACGTCCGGCACCCGTCCGTACACCGAAACCGAGCTGAAATGAATTAACCGCCGCACCCCGGCGGAAACCGCCGCCGCGGCGGTGTTGCGGGTCCCGTCGCGGTTGATCAGCAGGGCTTTCCGCATACTGAGGCCGTATCCCACAGCTCCGGCCAGGTGGATGACGGCGTCATGGCCATCCATGAGCCCGTGCAGGCTTCGCGCCCGGGTGATGTCGCCCCGCACGGCCCGGGAGCCCGCCGCTTCAACCGTTTCGGCCTGCTCCTCGGGCAGCAGGAGCGATGTCGTCTGGTGGCCCTCCCTCCTCAGAAAGTCCAGGAGAGTGAGTCCGATAAAACCCGAAGCGCCGGTGAGAAAGATTTTCATGCCCGTTTCCTCCCGTCAGACATACTCGGCCTCCCGGGAACTGTCAATACGGAGCCTGAACCAGCCGGCGGTGTAGCGCCACGCCGCAAACAACGCTAGGGAATAAAGACCGATGGCGGCCATGTTTATGATATAGTAAAGATGGGGATTCGGGCTGTTCATGCCCAACAGAGGTACCACCATGCTTATAAAAAACGGCATGCTCAGGGGCAGCGCCAGCCCGCAGCCAAACACGAGGTTCTGGGCCACCGGCGTTTTGAAATGGGGATCGGCTATACGCACCAGGGTGAGCCCCGTGTTGAGCGTGCCTGTGAGGGTACCGTACACGCCCCCTATCAGCTCCAAGCCGTGGGGAATTTCAGATTTTCTTATTTCGTAGACCACATAGAAGGTCGTCATCACGCCCCCCGCCATCGTCATAACGATGGTGATTCCCAGGTACCGATTCAGGGCGGACAGGGAAATGGCGGCGATGGCCGCCGTGACCATGAAGTCCAGTGCCGTCCCCGAGATACGGTTCATAAGGCCGTTGTCGATAAGCCCACCCCACCGGGTGCGCCCGATTATGCCGCGGAACAGTATGGCCAGGGTGGTGGCGAAAATGTAATGCATGCCCCACATGGTGTTTACCAGTTGTGTAACGCTTTTTCCGCCGCCGGCTCCGAGCAGCAACTTTTCCGTGCCGGACAGCAGTCCAAAAGTCATCAAGTACACCCCCGCCACCAGCGCGGCGTGAAAACTCAGGCTGTCGAGGGCCGACGACGACACCGTGAGTCTTCCGGCTTCGGGGCGCGACCTCTCGTCTTCAATGATACCCGCCTCTCCTTCGGCGAGCACCGCATCATACCCGGTCCCACGACCGTGCTTCCCCTGCTTTTTCATTCCCCAGTAGATGAGTGGGACGCCGACGACGCATGCCCAGATATAGCCGATGGCCGCGAACGTGAGCCCCATGCCGCCTCCCGCGACCAGCCCCGATGCCTCCCATGAGCGGCCCAGGGCATAGGCCTGGCCTGGGCCCTGGCCGAATCCCAGCACCAGAAAATACCCGAAGGTGGGGAAGAGGTCGGGCATGACCGTGAACATCGCAATGTAGCAGATGAGCAGCCCCAGGAAAGCCTGAGCCCCGTACCCGAAAGACAGCAAAAGCCCCGTCCCCACCATGGGCCTGCCGCCGGATTTCTCGGTTTTTCTCAGTGCCATGGAAATAAATGTAATGGCCAGCAGATGATACACGTAGGTTCCGAAGCGCTCCGTTGAAATATCGATCACGCCCAGGACCTCGCCGCCGAAAATGAAGCAGAGAAAACCGGCGACGATATTGTTGGGAATCATGAATTTCCGCAGCAGGCGCACATTCGCCCTGAGGAAGGTCGCCAGCAGCAGAAATGATCCCAGCACGCAGAAATCCAGAATGAAGTCCCACTTCATTTCCATATAAATACCTCGTTACTCGCTGTTACACTCTCCCCGCAGGAAACGGGAAGGGCGCCGACAGGACGGCCTCTGAGTCGCTGAGGACAGGGCGAGCATGGGCTTAAGGACGAGGTTCGTCATCGATACTGCTGATATTATACTTATATGTATTTTATTATACCATAGTGTATTATGTCAACAAAAAAATACCGTCACGTTCGCCCGCTTTCCTGTCTGGTGTTTAAATGAGTTTTGCTATGGAGGCGTGATGAAACGCGGGATGGTCACTGGCGCCTCGGGTGCATAGGAGGAAGGATCGTACGGGCGCTGTGCGACGATCCGGAGGTCGATGAGGTCGTCGAGCATCTCCTCTATGCCAGCGTGCGCTACCCGTGGTACGTGTCGGGTTAAAAGCTCAGGAAGAAGACGGGATTCGAATGTCGCTACACGAGCGGGGAAGCATTCGCGGATTTCGCGCGCCATGCCGCGCGGCGCAAAGCGTTTTAATGGCTTGGCCTGCGGCATTCCCGAACGGCAGGGGATGGCCGGATGCCGTGTGCAGTCGAATTTTTAAGGATTGACTTTATAAAAGAGTAGATTCCACTTTGAATGATGATCCGTATAATTATTAATGAATCTTATTGCGGTCGCTGCCGCAATCGGAAATGGAGCCCCAAATGAGAACCAGCCTCGGTATGGTAAGCGTGATCCTTGTGGCGTTAATCGCCGCCGTTCCGGTATATGCCTGGTCCAACCACACGATGCTGTCGCATCCGGTCCTCTCCGGCGTGGCGGAAGTGAGGGACCGGAAACCGGTTCCGGCGCGAAGCCTGAGCTCCTTTCTGCTTCGCGAGGAGAAGGGCCTGGAAAAACTGCTCGCGGATGAGGAGGGATGGGCCCGGAAGAATATGCCCGGTTACGAACCGCGGCCGGACAATCTCGCGTTCAGGGCGACAGGCGATCCGAAAGATGTACTCGGGCGCTTTTTACAGGCGGCCCGGCTGAATCCCGGCATAAAGCCGCGGCTGTATCTTCAGCTCCTTCCGGGGGAGAAGACCTACGGAAGGCCGGTCATCGATCCGGGCGACCTGGCCACCCTTGAGGACACCGGCTTCATGCGAAAGTCGATCTATGTCCGCCTTAACGAAGGGGAAAAAGTTCCGCCGCTCGAGGTCCTGACAACCGCCAACGACGAGCCCGATTATGGCTTCGACCTCGGTTTGTTCACCGACAACAACACCGCTTACGGCCAAGTGTACGGGTTCGGCATCCAGCCCTTCGGCAATCCCAACCTGGAATACGGAAGCCAGGCTCCTTTCCATATGGGATTCTATCACGAGCCGAAGATCATATATTTCTTCGCGCCCTTTTTGAAACGCACGTACCCCGAGTATCGAATCCATCTTTTCAAGAGCCTTTCGGAATATGCGTTCAGGACCGGTAACGATTACTGGGGATGGCGGTTCATGGGGTGGGGAATGCATTACCTCGGGGACCTCTCCATGCCCTACCACGCGAAGCCCCTGCCAGGGGTCAGCGCTTTGCGCATGATCTGGATCAACCTGAAGGCCATGCTTGGTTTTGCCGAAAGCAAAAACGGCGCGATCCAGCTCGTATCGAACCGTCATACGGTTATGGAGGAATTTCAGGAGAATATACTCAGAAAGGCCTATGATGATAAAAATCCCGGCCATCCCATTTTCCAGGCACTGCGAAATCCACTCGAAGTGCTGCCGTACGGCGATGACTTTCCCCGGCGGGTCGTTGCCAAAGAGTCGGCGAAGAAGAGCGGCACCGTCGATGCGCAAATCGAGAAATACTTCCCGGAAAGGCTGATTTCAGATCCCTCCTTCGAGGCGAGCGGTTCAAAAGAGCTTGGAAGTCTTATAGAATATACGGTGGAGAGAAAAGGGCGGGAGTCAGTGGATCAAATGACACTGGCCCTCGCAGATTTGTTTAAATCGTACGGCATGCACATCAGGAGTTACCTGAACGCGATACGCGAGGCTTCGAAACGCTAGCTGCACGAGACGAGAACGCGAAATTTGAAGGCCCCTGAGAGGGGGCCTTCTTTTGGAGAGGGGCGTTCTCCGCGTCTGCTTTCTTAAACCAGGGTCGGCCCATACGCGGCCGACCACAATCGCGCTTCTACCGCCCGTCGGGAACGCCGCGATCAGAACTTGAAATAATCCACCGTTCGCTTCAAATTTTCGGCCATTGAGGCCAGGCTTTCAGAGGTGCCCGCCATTTCCTCGGCGCCGGAGGCATTGGCCTGGGTAAGCTCATTGATATTCGAAACCGATTTCACGATTTCTGAAACGGCGGTCTTCTGCTCTTCGGTCGCGCCCTTCATTTCTTCCGACCGGGACCTCATCTCCAGCGCGTCACGGTTGACCAGTGCGTTGGTATCGAGCTGTTTTTTCATGAACTCTCCCAGCAGGTTCATCATTTCACCGATCCGGTTCACGCCGCTGATGATGGTGCTGATGGTGTCGATTGCCGATTCAACATTACCCATGCCCCTGCTGATCTCTTCGTTGTTGCTGCGGATGAACTTGTCTATCTCCTTGATGCTCGAGGCGGTCTGATCGGCGAGCTTCGATATCTCGTCGGCGACAACGGCGAACCCCCTTCCGGCATCGCCGGCGCGGGCGGCCTCGATAGCGGCGTTGAGGGAGAGAAGGTTAATCTTTTCGGATATATCGTTGATTATGTCGACGATGCCGGTCATCTCGCTTGAGCTTTCGGAGATCCTCGACATGCTCGCGGTCATATCGTTGAGCGAGTTCTCGCTGAATTTCGCCGTTGCGGCGATATCACTTGAGAGATTGACGGTCTCTTTGAGCTTGTCGCCCATTTCGTTGATGCTTTCGGAGAGCTTCTGCATCTGTTTGATAAACTCGCCCAGCCGCTTGAATTGCTCCAAGGTGTTCGCCGCCACGTTCTCAACGCCGGCGGAAACCTCCTCGACGGTGGCCGTCACCTGCTCGGCGGACGCGGCCTGGTTCTGGGCGTTGTCCGAGAACGAAACGGCCGCGGTGGACATCTCTTCCGAGGACGTAGCGACCTCTCCCGATATGTTCTGGATGTTTTTCAGCACCGAGCGCAGGGTGTCCACGAATTTATTGAGCCTTCCGGACATACGGCCTATTTCGTCATTCGAGAACGACATGATTTCATGACCCAGCTCGCCTGCCGCAAGTTTCTCCATAATTTCCTCATTCGCCTTCAGCGGCGCGAGTTTTCGGCTGATGAAGATCACGATCAACAAGCCGGTCAGTAAAAGGCCGGCCACGGTGAGCGTGAACAGGACGATTTCCGCTTCGATGACCGTTTCATCGATGTCCGAAAGGTAAATGGTGGCCGCCGAATAAAAAGAGTATTTTTCGTTTTTGACGAACGTCAGATATTTATGCCTGCCCTGCCACATATAGCGTATATCACTGCCGCTGGGGAGTGACTGCATCGACTTGCCGAAATCAAATTTTTGTATTTCGGTAAGAAGCATTTTTTGATCGGGGTGTCCGGTAGTTACAAGCTTCTCGTCCGTTAGAAACGGATACCCGGTTTTTCCTATGCGGGTGGTCCCCAGCAGCGTGGAGGTAAACTTCCCGAGCTCAATAGGCATACCCAGGATGGCGACGACGCGGTTCGCTTCTCTGATGGGGAGGGTCAGCAGTACTACCGGCAAACCGGTTACGGGGGATTTATTGGCGGAACTGAACAGCACCTCTCCCCGGAGCGAGGCGTCGATATTGTCGCCGTATCCGGCGACCCTGTACCGCAGACCCACGGAGCCGGGAACCGGTGACGCGACGATCATGGAATCCTTTTCCGGGGTTGAAATGAAAATGTTTTCGTAAATTCCGTAGGTATCGTAGTATGTTTTGAATATGCGCGTTATTTCCTCGTACCTTCCCGTTTTTACGCTTTCAATAAGTGCCGGATTGCCGAGCAGTATTTTAGAGTCGCCGAGGCGCTCGTCATAAAAACGTTCGATGTTTTTGTCGATGGATGCGGTGATGTTTTTCATTTGATTGATGTAGGCATTCTCAACTGCGGCATAAAAAATATTCAGAACGAGGAGGATCATTAAAACCATGCCGAGGGCGCTCGCGGATATCACCATAAAGGCAAGCGGTGAACTAAGACGCGCCTTTCCGTCAAGGTCTGCGCTGAACATGCCGAGGGAGGCGATCTTTTCGGTGAAACGATCGGCCGCAAGATAATACATCCCGCCGGAAATAATCGCATTAATTAACACCAGAAGCCAGAGATTGATTTTTTGTAAATGGGTCTGGTCGATGATAAAAGACAACACCACAAGGACCGTGCTCATGAGAATGACCCAGCGGCCGGCGGAATTCAGGGCGTGGAAGGCGGGGAAAAGAAAAAACCTCCTGCGGGCGACCGGGTATGAATCAACCGGCTTTCCGGCGGCCTCCGACGTGTTTTTCACCATGGCGCACACCGGGGAGAGAAACCATACGTATGAAAAGACGAAGGGAATGGTGCCGACCGCCGCAATGCCCAGTGCCAGGGCGATAATGGTGAACATCTGGGAGGTCGAGGGTTTCAAACTGAGTAAAATCAGAACCAGCGTCAACGGAACGAGAAAACCATAGGCAATTCCTTCGGAGATTAAAAACTGGGTTCTAAGATGCTTTTTGTACACCTCGTAATGAGTCGGGTTGTTTTTCATGTTTGTATTCCTGCACGATTACAATATGCCTCCCGGGTCCATTTTATCGTACTGCGGGAATATGCGTAAATCAAGCGAGAAATACATATTTTTGAAAATGTTTAAAATGGAATTACGTCTTCCTCGGGAGCGCCCGGGGAACTGCTGATTCATCGATGATCTCCGACAGGAACCCGTAGCGAAAGTGACTGTTTTCGATGCGTTATCGCATAGGCGGTGCCAGTTCTGGAATACCTGATTTACTTCTTGACGTAATGGTATTTCCTGACATGTATTTCACCCGTTGCATGGAGGCAAAAAATGAAAAATTTCTTTAAGCGTCTGGGAATCGCGATCGCCATTATCGTTGCTTTGTATGCAGGGATATATCTGCTTACCTATCCCCGGTACACATACAGTGGTACGGCGCCGCAGATGACGTTCGATGAATATTATAAAATCAAACTGGCGAAAAGCGCCGAACTCGGGGTCCGCCCTGGTAACGAAGAAAAGCTGGCACGGTACTCGTCCGGGAAAACACCGCTTGCGATTCTCTACATACACGGCTGGAGCGCGTCCCGCGCCGAAGGCGAGGCCGTGGTCGACAGGATCGCCGAACGGTTCCGCGCCAACACCTATTATCTCAGATTGCCGGGGCACGGACTGACCAAGGAAGAGTTTGCCGCCGCAGGCTATCGTGATTATATAGACCAGGCCGAAGAGGCCTTCGCCATGATGCCGCTCCTCGGAGAGCGGGTTATCGTAATGGGCGGCAGCATGGGAGGGCTTCTGGGCACCTATCTCGCCGCGAAGTATCCCGGTAAAATGTCAGCCCTGATCCTGGCCTCGCCCTTTTACGACTTCGCCCCGGCCCCGGCAAAGCTGTTCTATTACCCTGGCGGGACATCTCTCGTTGAGCTGTTGCAGGGCAAGGTGCGCAGGCCGACGGGCGGTCCCACCGACGTCCCCGGCTGGGAGGGCTACTGGACGAAGGAGAAGTACTATTCTTCATTCAAGTCCGCGGCGGACATGGTGAAATATACGGCGCGGGATGCCGTGTATAGGAAGGTCGCGGACCCCGTGCTCATGCTGTATTACTATGACGACGAGAAAAATCAGGACACCACGGCCAGCGTGGCCGCGATGAAGCGTGCGTTCGGCCTCTTCGGTCTCGACTCGAAACCGAATCCATTGAACAGGGCCGTGGCCATACCAAAATCCGCGCACGTACTGTTATCGAAATGGGTCATGTCGGACAGGGCGATGGCCGAGAGGGAGATTGTCGATTTTGTGCGGCTGGTCGGAAAATAACGGGGGTTCCTTTCGAAAGTATTGATTTTTTTACGCCCGTTTGATACCTTATTGAGAACAATTAAAAATTGTTTAATCCAAAATTTAAGCGGCCCCTGCATGAGGGGCTTTCCCCAGGGTGAGAGGGCATTTTTCAAAGGGGGAACCGCCGATACACGGCATGCTGTCGCGATGAACCCTGCCCTTGTGAGAGAGGACCTTTCTGCGTATTAACAAGTCTGGAATCTATAAGGTCATTGTACCAACAAATTCAGGAGGACATCATGTCAATCGCACGGACGTTTTCACTCGTTCTTATTGGATTGTTTTTATCCGTATCTCTGGCCTATACCGAAAGCCCGGCTGAACTGAAAAAAATGTCAAATGACGCAAAAGCTGCAATCAGGGCATACGAAAACACAACGGATCCTGCCGTAAAAAAAGAAAAAGTAATACTCGCCAGGGATCTGATAGAAAAAATAAAAAAAGCCGACCCTGCATATTCAGAGCTTAGAATATTGCAAATGAAGCTCGCACCAAAGGTGAAGGAACAGGGACTTGATGAAAAGGCGGGCAAACATGCCAGTGCCGGCCCTGCGAGTAATAATCCAGAAAAGGAACGGGCCCTTTCGGACTGGAAGACAATTGTTGAAGCTGCGGAAGCGCTGAAGCAAAAATCAGCCAAATACTTCACGGGACCAACGGCGATATCATATGACGAAAGCATGACCGACGATGTGATAAAAACGGCCAGCGACATACTCAAAAATGAAAAGCCAAAACTTGCCGCGCTGATGAAGGAAATGGTTCAAAAATACGGCGAAGGCGATGCAATGGACAAAAAAATTGTCGCCCTGACCCCGAAGGACCCCTCCAAAGGAATGTACGACGAAGCAAATAAAAGACCCGATGAAATGCCGGCAAGGGCATTCCAGATTGTTAATGATATCATTTCAAAAGTAGAAAACAACATGAAGGCGGAAGCAAAACAGATTCTTTCGCAAACAATGATGAACCTGACCAACATGTCATTTTATCAGGACGATAAAAGGAAACAGGTTTTTGACAAAGCGGAAACCGAGCTCAAAAGGGCTCTCAAATTCAACCCGGAAGATGAAGAGGTAAAACAGGCCCTGGTGTCACTCAAGCAACAAAAAACAAAGTCGGACGCGGATACACAAAAAGCCCTTGAAAGCGCACGCTTCCCGTCCCCGGGAGCATTCTCAGGGCCTGGAAATATCAATGCGCTTAAAGAAGAGATCAGGAAATACTATGTGAACGCCTACCCCAAAGAAAAACCTCTTGCCATAACAATAAGCGGAAACTGGTTTGCGACAAAGCACGACTTATTGATGCGACCCATACAGTGGGGGCTTCCGGTTTATGTAGCGGCCCAGCAAAACGAAAAAGATGTTTGCAGGGTTTTCAAGATGACTGTATTGACTGTAATAAGAGGAGGTGTCCCCCAGGCAGCACCTTTAGGGGACCACTGGACAGGCGATTCTTACAGAATGCTGATAAAGAATCTTAAACAATAACGATGGAGCCACAAAATTTTTAAAAGCCCCTTGTACAAGGGGCTTTTTCGCGTAGAGGTGGCCATGCTCGCGGAAGTACTTCCTGTAACGACGCTTCTGTCGCGAGGCTTCCTTCGGCAGGGGATGCGCAATTATCTTGATATCGATGTACGACGGTGACGTGGTCAACGCCTGCCCGAGCCTGTCCGGGGACGAAAAATTCAGCCTGTACGATAAAGTCTACAATTTGAGGCCTTTCTGAGACGCGATCTTTTCAACGCGCGTTATTCCACACCGACAGGCCCATCATCGGCGAAAAAACCTTGACTTTCCCGAACTTGCATAAAGTTTACAATCCTCGGGCCGGTTGCCGTGCCGCAATGCCGCGGCCAATCGCGCCGGCCCTGTTTTTGCGCGGCGGTGCGATTCCGCCTTGAATCAGGAAAACCCCGGCCCGAACATCGATGGATTCGGATGCCGGTCGAATCCACTATGGCGGTACGGAAATGGCTGTCTGATGGCACGTTCCTGGAAACACGGCAAAAAGAAACCAAAATACCTGGATGACATAACGCATTCGGTTAAACGTGTCAAACCGGAGAGTGCGATAGATCCCCTGTCGTCCGGGAAGTTCCTGGGGCTCTATGATGAAAGCCTTCTGATGGAGAAGTTCGAGAAAGCGGGAATCCTGGATATTCTTAACAGGAAAGGCTATAGGAAACTTGTCCTAAGCATAACGAGGCGGGACGAGTTTAAATCAAGCCTGTTCGTCGATTTCCAGTCTGACCGGGATGAGCCGACGAGGCTTATCGAGCTTATCGTGAGAGAAGGAGTTTTCAGGCCAAAGCAGAATTTTCTGGAGGGATTTGATTTCGATGAAGGCCTTTCGATGCTCATGATTGAATGGCTTGCCCTGCAGGATCCTAAGGCTTCATTCCCGCCTGACAGGCCAAGGCTGCCCGGGCAGGAGCATCCGGGCGTGGGAATGCTTAAGTATATGCAGGGAGTGCTCTTCTCCTTCGGAAGGGAAACCTACAAGGACGCCATAATTGATATACCAGAGTTCTACCATTCGGCTGTAATATACTCCCGGCTTTATTCTGAACTGTATTCGCGCTCGTATTCTTTTTTTTCCCCGGTCGATGCGGGGCAGCTCCAGGCGATGCTGAGGGACTTCAAGGGGTTTCCCCTTGCGGATGTATCCTTTGCGGTCGCGCTGGACTGCCTGCGCAACAGTG
>JALOTJ010000166.1 GCA_025457965.1 Spirochaetota bacterium | reverse complement strand
ACATCTTTCATCAGGGCAAGATGGGGATCTTCGACTACGGGGTCTCGTACAACTTCCAGCGGACCGACGGCCACCGCGAGCAGACCGCGCCGAACGGAAAGGAAGTGGATTCCGAATACATGAACCACAACGGCACGGCCCGTTTCGGTTTTGAGCTCGGAAAGAACTGGTATGCCGGGGTGAACGCATTCTTGATGAAGCAGGAGATCCACGATCCCGGTCCCGATGGAGCATCGAGCAATACACTGGAGTATTTCGATATCCTCCGCCGGGGCGCGTCACTCAATGTGCTCAATACCTATGACAAGATCGATGGTATGATCCATGTCTTCTATAACAACGGTCATCACAAGGCCGAACGGTATCCGACCGATACCGATTCCTATGAACACGACGACACGCTCTACGGAACGCGCGTGGTCGAGTCGGCGAAGCTCTTCAAGGGCAATAAAATTACATTCGGCGTGGACGTGCGCAAATGGGGAGGGACCTCTAAAAACCTCGTAACCGATACGTACTATGTCAAAGACAAATACCTCACCGACGCCTCGGTCTTCGGCCTGGTGGAGCAACGCTTCTTCGACGCGTTTACGCTGTCCGGCGGTGCTCGCTATACCGACAACTCGAAGTTCGGCGGCTTCACCGCCTGGCAGGCGGGGCTCATCGTCAACCCGACTGAATACTTTAAAATCCACAGCAGCGTCGCAAAGGGGTTCAACCTTCCGAATCTCAGACAGCTTTACATCAAGATGTTCCCGGCCGAGGTGCCGAACGAGGACCTCGATCCCGAAGTCTACATGTCCTACGACGCGGGCATCGAGCTCACTCCGGTTAAGGACCTCATGTTCGACATAACCGGATATCACATCAGTGCCGATGACAAGATAGTCAAGGACGGCCCCGGCTGGACGAACGCCGACGAGTTCAAGTATAACGGACTCGAGGCGACGGCGAAGTATACCATCATGAACATGGTAGGTCTGCGCGCCGGATACTCCTACATCGACAACGAGTACCGCAAGACCAGGCTTACCTACGTACCGAAGCACAAGCTGCTCGGCGGCGTGTCATTCGACGGTTACGGCATTTACGCAGGGCTCGACGCCGAGTACGTGTATGACATCTGGCACGACACGACGGGTACCATCGACCTTTCGAACTACCTGGTCCTCAACGCCAAGCTCGCGTACACCTTCATGGAGCGGTACCGCGCCTTCGTGAATTTCAACAATATCACCGACAAGGATTATTCGACCTATTACAGCGGCGGCTATTATCCAATGCCCGGTTTTACCATCATGGGAGGGCTTTTGGTCACGCTGTAGGGACGCCGTATTGTCGTTTAACCCCTGCGGTTATCAGCACGTCTCAATACACGGAGAGCGCCTTTTCAGGGCGCTCTTTGTTTTTGGGGCCGCGACGCGTACCGGCCTTGAATCGCCTGCCATTTTTAGAATAGTAACATCCGTACATCCCGTCTCTTCAGAGCTTTACTTCTTTCATAGAGTCCCGTGATCCTCCCCTCCTCCATCACCGCCACGTGCGTGGCGACCTCTTCCACCATGAATCTGCGGTGTGTCGCGATGAGCATGGTGGTGGAAAGCGTACGGAGCATCGCCGCGAGCTTTTCGCCGTTTTCGCGGTCGAGCCCCCCGAGCGGCTCGTCTAGGAGCAGTAGGCCGGGCCGCCGTGCGAGCACCCCTGCCAGCGCCGCACGCTTCATCTCACCGGTGGAGAGATCGAGTGGATTGCGGTCGGCGTAGCGCGCCAGGTCGAAGCGCTCGAGCCATTGCATCGCGATGTCCTTTTTGGCGGCGGCTCCCGACGCCTCGTCACCGACACTCAATATGATATCATTAAGCAGGTCGGTCATAATGAACTGGTGTTCCACATGGCTGAACAGGAATCCAACGCTTTTTCGAATACGGGCCATCGATTCCGCGCTGCGCTCCATTCCTTTCACCGAAATGAATCCGTCGCCGTCCAGGAGTCCGTCGATGTTCAGAAAGAGCGTCGTCTTGCCGCTGCCGTTTTTCCCCGCCAGACAGACCCGCATTCCTTCTTCGATCTCGAGATTGACACCGTCGAGCGCCCTTCGCCCGTCAGGGTAGCCATAGGTCAGATTGCGCACAACCAGCGATTTCATCCCTGTTTTCCCCTGTCCGTTCCGATCATTTACCGCTCCACCACGACAGAAACGCCGCGGCGGCGCATACAAGCGCCGCGCCACCGATGAGCGCGTCGGCTGCCTTGAACACCAGGGGACGATGGTAAATGGACAGGCGTCCAGGAAGCCGCGTGTAAAGGGCGGCCTGCAGGTGCCGGTACGACCTGAGCTCTCCATAGACCATGTTCTGAACATAAAAGCGCGCGATTAAAAGCCGGTCACGCTTCGTCATATCCAGACGCGACCTGAGCTGGTCGATGACCATGCGGTTGGCGGCAAGGATGGAATGCGCCTGTTTGACGATCAGAATCAGGAACAGCCTGAGGCGTTCCGATGGAAGTGAATCCACAAGCCTGATGACCCCGGTCTGGCCGATCCATCGGCCTCCGAGATATACCGCGTTAAACACGAGGACGATCCGCCCTCCCAGTTCGGCGACATGCAATGTCGGCATATCGCCGCGAAGCAGGGCCGAGATCGCGGCCATGCTTATAAAGAATAGAGCGAACAGCCCTACGAGGGTGTTCCTGACCAGCATTTCCGCGAGTCGCGTACGGGATGCGTAGACGATGAGCGCGAACAGCAGGAGCGTCGCTACAATCACCGGCAGGGATAGCGGTAATACGGCAAGCGACACCAGTACCGCCAGCGCGAGCGCGGGTTTGACAAACGCGATCATTTAACGCACTCGATAAAATTAAGACCGGGCTCATCGATATAACGCAGCACCCTGAAGCCCGCATCCGAAATGAGCGCGCGCAGGTCCTCCTCGGCCGGCAGGACGTCATTATTGACCGGTGCGTTCAGGCTGGAGTGGAATTCGTTGAGCGTCCGCGTGCCCCCGGGTGTGAGCGCCCGGTGAAGCACCCGCAGGGCCCCGGGAATGTCGTCGATATGCGGGAGAACCGCGTAGCACAGCGCCACGTCGAATTCCCCTTCCTGAAGTCCGGCATCCTCGATAAAACCTACCCTGTATTCGATGTTGTCGAATTCACCGTGGAGCTCCTTCGCCCGCTCGATCATGCCCGCGGCCGGATCGATGGCGAAGATTCCGCCGCCGGGTCCGATTTTCTTCTCGACGAAACGGAAAAGCACTCCTGACCCACAGCCCACGTCGAGTACTTTGGCCCCGTCGCCGATCATTATCATCTCAAAAATGCTTCTCAGCTTCTCCCGCCGGCCCGCGTTGTTTCCCACCTTCTCGTCCCAGCCGCAGGCA
>JALOTJ010000023.1 GCA_025457965.1 Spirochaetota bacterium | reverse complement strand
TTCCTGTACGGTGTCTACGATATGGAGATGTCGCCCGGCGAAACCCAGTCAATCAAGCGTTATGATTCCGACACGGCGCTTAATTACTCCATCAACCGGTATGTAAAGCTTTTCGGGGGAGTCAAGGCGATGGGATACAACTGGCCGGAGGGCAGTCACTATGGCGTCGGTCCGGCCCTGGGAGTCGGGCTCACGCTTCCGCTCGTGGACAGCCTGTTTCTGCTCGGCAACTTCTCCGGTCTGTACGGCTTCGGAAGGGAGGAGCGTGACGAGGGCATGGGCGGCGGGTCTTCCGCCGCGCGCGAGGCCGGGTTCAACACCACGCTTTCACTCGCGTACTATATCGAGTCGGCGTCCACCACCATCACGCTGGGCGGGCGCTACCAGTGGTTCACGATTGACTATGCCGATGATTCCGGCGCGTTCCCGGAAACGACGCTCATGTTCTACGGGGTGACGCTCTCGGCGGTCTATTCGTTCGAGATCTAGTGGGGAGCTACCGCGGCCCGTCGGACGGGCCGCGGCGATCAGGCCTATCGTACCTCGAGCGAACCGTTTTTAATTACCACCGTTTCCGACCCGCTCGCCTTTACGCTTCCCACGCCGACCACCTCGATCTCGCAGTCGGAGCACACGCTCATCTGCGTGGTGCTGCCCTCTATCGAGGTGTGCGTCGTACCGCCGGAGTGGATCTTCACCTCGTAGCGGCGCGAGTCCTCGTTTCGCAGGTCCACTGCCCAGACCGAGGCGGCGCATAAAAGTACGAGTGCGACTATCAACTTTTTCATCATCTCCTCCCGTGGTGTAATATATGCGCGGATAGAATACCCGGGCGACGGGAAAGTCAATTTGAATTTATTGCGGGTGATGGTGCGCTTCAGTAGCGCTTCCGCAGTTCCAGGCCGCGGTAGTGCGTAATAAAGCCGATGTCTTTAAAAGCCGGCGCGTATTCACTTGATGCGGCCGGCTTGTCGTTGACGGTTTCGACGCGGATCGAATGAGGGGCGTTGAACTGTCGCCCCAGGTGCGATTTAAACGCGGCCAGGTAACGGTGGAGGTGGGGCGAGTCGGGCGGCGCATTGATCTCGAGCGTCGCGCCGTTCTTGCGCGCGACGAGCACGGGGCGGCATCCGTGAAAGACCAGGCCTGTCGTGGCAAGGCGCGGAGAAAGTGATCCTTTAAGCGCTTCGAGTTTTAAGCCGCAGAGCGAAGCGGGGTCGGCGGCGTTTATCCGGTAGACTGCGTCGTCGGGGAATTCTCGTTTCATCATGTCGTAGGCTTCGTGCGAAGCGAATTGCAGTCCGGGCACGCCCTCGAAGAACTGCCCGGCGAGAATTTCCCCCGAAAGCTCCATGAGCCTTAGCGTTCGGAAAAGCTCGCTCCAGCGCAATAATGGCAGCTCGCGTTCCAGGAGCTCCCGGAACAGCACGCCGTAGCGTCGAAGCAGCGCGCGAACACGGTCGCGCCGTAGTTCCTCTTCCTCCATCTCGTCGCGTTCGCCCCCGGGGTCCGGGACGATGAACCAGTTTCCCGCCATGGGGCGGGTCGATTCCCAGCGGTGAAACGCCGCCTGCGCGCCCCGGGGGTCGTCACCGTCGCGGGTGAACGGCGAGAAGCCGTGCCGCGCGCCGCTCCTAACCACGTGAAAACCGTCGTTGGCTGCAATACCCTTCCACGCGAGATCCCAGAGGCGGTCCGTGAGTTCGTCGGTGGGAATGCCCGAGTGGCGCGCGCATTCCATGAACGGGTAACGTCCCCTCCGGGAGGGTATCAGCGCGAGCGCTTCTTCGATATCCACCGGAGCCTCGAGAAAAAGATCTCGCTCGCGCTGGAAGCAAAAGGTGATCTTTTTCGCGCCGCAGCCCGCCCAGGCCAGCTCGCTCGTCTGCATAAGGTTGTCGAGCCAGGAGGTGTGGTAGGGGTCAAGGCGTGCGGGCAGGATGTATTCCTCCCACGCGGCCGCCGGGGCGGGCCAGCCGAACAGCTGATCGAGCCGGTTCTGCATGGCTTCAATTCCGTTTCCCTTTTCAGTGAGTCCCTGCCACACGGCCATGAAGAGTTGGAGGCGTTCGATCGGGAGGGCTTTGAAAACGGCGCGCCGCGAACGGCGCAGCATGCGAAGAAGCCGTTCGAGGTTGTCCTGGTCGCAGATTTCCGCCGCCGTGCTTCCGGCTGTGAGGTGCCCGATTGCGACCCGCCGTTCTTCTGAAAGGTCGGCGAGTAACAGGTCAAGTCTCTCGGCGGAAAGACCCAGTACTTCTCCCGTAAAAGAGGGCCGAACGGGTCCGTAAAAGGAAAGCCACTGTGAAAAGAGATCCGCCGCGCGGGCCTCGGTCTCCTCGGGCAGTGCGTCGCCGCTTTCCGCCGGAGCGGCCGTGGCGTCTGACAGCATCGCGAGGAGCGGGAGGATCTCGAGCGCGCACAGCGATTCCACCGATGCTCCCGGCATGGTGAGGCGCCGGATTTTTTTACGAACGGAGTCCTCAACATGCGCCCGGTCCATTCCGTGGTCGCGGGCGACTGCGGCGAGCAGTGCGTCCCATTCGGATGCGGGAACGATCAGGCGCTCCCTGAGCCAGTCGAGTAGGTCATTGGCCGTAGCCGGGGCGTAGCCGGGCGCGGTGCGGTGAAGCTTCGCCTCGAGCTCGAATATAATCGCGGCGGGGATGTCAGGGCGCAGTCCCGGTGCCGCCGCGATCTCCCGGAGCAGGTCATCGCTCAACCGCGATCTTCCCTGAGCCCCGGGCGTGTCGTCCTGGTACATGTAGTCGTTGGTCTGCTGCCAGATGAGCCCGCCGGCGAAGGGCGATGCCTGTGACGTTTTGACCTCCGATACCTCGATTTCACCCTCGCGCACTTCGCATATAAGGGCTTTGAGCGTCGCAATATCGAACTCATCGCGCAGGCACGTTCGCCATGTTTCGAGGAGTATCGGGAAATCCTCGAAGTCCATGACGGTTTCGAGGAGCTTTCTGGAGCGCAGGCGGTTGAGCCACAGCGGCAGGCGCTTCCCGACGCCGCCCCGGGGAAGGAGGAGGGCCCTGCCGGCATTCTCCCTGAACCGGGCGCCGAAGAATCCGGTTTTTTCGAGTCGGCCGCGCAGAAGCTCCTCTATTCTCTCAGCCGGCAGGAGGTCGAGGAGATCGCGTTTTGAGAACGCGTGCGGAAGCAGGAGCATCACGCACTCGTTGTTCGCCGTCACTTCCAGTTGATGCCCGAAGCGCTCCTCCCAGGCGGCCGAGAGCGCGTGCGCGAGCGGTTGGTTCACACGGCCGCCCCACATGGTGTGAAGCAGCACCTGCTTTTTCGCCGAGGTGTTCAGCGGGTCCTCGAAGTGCTCGATGAGAAGGTGCCGGCGGTGGGGAAGCGGCGCCCCGGTCCGGACCTTTTGCCGCCTGAGAAAATCGGCGAGCTCGCGCGCAGCGGCGGCGTCCATCATATACCGCCCGGTGAGATAGTCGGTGAAGCCGTCTTCATCGAGGCGTTTGTCCGCATCCTGTAAAAAAAGCGCGATCTTTTCGGCGAAGTGGAAGTCGCGGTGCTGCTCCTCCGCACGCCAGAAGGGGATAATTCCGGGCGATGCCCCCGTCGGCACGACCTCGACGTCGTTGTGCGTTATCCGCTGTATCCTCCAGACCTGCGCGCCCAGCGCGAAGCTCTCGCCGACGCGGCGCTCCCATACGAACTCCTCGTCGAGCTCGCCGATCCGCGCGCGCGTGTCCTGGACGCGCAGGTCGAAGTAGCCGCGGTCGGGGATGGTGCCGCCGGAAAGATAGACGAGCATGGGCGCTCCCTGTCGGGCGCGCACGGTGTTGTCGATGCGGTCTATGGAAACGCGCGGCGAAAGCTCGCGAAGCCTGGTCTCGGCGTAGCGCCCGGCGAGCATCTCGAGCACCATGTCGAAGTGCCGCCGTGGAAGGTCCCGGTACGGCCAGGCCGTCCGTATATGCGCGTACAGGCGGTCGATGTCCCACTCCTCCGCGCAGCACATGGAAACGATCGCCTGTGCGAGCACGTCGAGCGCTCCCTCGACCGGTCGAACCGGTTCGATGTCGCGCTCAAGAACTGCGCGTGCCGTTACCGCGGCGAACAGGAAGTCCATGCCGTGGGTGGGGTACAGCACGCCGAGGCTCGTCTGGCCGACCCCGTGTCCGGCCCGGCCGATGCGCTGGACCGCGGACGAGAGCGCGAACGGAGCCTGCACCAGCACAACGCAGTCGAGATCGCCGATGTCGATGCCGAGCTCGAGCGAGCTCGTCGCCACGATGGCACGGAGCTCGCCTTTTTTCAGCTTGCTCTCGACCTCCAAGCGGAGCTCGCGCGAGAGCGACCCATGGTGCGAGTAGGCGAGCGGAGCGGGTTCGTTCTCGTTGATGAGCCTGGCGAGTTTCTCGGCGGTCCGGCGGCTGTTGGTGAAGAACAGGGTGGAACGGTTCTCATGAATGATATTTTTAAAATCGGCGACCAGTGCAGGCCACCACGAGTCGTCGGTCATCCGCTCGCGCGCGTTTTCAGGAAAAGAGACCCGGACGTCGAAGCGCTTGTGGCTTTCCGGATCGATGACAAGGACCCTGCGCGGCTCAAAGTGAACATCCGCCCCCTCCGCGACAGGGCGGTATCCCCCGACGAAAGCGGCCACCGTGTCGAGGGGCCGCACCGTTGCCGAGAGGGCGATGCGCTGGAATTCGCCGGAAAGCAGTACCAGGCGTTCGACCGCCGTCATCAAATGGGTGCCGCGCTTTGTCCCCGCGACGGCATGAATCTCGTCGAGAATGACCGCGGTCACACCCGCGAGGTTCCGCCTGCCGCTTTTCGAGGTCAGGAGTATGTTCAGGCTCTCGGGCGTGGTGATGAGTATTTCGGGGGGCCGTCTGAGCATGCGCCGGCGCTCGTCGGCGGGAGTGTCACCGCTTCGGGTGAGCACTTGAAGCGACGGAAAGGGCTGGTGTTCCGCGGTAAAGAGCGCGGCGAGCTCCCCAAGCGGGGCAATCAGGTTTCGGCGGATATCGTTGTTGAGCGCCCGAAGCGGCGAGACGTAGAGCACGCGCGTCTGCCCGGTGCTCCAGGACCCCGAAACCATCCGGTCGATTCCCCATAGAAAAGCGGCGAGCGTTTTTCCGCTTCCCGTGGGGGCGGTAACGAGCACGTGCGCGTCCGATGTAATCCGCGTCCATGCCGCCGCCTGGACCGGTGTGGGTGCGCCGAAGCGCCCCTCGAACCATTTGCGGATGAGCGGGTGAAAGCTGGCGAGCGAAGAAGAGTGGACGTTCTCGTTCATGGCGCATTGTGAGTACCCCGCTCGCTGGTTTTTGTCCACGATAATTTAGGTCCACGGGAAAAGGAATTGCATACCGCACTCTTTTCCGCACTATTGGAAGCGGAGCGGGCGCAGGATGCAAACTGTCCGGTTGAAACCATGAAGATACTGGTGATTTCCGATTCACACGGAAACACCGTCATGCTGCAGCGCATAATCGATCTCGAGGCCCCGTTCGATCGCCTCGTTCACTGCGGCGACGGTGTTGCCGACCTGCTGCACGTGCGGCTTCCGCACGGCGTGCCGGTGACTTGCGTGTCGGGAAATGTGGACCGCGCGAGGGGGGTGGATATTCCGGAGGCGGAGGTGCTGGAAACGGAAGGACTGCGCATCCTTGTAACGCACGGCGATGCCTTTTACGTAAAGAGTGATTACGGCATGCTCGCCGAGGCGGCTCGCTCCAACGGGTTCGACGCCGCGCTGTTCGGGCATACGCATAGTAGGTATCTGCGGAAAGAGCGGCCGGTCCTTTTTAATCCGGGTGCGGCGGTCGGTGGATCGTACGGGGTGATTGAGATATCGGTGGAAGGATTCGTCCTCCGTCACGAACGCTGCAGGGAGAGCGATGGCGTCGTTACTGGAGGTTAACACCTTTGAGTAAAGCGATCTCATCCTCTCGCTTGCAAAACGCGTCGACCACCGCGGTGTCGAAGTGGGTTCCCGAACTCTCGCGGATTATGCCCACTGCGGTCTCGTGCGGAAAGGCCTCCTTGTACGGCCGTTTGCTTATCAGCGCGTCATAGACGTCGGAAACGGCGACGATACGTGCCGAGAGCGGGATGTCCTTGCCTTTCAGGCCCTGCGGATAACCGGTGCCGTCCCACTTTTCGTGGTGGTAGTATGCGATCTCCTTCCCAAGATTGAGGTATGACCTTCCGCGCACCTTCTTCTCCGCTTCGGCGATGGTGTCGCCGCCGATGACCGAATGCCGCTTGATGATCTCAAACTCTTCCGGGGTGAGCCGCGCGGGTTTGTGGAGTATCACATCGGGGATCCCCACCTTTCCGATGTCGTGCAGCGGGCATGAGTTCACCAGGTCTACGATGTAGTCCTCGGAGATGTAGTTATGGTATTCATCGGTCAGCGAGAGCTCGTGCGCCAGGATCTCCGTGTATTTCATTATCCGCTCAAGGTGGTGCCCCGTCTCGATGTCGCGGTATTCCGCGAGCTTGGCGAGCGATACGATCGTGATGAGCTGCGCCTGTTGCAGCCTGAAGGTGAGATCGCGCCACTTCTCCTCGAGGCGCGCCTTCTCTCCGTTGTCGAAAAAGAAGGCAATAACCGCGATTGGCCGGTCCTTCTCGTCCTTCATGGCCGACTCTATATACATGATGTCGACGGCGCCTTCGCCCTTTTTGCGCATCTTCATCTCGCGGTTGCGCTGGGCGGCCGAGAGCGGGTCGCGCGATATGAATTCATGATAGACGGGGCTGTCATCGTTTATCACGAATTCGGCGATGTTTTTGTCCAGCGTTTCGGACGCGCCATATCCGAGTATGAGCGAGGCCCCGGTGTTCCAGCTCGTTATCTTTCCCGACAGGTCGGTGGTGATGATGCCGATAAAATCGTTCTGGAGAATCTTTTCCTGGAACGCCGAAAGGTTCCCCACCAGCGTCTCCAGGCTCTTGCGCCGGGTGATGTCGCGCGCGACGATCTGGAATCCCTGCATTTCGCGCGAGACGGAGTTAACCATCATCTCTATCCACAACTCGCCCCGGGACTGGGTCTTCATCCGGAGCTCGAGCGGTTCGGTGGGAGAGCCGTGTTGCACGCTCGCGGATATCACCGCTTTGACCCTCTCCCGGTGCGTCTGGGGAAAGAGGGAATAAAGATCGATTGCCTTGCCCCTCTTCGTCGATAGTCCGGTCAGCTCATGGAAGATGCGGTTTGAGTATTTGATCCTGCCGTCGTTGTTGCAGAGAATGATCATGTCGCGCGAACTCTCTACAAGATTGCGGTACTTGAGCTCCGATTTCAACAGCTTCTCGGAATTGCGCTGGCGGCTGATCTCAACGGCCGCCGAATTGGCGAGGAAACTGAAATACTCGAAATTTTCCTCGAAGGGCGCGTCGTCGACCGAGATCGCGATCGCTCCGACCGTGGCGTCCTGGGTCTTCAGCGGGAATATCGCCTGCGACTGGCCGTTGAAGAGATACGCCGCCTCGGCGATCTCGTTGTCGAAGGCAGCGGGGAAGCACTGCTTGAAGAAACCGAATACCTCGCGTTCGCCGCGGTAAAAGGTTGGTTTTCCGATGAGGGCCGTCTGGACGAAGGGATTGCCCGGGTTTTTCCGCGGCCTCATGTGTATGCCGGGTATTGCGATCCGAAAGATACTGTTGAGCTTCTGTAGAATATCCGGCGGGTGGATCTTGAATATATACATATCCTCGTCCTCGAAGAGGGCGAAGGCCGTTGTCCTCGCTCCAAGCTCCTTGAACCCGCAGACGATCTTGTCGACGCTCTCGCGCATGTCGTGCGCGCCCTTGATTCCGTAGACCGTGTTCACCAGTACGGTGAGCTTTCTCTCCTTCTCCTGCTGCTCCTCATTCCGCCTGTTTATGGCGGTCTCGAGCTCGTCCGCCCGGTGGCGCAATTCCTGTTCGGAGGTGACGCGTTCGGTGATGTCTTCCATGACGATCATGACCGTTTCGACGACGCCGCGCGCCTTTCCCAGCGGTATCGCCTTCTTACGGTAATGCATGACGGCGCCGTTTCTCTCCTCCTCAAACTCGCAGGTGGATTCCTGGCCGGCAAGAAAGGACTTCCGGGCGAGACAGTCGGGGCACGGTGTTTCGCGCTCGTCGGGCGGGACCAGGCGGTAGCAGTACTGCTTTTTCCCGCTCTCGTACGCGGGGAAGGCGTCGCGGAACGCGGCATTACAGTCAAGAATCTGGAAGTTGCGGTTGAGCACGAAAACCGCGTTCGGGTTGGCGTCGAATACGGCCCGGGAAACATCCGCTTCGGCATGCGGTGACGCGCCCTGAAACATCGAGTTATCGATGGAACGAGTATCGAAAGGATTTTTTGAATCCTTGCCCATGTCCGCAGCCAACCGCCATCACATTCTATTTTTCAGCGGGATTGTCGTCTTCCTTAATACTATCTATCGGAGGGATCGCCGGGTATTAATAGACAAAAAAGCGGGAGTTGCCGAGTAGCGAGAAGTACGCCCGGCCAGGGTGCCGTGTCCGAATCAGGTCAGTATCTCGCTGATTTTCTGCGAGAGCTCGGCCGCGGTGTAGGGTTTCTGGATGAATCCCCTGACGCCTCTTCCGCGCGCCGTCCGGACACGCTCGTCCTCGGCGAAACCTGAGCTTAAAAGCACCCGCACCTCCGGATCGATCGCGAAGAGCCGTTCGAGTATCTCAAGACCCGAAAGGCCGGGCATGGACATGTCAAGAAGAACCGCGTTGATGTTTTCCCCGTTCGAGGAGTATAACGCGATGCCCTCTTCGCCGCCGGAAGCCGTTAGAACCTGGTATCCACAGGCGGAGAGAATGCCTCTGGCGACGTTCAGGATGGCCCGTTCGTCGTCGATTATGAGTATTCTCCCGGTGCCGCGAACCATCGCGTTTCCAAATCCATCGGCCCTGCCCGCGGGCGCTCTCTGTTCAATGAGCGGCAGGTAGACATCGAAGGTGGAGCCCTGGCCCTTTTTGGTTTTCATGAGGATATGGCCGCCATGTTGCTCGATGATTCCGTAGGCGACCGAGAGGCCGAGCCCGGTGCCGTTTTCCTTTCTCTTGGTGGTGTAAAACGGTTCGAAGATGCGCAGTGATACCTCCTCGTCCATGCCCACGCCGGTGTCCTCGAAACGAATGCGCGCGCGGGGCGCGCCGTTGGAACCGCCCGGGCCCGGCGGGTCGCCATTGGCCGTGGAGAGAGTGACCGTCAGGGTGCCTCCCTCACTTTCGCCCGGAGGACGCATGATGCTCATGGCATGGGAGGCGTTGAGACACAGGTTGAGGAAGACCTGCTCGATCTGGCTGATGTCAGCGGACACATACAAAGGGGTATCCGAGTAATGGAAAACCAGGCGAACGCTTTTTGGGAAGCTGTTGCGGCAGATGTTCCGCACATTTTTAAGCGGTATATTCAGATCGACCGGTCCCATGCGCATTTCCGCCCTGCTCGAGACGGCGAGAAGGCGCCGGATCATTTCGGCGGCCCTGCGCGAGGCTTCGAGGGCCGTATCAATGAATTCCTTAATCTTCTCCCGCCGGTCGATGGGTTCATCTTCCAGCATCAGTTCCAGCAGTGACAGGCTCCCCATAATGCCGCCCAGCAGGTTGTTGAAGTCGTGGGCTATGCCCCCGGCCAGCGTCCCCACGGCCTCCATCTTCTGGGCCTGTATAAGCTGGGCCTGGATCTTTTCCTTCTCCTCCTGTATCCGCCTGCTTTCAGTGATGTCTTGGAGAATGCCGAAAACCGAGCGGGGATTGCCATCGTTATCTTTTTGCAGTTCCCCCATCGCGTGGATATGGCGGAGCTCTTTGGTGTCCCTGTGTGAAATCCTGTATTCCACGGAATAGGGTTCGCCCCGCTTGATCACACCTTCAATCACCCCGGCTATGCGATCACGGTCCTCGGGATGTATTCTACGGGAAACCTCTTCGAAGCTTGGATGCTGCCCCGGTGGGAATCCCCATATCCGCGCCCCCTCGTCGGACACACAGAAGGTATTGGTCGCTATGTCGAGCCGCCAGTTGCCTACATGGGCGATCTCCTGGCTCCGGCGAAGGTTGTCGAGCGTTTCGGCAAGGGCCGCATCCGCGGTTTTACGCTCGGAGATGTCACGTACATAGGCGAGCGTCGCCGGTCCATCGGGAAGCTCAACCGTGGCGACGCTGATCTCGTAAGGGAAAGTGCTCCCGTCGCGGCGCAGGCCGATCGATTCGTAGTTTGACGGTGCGTCTTCTCCGCTCAGCCGGGCGCGGATATATTCACCCACCTGCTTACGCCTTTCCGGAGCGATAAACTCGAGGAGGTTCAGCCCTTCCACCGACTCTCCGTCCTCGAGATGCGCCAGGCGGCGAAACGTATCGTTTACAAAGATCAGCCTGCCCTCCCGGGCCAGGAGTATCGGAAGCGGCGATGATTCAATGAGTACGCGGAAGCGGTCGGCGCTCTCGCCCAGCGTCTTTTCAAGCAGATGGCGTTCGGTTATATCGCGGGCGATGCCCTGGGTGCCGATGAAGGCCCCCGGTTCCGGGAGAGGGCAATCATACAGGCCCTCAGCGTGAATGTGAAAAACCGGCGTCGCATGAATTGCGCTGGCCGAATATTCGACGTGCACCGTGCCCGAGATCGGCGTGAATAACCGCAGTTCCAGGAACCGTGTCGCCCGTCCGCCGGTGCGCCGCTCGTTGATCCGGTAGCGCGCGATCCCGATGTCCTCCGGATGTACGTAGTCGAAAAGGCTGGTCCCGATGACGTCGGCGGGTTCGTACCCGTATTTTTTCACCGCCTCGTTGATGTAAATGATGGTGCCCAGCGGATCGAGCCGGTAAATGATGTCGGGGGTGCCGCGCAATATGGAGCCCAGGTAGTATTCCGAGCGCTGCAGGGCCTCCTCGGCGATCCTGCGCGCGGTGATGTCGAATATGATGCCCTCCAGCGCGACCGGTTCGCCCCGCTCGTCGCGCACAAACAGGCTGCGCTGGCTGAGCCATTTCGATTCGCCCGATTTGTTCGTGATGCTGTATTCAACCGTCGGCGGGTCCATGCCGCGGTTGATGTAGTTCCACGCCTTCCTGAGATATTCCCGCCAGTCGAACTCGAGCAGGTGGTCGAAATATTCCGGGTTCTCGAGCAGTTCCGCGCTCGTGTAGCCGAAGATGTCCGCGCAGCGTCCGCCGATGAAACTGAGTCGGCCGTCGGGGAGCGACTGGCGATAGATGACCGCGGGCGCGTTTTCGACAAGGCGCCGCATCTCCGCCTCCTTGCTGCGTAGATCCTCCTGCGCGGTTACGAGTTCGCGGTTCTGTTCCTCGAAGGCCTCGTTGGAGGCCTCGAGTTCCTCTATGCTTGCGGTGAGCTCCTCGTTCACCGCGGCCAGCTCCTCGTTTTTGCGCGTGATGGTCTCCGCCGCGTCCCTTATCTCACTGACGTCCCTGCCCTCGGCGATTATGAGTTCAACACTCCCCTCTGAATCGAAAACGGGCTTGAGCGAGAAATCGAAGTGTGCGACACCGCCCCCTTTTGGAATGTGCCGCAAGGCGAGCCTCATGAACTCGCCCGCCGCCGACCTTTTAACCGCGTCCCTGAGTGCCGATCGTTCGTCCCCGAGCTCCCTCCACCACGGGGCCTCCCATATACGGAGCCCCCGTATGTGGTCGATGGACTGGCCGATAAGGACCAGCGCCGATTGATTGACCTCGATGATTCTTCCACTTCTGTCAAGCAGGCCGATAAACTGGAAGGTGCTGTTGAAAATTGCGTGAAACCTTCGTTCGCCGGCGGCGACTCGATCGGAAAGTGTCGCCGAATGAACGAGCTCGTCTGAAATAACCAGGCCGACCAGGAGGACGATCCCGGTGAATCCGGCCTCCGAGAGCATGAGCCAACTCAATGACAGGTTGAACACAACGGTATCGTGCACCAGTGACATAAAGAGCACCAGCGCGCCCGCCGAAAGCAGCACGGCCTTTCGCCTCTGCCCGCGGCGGTACTGGACGGCGGCGGCAAGGAATACGACGAGGTACGTGGTGATAACAAGCGCCTGGTAGGCGATAAAAGCGGCGCCGGGCGCCAGATCGATCATGGCGATATGTCCGCCCCACGGAAGGGGGCGAAGGGCGATCCCGTGGACGGCGGAGTCGAGAAAAGGCGGGGAAAGATGACGGGCAGCGGTAAAGCCCGCGAAAACGACCGCAGCGGCGATGCTGAAAGGGCGCAGCCGCAGGCCCGTGTAGGCGCCGGCGAACACCAGAAGCGCGACGTGGAAAACGGCGGTCCCGTACATCCGCACGCGCGAGACGGCGTAGTAATCATCGAGTGAGGTTATTCCGTAAAGCCTGGCGTTGCAGGCGATATATACGATTATGCCGGCGCACATGAGCGCGTGCGCCCTGTAGAGTCCGGGGGAACGGAAGCGGAGGGAGACGAGCGCGCTGATACCGCCCGACAGGGCGCACACTCCGCAGAGCGCCCAGAGCGCCGCCTGTACTAATTCCATCGGCCGCCGCCCGCATGCCGCCGTCGCGGCGATCCTGTATTCGCGCGCTTTTCCCGTATCACGGTGCGAAGACCGATCTGTCGCTCGCATGGCTTATGTCGGGCAATGGTTTCTGTCATCGCGGCGTCTTCAATTATGTGTTTGCAGTATCGCGCCTTTTGATGTAAAAGTCAAAATAATTAGTATGCGACGGGCCCCCGGAGGGAATCTTTGGTTGACAACCAATGATGCTCTATATTAAAAGGTCACCGTGGTAGTAATATCATTAAAGTCATATTACGTAGTATTATAACATTACAGCGCAATAATGCATACTTCTGACACGCTTTCGTTTCCGGCCGGAGACGGGCCGCGGGGTGTGCGTTGACCAGGGAGGAGGCTCATGAAGGGAGCGTATCAGAAGGCATACGACGAATCGCTTAAAAATCCGGAGGAATTCTGGGGAAGGGCGGCGAAGGCCGTGCACTGGGACCGGCCGTATGAAAAAGTGCTCGATGATTCAAAGAAGCCCTTTTACCGCTGGTTTGCCGGCGGTGATCTGAACACCTGCTACAACGCGCTCGACCGCCATGTGCTGGGCGGAAGGGCCGACCAGGCAGCGCTCATCTACGACAGCCCGGTGACGGACACCGTGGCGCGCTATACCTACCGCGAGCTCCTCGACAGGGTCGCGCTCTTCGCCGGGGTCCTGGCCGATAACGGGGTTGGGAAGGGAGATACGGTGATCATCTACATGCCGATGATACCCGAGGCACTCATCGCCATGCTCGCGTGCGCGCGCATCGGCGCGGTGCATTCGGTGGTGTTCGGCGGTTTCGCTCCCAACGAACTCGCGGTACGGATTGACGATGCGCGGCCGGTGCTCATCGTTACGGCCTCGTGCGGAATAGAGGGCAAGAAGGTGATCGAATACAAGCCGCTTATCGACCGCGCCATCGATCTCGCCGAACACAAGGTAAAGCGAACCATTATCTATCAGAGACCCCAGGCCTCCGCGGCGCTTACCGATGGGCGTGATGTCGACTGGGCCGCGGCCGAGAAAAAAGCGAAGCCGACCGGCTGCGTGCCGGTGAAGGCCACCGATCCGCTGTACATACTCTATACCTCCGGTACCACCGGAATGCCAAAGGGAGTGGTGCGCGACAACGGCGGACACGCGGTGGCGCTCACCTGGAGCATGAAACACATCTACGGTATGAAGCCGGGCGAGGTATTCTGGGCCGCCTCGGACGTTGGCTGGGTGGTCGGCCATTCGTACATCGTGTACGGTCCGCTGTTGTACGGCTGTACCACCATCATGTACGAGGGGAAGCCTGTCGGTACGCCGGATCCGGGCGCGTTCTGGCGCGTAATCTCCGACCACGGGGTCAGCGCGCTCTTTACGGCGCCGACCGCCTTTCGCGCCATCAAGAAGGAAGACCCGAACGGAGAGTACCTGAAAAAATACGACCTCTCGAAGTTCCGAACGCTCTTCCTGGCCGGCGAGCGGCTCGATCCCGATACGTATCACTGGGCGAGCGACATGCTGGGCAAGCCGGTCGTCGACCACTGGTGGCAGACAGAGACCGGCTGGGCAATCGCCGCCAACTGCATGGGGCTGGAGTCGCTGCCGATAAAGGCGGGATCGCCGACCAAGCCGGTGCCCGGTTTCCATGTCGAGATCCTGGACGGTGACGGAAAGCCCGTTCCCAACGGGACCGAGGGCGTGGTGGCCATCAGGCTGCCCCTGCCTCCGGGGACGTTCCCGACGCTCTGGAAGAACGACGATAAATTCCGCGAGTCGTATCTCGACATTTATCCCGGCTATTACTTTACCGGCGACGGCGGCTACTACGACACCGACGGGTACATCTATATCATGGGACGCGTCGATGATGTCATCAATGTGGCCGGGCACCGGCTGTCGACCGGCGCCATGGAGGAGATAATCTCACAGCATCCGGATGTCGCCGAATGCGCGGTCGTGGGCGCGGCGGACACCTTCAAGGGGCAGCTGCCGCTCGGCTTCGTGGTGCTAAAAAGCGGCGTGGAGCGAGATCCGAACGACATTGTCAACGACCTGGTGCGCATGGTGCGCGAGCAGATCGGCGCGGTCGCGTGCTTCAAGCAGGCCGTGGTCGTAAAGCGCCTGCCCAAGACCCGGTCGGGTAAAATTCTGCGCGGGACCATGCGCAAGATTGCCGATGCCGAAACCTACAGCGTTCCCTCGACGATCGACGACCCGATGGTTTTGGATGAGATAAAGGATTCGCTTGGGTCGGTGGGATACCAGAAGGCCTGAATGGATTGAAACGGTCAGGGGCGGTCGGCCGTATGCATCGGGCGGCCGCCCGGTTTTCGGACAGGTCGGGAGGGGCCGGTCAGACGGAATACGAAGGGTCTTTCTTCACCAGTATTTCCTTGATCTTGGAGTCGCCGGCCGAAAAATAGATTATATGCGATTCGAGAATCTTGAACTCGCTCATCAGCTTGAGAAACTCCTCGTCGAAACCATGCTCCAGCAAATCGATCTCACGCACCCGCGTCTGCCCGATAAATAGTGCTTTCATGTTCCTTCCCGGCAGCAGTGATTTCCAAGCAACAAGGTTTTTCTCTTGCTCTAGGTGTTCGCATGGTAGGCGGGGAGTCCATTTTTGTCCAGTCTTTTAAAAGGTTTTTTTATTTGCCTCAGGAAGGAGGTCGGTGCCGGCTTTATTTTACATATTTGTAATTGACAAAAGTTTTTTCCCTTTACTTTATTCTTTAAATTTTTCCTTAATGTCTCGACCCGCCACCTTCCGCGACCATCGCTCTTGTTTTGAGGAACTGAATGCCGAGAAGAGACGACATCAAGAAGATTCTTATAATCGGTTCGGGCCCGATCGTTATAGGGCAGGCCTGCGAATTCGACTACTCGGGATCGCAGGCCTGCAAGTCGCTCCGGGAGGAGGGCTACGCCGTCGTCCTCATCAATTCCAATCCCGCGACCATCATGACCGATCCGGAGCTCGCCGAGCGGACATATATCGAGCCCATCACCCCGGAGATCGTCGAAAAGATCATCGAACGCGAGCGGCCCGACGCCCTGCTTCCGACCGTGGGAGGCCAGACCGCGCTCAACACGGCGCTCGCGCTTGCCGACAGCGGCGTACTCGAAAAATACAATGTCAGGCTCATCGGTGCGGGGGTCGATTCCATCCGCAAGGCCGAGGACCGGGACCTGTTTAAAAAGGCGATGATAAAGATCGGCCTGGAGGTGCCCGACTCGGGGCTCGCCTCGTCGGTCGACGAGGCGCTGGCCGTGCTCGCGCGCATCAGGCTGCCCCTCATCATACGGCCGGCGTTCACGCTCGGCGGGAGCGGCGGCAACATCGTCTACAATCGCGAGGACTTCGTCGACCTGGTGCGCAAGGGGCTGGATGAATCGCCGATCGGCCAGGTGCTGCTCGAGGAATCGGTCATCGGCTGGAAGGAGTACGAGCTCGAGGTGATGCGCGACACGCGCGATAATGTCGTCATCATCTGCTCCATCGAGAACTTCGACGCCATGGGCGTGCATACGGGCGACTCCATAACCGTGGCCCCGCAGCAGACGCTCACCGACCGCGAGTACCAGCACATGCGCGACGCCGCAATCCGCATAATCCGCGAGATCGGCGTGGACACCGGCGGCTCGAACATACAGTTCGCCATAAACCCGGCCGACGGCCGCATGATCGTCATCGAGATGAACCCGCGCGTAAGTCGCAGTTCCGCCCTCGCCTCCAAGGCCACGGGTTTCCCTATCGCCAAAATCGCCGCAAAGCTCGCCGTGGGCCTGACCCTCGATGAGATCCCCAACGATATCACGCGCGAGACCCAGGCCTGTTTCGAGCCGACGATTGACTACGTGGTGGTGAAGATACCGCGCTGGGCCTTCGAGAAGTTCGAGGGGGCCGACACGCGCCTGGGCATTCAGATGAAATCGGTCGGTGAGGCCATGTCGATCGGCCGCACTTTCAAGGAGGCATTTCAGAAGGCGCTGCGCTCGCTCGAGATAGAACGGCACGGATTCGGCTCGGACGGCAACATGAAGATAGACGATGCGCTGAAGGGCCTCCCGGACAGGCTGCGCGACGACCTCATCGAGCGGGCGCTGGTAACGCCGCGCGAGGACCGCATTTTTTACGTACACAAGGCGCTTGCCCTGGGCTGGGAGGTCGAGCGCGTACACCGACTCACGGCAATCGAACCGTGGTTCCTCGAACAGCTTCGCGAGATCGTGGAGGCCGCCGGGTCGTTTCGGCACGGACTGGAGCGTGATGGACTCACGGCCGATTCGGTGCGGACGATGAAACGGCTCGGTTTCTCCGACATGCAGCTGGGGTACATTAGCGGAAAAGCGGAGATCGACGAACTGCATGCGCTTGGCGTACCGATGAAAAAAGAGCTTTCCAAGGCGCTCAAACGCCGCGAAAAAGAGATACGCGATTTCAGGTTCGCACATGATATACTCCCGGGTTTCAGGCTGGTGGACACCTGCGGCGGCGAGTTCGAGGCGTTTACGCCTTATTACTACTCGGCCTACGACGACGAGGACGAATCCCGCAAGACGGACAAACGCAAGGTGATGATCCTCGGGGGCGGTCCCAACCGCATTGGGCAGGGCATCGAATTTGATTACTGCTGCTGCCACGCCTCATTCGCGCTGCGCGAGGAAGGCGTCGAGTCGATCATGGTGAATTCGAACCCTGAAACGGTCTCGACCGACTACGACACCTCGGACCGGCTCTATTTCGAGCCGCTGACGCTCGAGGACATCCTGCACATATATAGAAGAGAGGATCCCCTGGGTGTCATCGTGCAGTTTGGCGGCCAGACCCCGCTGCGCCTGGCCCGCATGCTCGAGGAAAACGGCGTACGCATTATCGGCACATCACCCGATTCAATCGACCGCGCCGAGGACCGCGAGCGCTTCGCCGGGGTGGTGCGCAAGCTCGGCCTCCTCCAGCCCGACAACGGCATCGCCTTCACCGAGGAGGAGGCGATCGCCGTCGCCAACCGGATCGGCTACCCCATACTGGTGCGCCCCTCGTACGTGCTGGGAGGCAGGGCCATGAGCATCATCTACGACGAGAAGAGCCTCATCGAATACATCAACACCGCCGTGCAGCTCTCGCCCGAGCATCCCATCCTGGTCGATGACTTTCTCGAGGACGCCATCGAGATCGATGTCGACGCCCTGTCCGACGGAAAAGACGTTCAGATCGGCGCCATCATGGAGCATATCGAACAGGCGGGCGTGCACTCGGGCGACTCGGCCTGCATCATCCCGCCGCTGTCCATAGACGGCCCGATGATCGACGAGATCACCCGCTCCACCGCGGCGCTCGCGCGCGAGCTGAGGGTGATCGGGCTCCTGAACATCCAGTTCGCCATAAAGGACGGAAGCCTCTACGTGCTCGAGGTCAACCCGCGCGCCTCGCGCACGGTGCCTTTCGTGTCCAAGGCCACGGGCGTGCCGCTGGCGAAGATCGCGGCGAAGCTCATGCTGGGGAGGAAGCTCGGCGAGTTCGGCCTGCATAAACGCAAGCCCCCCGCGCACATAAGCGTCAAGGAGGCCGTCCTGCCGTTCAATAAATTTCCGGGCACCGACACCATCCTCACGCCGGAGATGAAGTCGACCGGGGAGGTGATGGGCATCGCGGCGCATTTCGGCGAGGCCTTTTACAAGGCCGAGATGGCGGCCGGCGAGACCCTGCCGCTCTCCGGGGCCATCTTTCTCAGCATCAACCCCCTCTCGAAGGAGGCGTTGCTTCCCGAGATGCGCCTTCTCCACGAGAACGGCTTCAGGCTGGTGGCCACCGAGGGTACGGCTCTTTTCCTGAACGATCACGGCATCCCCTGCGAACGGGTTTACAAGGTGAGCGAGGGGCGCCCCAATATCATCGACCTGGTGAAGAACGACGAGATAGACCTCATCATCAACACGCCCACGGGAAAGATCCCCAAGCACGACGCCTTCTCGATACGGCAGGCGGCGCTGCGCTTCCGCGTGCCGATCATAACCACCATAGCGGGCGCGAAAGCGGCGGTGCAGGGCCTCCTCGAGGTGAGGAAAAACCGGAACATCTCGGTACGCTCGATCCAGGAATATCACGCGGAGGTGTATTAGCGCCATGACCGAAACGACCCTTCTTTCCGCCGGCGACATCGGCCGGATCATCGACGAGAATGCCGCAAGGATCTGCGACGAGGTAAAGGACCTCGGGCGCTTCGCGATCGTGGGAATCCAGACCCGGGGGGTGGAGCTCGCCAACCGCATCCGATCAAAAATTGAGGCGCTGTCGGGTGGAAAGATCGACAGCGGCATCCTCGATATCACCTTTTACCGTGACGACCTTGCCACCAGGGGAGTGCTCCCCGCGATCAAGGAGACGCGCATTGAATTCAATATCTCCGGCAGAACCATCCTGCTGGTCGACGACGTCATCTTCACCGGGCGCACCACCAAGGCCGCCATCGAGACGCTCATGAGCTTCGGCCGCCCGCGCGCGATCAGGCTTTTCGTACTGGTCGACCGGGGCAACCGGGAGCTCCCCATTCAGCCGGATTACTGCGGCCACAGGGTTGAGACCGGCCTGGATGACCGGGTGAAAGTGCTTTTAGGGCCGATCGACAACGTCGAGGACGCGGTGATGCTCTCGCGCCGGTAGGCTGCCTGCTTTCGCACCCCGTGTACGCTGACTCCCCCGACGTGAAAATTCACGGAATCTTCATGTATTGCTGATACTATCATCACCCCGCCGCGCATTATTTACTGTGTGAAAACAATAAATGTGAAAGAAAGTGAGTAATGATCAGGGTCCTGGTCAACAACGTCTACTCGTTCGATGTGCTCCTCAGCCGTAAACTGGCGTACTATACCGGCAAGCGCTTTATGGACCGGTTGATGCGCTATGCTTCTAAAAGCGGCGACGGCCACCTGTACTCGGTGTTCGGTGCGCTCCTCCTTGTGGCGGATCTGGGAATCGGGTCAAAGCTTATCGCCGCAGGCGCACTTGCCTTCGCAATCGAGCTCATAATTCAAAAGGTGGTGAAGCACCTGGTCAAGCGTGAACGTCCGGGGGCGTGGGTGCCGGGTATCCGCTTCCTGGTGGATCCGCCCGACCGGTTCAGCTTTCCATCGGGGCACACGGCCGGAGCGTTTCTGATGGCGACGGTCGTATCCTCTCAGTATCCGGTGTGGGCCCTGCCGCTGTACATCTGGGCCGCGCTGGTTGGCTTCTCGCGGGTTTATAACGGTGCACACTTTTCCACCGACGTGTTGATCGGCTGTGGTCTGGGGCTTGTTACGGCTCAGGTAGGGCTTTCGGTGGTGATGTAAGCAAAAACCCCGCCGCTCTCCGCATTCCCGGGAGGGATTGCATGGAAGAGGGCGGGGCGTGAAGACAGTTACGCCTCCACTTTTATCTCGATCTTCCTCGGTTTCAGCTTCTCGCTCTTCGGAAGCGTGAGCGTCAGGACTCCGTTCTCCAGCGTCGCGTTGATTTTTTCCCTGTCGATACCGTCTCCAACCACAAAGGTGCGGTGGTAGTTGTATAAACGGTATTCACCGTACTTGAGATTCTCCTCGCTCGTCAGCTCATCCTCCAGCCTGCCGTATATGTCCAGCTGGTTCTTCTCGAGGGTGATGTCGAGGTTCTCCCTGCGCGTACCGGGCATGTCGGCCCGAATTACGTACTCATCGACGGTCTCGTAAATGTCCGCGGGCGGAACTATGACGCACTCCTCGCAGTTATAGTCGTCCTTCCTCATCTTCTTCACGTCGTTTGCCATGATGATACCTCCTTTACCGTATCTCGATTTTCTTCGGCCTGGCTTCTTCGGCCTTCGCGAGCTTAATGGTCAGTATCCCGTCCTTCAGTCCCGCTTCGATTTTTTCCCCGTCCACCCGGTAGGGCAGGCGAACCGCCTTCTGGAACCTGCCGAACACCCGCTCCTTGCGTATGTAGGGCTTGTCCTGCACGTCGCTCTTCTTTTCGCCCTCGAGCACGAGGCTGTTGTCGACAAGCTGAATATTGAGCGTGTCGGCCTTGACGCCCGGCAGCAGCGCGGTGATCATCACCTCGTCGTTGTTCTCCCTCAGGTTAACGTACGGATACTCCACGTTTCTCCGCACGGCCGGGGCCTCGGTGAAAAATCTTCCAACCAGGTCCCTCAGTTGAACCACATCGTCGAATACATCATAGGTCGTATACATGATAGTCCTCCTTCTCGTAATTCCTTACTTCAGCGCGATTTTAACGCGCTTCGCCTCGGGCGTCTCTTTGCGCGGTATGGCGATCTTCAAGACCCCGTTTTTGAAGCTGGCATCGATTTTCTCCCTGTCGACGCCCTCGGGGAGCCGGATGGTCCGGTGGAACGAGCCGAAACGGCGTTCCGAAATAACGTATCTCCGGTTTTCCTCCTTCTTCTCGTCCTTCTTTTCTTCCTTCTTCTCGCCCGCTATTGTCAGCATGTCATTTTCAAGTGTTACGCTCAGGTCCTTTTCCTCGATTCCGGGAATTTCCGCCCTGATTCGCACTTCCTTGTCGTCCTCTTCCACGTCCACGGTGGGCATCCACCCGCTTTCGGACAAAGAGGAAGGGCCGATGGCGAAGAAGTCATTAAAAAGCTGATTGATCTCCTTCCTAAAGGAGTCTACGCCCCAATCGGGCTGTTCGTTACGCCTGGTTATGCCCCATTTCATAGCTAACCTCCTCTTACTAAGACTATTGTTAGCACTCTATGTTGATGAGTGCTAACACTATTAATATACAAATAACGGTGAAAAACGTCAAGAGGGGAAATGAATTTTTTATGGGTATTTTAGATATTTTTAAAATAGTCGTCGGCCGGCACCGGCTATATCTCGTTATCGTTGTCGATGGATATGCCCGACATGGCATTTACGGGGCAGGCGAGGATGCAAAGCCCGCAGGCGACACAACGCTCCGGGTAAAAGCCTATCTTCATCGAGGGGCGGTCGATGGAAAGGGCATCGGTGCGGCACACTGCGGTACAGGCGCCGCAGTCGACACAGCGCTGTTCGTCGCGGTGCATCTTGTCTACCAGGAGATCCACCTGCACACGTTCGGCCTCCAGGTAGGCGATTCCGTTCGCTATCTCCTCTTCAGAGCCTGAAAGCTCGAGGATCAGCCGTCCCTCCTGTTTGGGCAGGATTTTCGCCTCGAGCACGTTGAAGATGATGCCGTACTCGGTTGCAAGACGATAAATTATCGGCCGGTACATGATGTTCTGCTTGAATATTAAAAGCACGTTTTTCGATGCCATAATTGACTCCTGTTTATTCGAATTGCTGCATGACCGGCGAAGCGCCCGCAAGTACCGTGACCTGCGACAGGTCTGCCCTGTGCATGCCGCTCTATGACCGGCGCCGGTGCGCCGTCCCGTTACGGCCTCACCAGTTCGATTTCACCCTGCGCCAACATGCGGTCCCCCTTGATGATGAGCGCGCCGCGCACGCCCGGTACGGACATCGCATAGGCCGCCGCCGCCTCGAGGTCGTCCTCGTCGCGCACAAGGTTGGCGGCGCCGGTCGCCACGGCGTCCGCCAGCGCCGCGTCCGCCGCGACTATGGTCGCGGCATCGGCCCTCCCGAACGAGAATGAGTGGCCGACCCGCCCCGACGAGGTGCATACGCCGGCGGGAGTACGCTCCGGTGCGATCCGTATTCCGAGCGCGCCGCTGAAACGCGAACTGCCGGCATAGATCGCGAGCGTAACGACATCGCGCACGGCAAGCCAGATATCGCCTCCGTTCTCGACCATAACCTCGCCCGATCGGTCAAGAATGGCCCTTCCGGCGTGCTCGGCGATGGCGCCGGCAACCGCGGCCATCGGTCCCACGCCCGCGGCCTCCGAGGCGCCGTACATGGCCTCGATGACCGGATGCGCGGCCTCCAGGCGCGGCACAGGCCCGAGGGAGCTAATAAAGCAATCCTGCCCGGCGATGTGCGTGCGCAAAGCGTCGCGCGCGCCGGCGACCGCGCGTTCGATCTCCCCGGAATAATCCCCGTGTGCGCGGACGTACAGGTCGCTCGTCTCAATCTTTACCCGGAAGCTCGTCCAGCGCTGAGTATCGGCGAATTCCCGGTAGAAGCGCTCGGCGAACCGCATCAGGGCGCCGTAAAGGGAACGGTGGGCAGGAGTACCTGCGGCACGCCCAGGACGAATCCCTTTTCGCGTATCCAGTTTTTCAGGTTTTCGGCCACCTTCACCGCCATGGGATAGCTCGACAGCGGTGCTGCCGGGATGTTTTTACCCTGCACGTCGATCCTTCCTGTTTTAAGTTCGGCGTAGCTTACCTCGCCCAGCGCGCGGTTGATTGCGTTCGGGTAGTCGATGCCGTAATCCACCACCTGACAGACGATGTCGCTGTCGGAAACGCCGGTGAATCTGGCAAGGTCCTCGTTCAGTATCGGGATCGGGATACCGAGGCCCACCATGAGCGAACAGCCGTAGCCCACGAGCGACGCTCCGCGGATGAACTCGACCGTCATCTCCTTCATGTCGCCGGTAACGGCGATCGTACCGGCACCCTCGCGGACCACGCCGTTCTCGCCCCTGGGGGCGTTCGGGTCGTGCTGGGTACCGCGCCAGCTTACCACGCCGGGCGCGCCGCCGAGGAAAATCCGCGTGCCCACGCCGATGGTCCAGTAATACGGATCGTTCAGAAGCGGCGAGAGCTGCCCGGCGCTGGAATAGGTGGCGTTGCCCATGTTCGGCCTGAGTATGCCCATATACGTATAGATTGTGCGCTTTGAAAGATTGACCGCGCAGTTATAATTCTGATACGCGTTTCTTGGATTGTAGAGAAACGCGTCGCGGAGGTCGCCGATGGTGACGGTGGTTTCGTATTCGCGAAGCGGGTAGCAGTCCGTGCCGTACGATTTGGCGCGCAGTTTAACCGGCCGGCCTGCGATGAGGTCCTCGATGACATGGCCGCCGCCATAGCGGAACTGCCCTGGATGCACCTTGTTGAGCGGGTCGTCGTCCTGAACCTGCGTGGCCCCGAGGTAGGTGTCGACGGCGGCCAGACCCCCGTATGCCTCCACCTCGTTAAGCCACACATTCGACGCCTTCATCTTGGGCCTGGTATGGCCGAAGTTGATGAACGCCCCCGATGAGCACATGGTGCCGAACGTGCCGGTTGTCACCACGTCCACTTTTTTAAAGGCGTTCTTCACCCCCTCCGAGGCCACCAGCTCGGTCATCTCATCGGCGCGCAGCACGACCGCCTTGCCCTGTCTTATTTTATCGTTTATCTCTTCGTAGCTTCGCTGTATCGGGATGGTATCCATAGGATGTGATCTCCTGGAGCGGCCAACGGTCGCGTCGTTTTACGTGCGCATTCTACGCGGACTTGTCATGGAGTCAAATTTTATTTTTAATGCCGCGCGCGCAACCCGGGGCGGGTTTATCTCTTGACCGGGGCGTGGCGGTGCCGTCAGGTATTCAGGATATTTTTATTGCACTTAATCGGGTAAACTGTATTATACCGTCAATACGGCGGTAAATAATCGCGGAAGACCTGTTTCAGCGTTCGACGGGAGGGTTACCGTTTTGCGCGACTTTTGCCGTACCCTGTGCAGTTCCGGCGCAGCGCGGCACTTTAAGACTTATCGTATCACAGGGAGAGACTATATGCGATCTGAATCGAGGCGAAAACGCGGCCGTGCCCGGAGTGGTATCCCGGCAATCCTTATCCTGGTTCTGGCAGCCTCTTTATCGGCCGCACAGACGCCGCCTGGCGATGAGGGACCGGCGGACCTGGTTCCCGCCTCGGCGATCATGTACATACAGACATCGCGTCTTTCCAGCGCCGTGCCGGCGGCCGTGTTCTTTATCGGCAACCTGCTCCCCGCCGAGAACGCAAAGAAGTTGGAGGCGTGGAGGGCCGATTTTAAGGCAAAGGCCGGTGTCGATGTGCTCGACGCGGCTTCCCTTGCAAAAGCGGAAATCGACCTACGCCGTCCGGCGGCGATGGCCTACCTGGACGCCAAAAAAGAATCGGAACGGATAATGATCCTCGTTCCCGTCAAAAACGAAAAAACCTTCCCGCAGCGCTTTGTCGAGGTAGTGAAAAAGGTCAACAGGGACAAGCCCGCGCTCGACCTCCATCCGGCGGTAAGCCGTCATAACAACCACGCGGTCTACCGGATGATGAAGGACGTCTTTTTTACCGGGATAAAGGGCTATTTCGTCGTTGCCTCATCCATGGACATCATAACCTCGGTTATCGACACGGGCTCGACGCCGCTTTCGGCCGAACCGATTTTCGCGGACTATGCCGCCAAGAAACGTGCGGGGAACGACCTCGATATTTTTTTAAAAAAGAGTTTTCTGCAGCAGATCGGTGAGGAGCGCCTCAAAAAGAAGGAAGACGATTCAGGCGACGTCCCGGAGGGCGACGGCGAGGAAGCTCCGGGGGACGGTTCCGAGAAAAACGGCCGGCCGTCCGCGCCGGATAAAAAGGCCCCGAAGCGCGATCCCGGCAGGGAGAACGCCCTGTCCATGGTCCGCTCGCGGACCGACTTTTTCGATTATATTGCCGTTGCGTTCGCGCGGACGAAGGATGGGGTATCGCTCGATTTCAGCGCGTCACTTGCCGGAGGCAATCCCCCGGCCGCGCTTCTGGCGGAGCTGTTCCGCCCGGGGCTTCCGGCATTCCTGCTCGCCGCCTCCGATCCGCTCGCGTATCACTACGTATCGTTCGACTTCAAGGCGCTCGATGTTTTCTGCGCAAAGAACGCCTCCTCGCCAGAGTATGAGCAATTGTGCGGGCAGTACAAAAAATTCAAGAAAGACACGGGGAGCTCTCTCGGTATCGACATGGATTCGGACTTCCTCCCCTGGTTCGGCGGCTATTTCAACGTGATCATGCGGAAGGCCAAAATAACGGGGACGCTCGACAATTTCGTCATGTACGTGCCGATGACCGACAGGGCGAAGGCGTCGGCGCTCACAAAAAAAATCAGGAGCGGCGTCAAGACAAAGAGCACGGACGATGGCGCCTTCGGCGATGAAAGGATCGATGCGATACCCTCGTTCTGGTTCAAGGACAAGCGCGGCAACAGGATAAGCGTGCTCGCCGACGAACGGGGCGTATTTGTGGCCAACAACACCGAGTTTTTACGGGAGGTGCTCGCGGGAGAGGGTAAAGAGGCGGTTACCGTCTCGGGCCTCTTCGGCAATCCCGACCCGGGCACGTTCCTTCTGTCATACCTCAAAATTGAAAAGGAGAGCTATATGAAGGCGCTCCTGATGTTTCTGACGTACAATGCCGGACCCCACGTTGCGGGGCTCGTAAACCGGATCGATACCGTATCGCTGTCGGGCGGAAGGCTCGGCAATTATTATTCGTTCAACGTCGCGTTCAGGCTGCTCGAGGCCGCGGGGAAATAGGGATCCTTAATTTCATCAGAGAGGAAAACCGGGTAACGGGGAAGGAGGAATATGGCCGGTCGCGTGTTGCGTTACCATGCCGGAGAAAAGATCATCGAGGCGGGTAAGGTCGAGCAGCGGATGTATATCATCCTGGAGGGCCCGGTGGGGATATCCCTGAGCGATGGTAAGAACACCATACGGGTGGCCACCCTTAAGCGGGGCGATTTCTTTGGCGAGATATCGCTCTTCAACAGCTCGCCGAGGAGCGCAAACGCGGTCGCGCTGGGGGAGGTAACGGTCGCCTATCTCGACAATCTTCAGGACCTCAAGGCCTTCCTGGTGAAGAACCCGTCCTTCGCCGCCAAGATGGTGCACATACTCGCCCAGCGACTGGCGAAGACCGACGAGATCCTCATCGGCAAGATCAGTGAGCTTAACCGTGTGGAATTAATGGGCAAGTAGCGGCAAATCGCTGTGAAGCTCGTGATGAAACATCTCTTCGGGCCGGTCAATTCGCGCAGGCTTGGCATATCGCTCGGCATAGACCTGGTGCCCTTCAAAACCTGCTCGCTCAACTGCGTTTACTGCGAATGCGGGAAGACGAGCAAACTTACCACCTCCCCGGCGGAGTTTGCGTCCACCGACGAGGTGATCGCCGAGCTGCGGATGTACCTGGATTCCCTGCCGCGGCTGGACGCGATAACCTTTTCCGGTTCCGGGGAGCCTACACTGCACAGCGGTATCGGCCGGATCATTGACGTGATCAAGGACGAGTTTCCCGGGTATACGGTTGTCGTGCTTACCAATGGAACGCTGCTGTGGCGCGAAGCCGTACGCCGATCGCTTCTGCGTGCCGACATCATCGTTCCCTCTCTCGATGCGGTGAGCGAGGATGCGTTTAAAAAAATCGCCAGGCCCGCCCCCGGCGTTACAGCGAAGCGCCTCATGGACGGCCTGGTCGGGCTTCGGGACGAGTTCGCCGGGAAGCTCCTCCTCGAAATTTTCATCGTGCCGGGCGTCAACGACACCGACGCGGAGCTCAGGCTCCTCGCGGAGGCATGCGGTCGCATACGGCCCGAAAGGGTCCAGATAAATTCGCTCGACCGGCCGGGCGCGGAAAAATGGGTGGAGCCGCTTTCCGCCGAAGGCCTCGAGCGGATAAAAGGCTTTTTTCAGGGCTTTGCCGTGGACATTATAGGTAAACCGGGGACCAGGGGCGATATGGAGTTGGCTCGAAAGAAGAGCGATCTCACCATGGCCGTCACCGCCACCATAGAGCGTCGGCCGTCGACGATCGACGACCTTTGCAGGGCGCTGGGCGCCTCCGCCGGCGAGGTGGAAACAGTGATTGCCGGTCTCTCGTCGAAAGGGCTCCTCGAGGTGAATGAGCTTCGGCGCGGCACGTTCTATTCGATTAAAAAGAGGGACTGAAGCGGGACACCCAATGGCCACACGGAACATCGAAAAAGAGGAAAAGAGAAAGACACAGATAGTCCAGGCCGCATTCGAGGTGATCGCGTCGCGGGGGTACAACAACTTTACCATCGAGGACATCGCCAACCGCGCCGGCCTCTCCAAGGGGGGGGTCCTCCATTATTTCAAGACAAAGGAAGACATCCTGATACACCTTCTCGAGGTCATCTACCGGCAGATCGAGGAGACCATCGTTCGGCGTTCGCAGCGCTACCGCACCGCCGAAAAGAAGCTCAAGGCCATAATAATAGCATTCATCGTGACGGCGAAACGGCACCCGTCGGTCTATACCGTCATGGTGGATTTCTGGGCGCAGGTTTCAACGAACGAGCGCGTGAAAAACATCAACGGCAAGATATACGGGATCATCTGCGACGAGGTGAGGAAGATAATCGACCTTGGCGTTGAGAGCGGGGAGTTCGTCGCGGTGGATTCGGCGAACGTTGCGCGGCTTATCGTTTCCATGGTCATGAACGTCGCCATCCAGTGGACATTCGACAATTCCGGCTGCAACATCGACCACATTACCAGGGCCTGCCTTTCCATGGTGACGGCCTATCTGAGAAAGCGGTGCAATATCAAAGCGGAATCGTGATGCGCGCGCGGGTCTTGTTGCGCCCGTCGGTGGTTACCGAGAAGCTCTTGTAGCTTATGTTGATGCTCTTTAACAGCATAACAACCATTGAAAGCCCGAGCCCCATGCCCTCGGCGGCCGGGTCCGGATTCTCAAGATAGAACTCGGCGATGCTGTCGTATTTCGACGACATCTCGATGCGTTCGTTGATCCTCGCCAGATCCCTCTTGGCAAGCGGCAGATTATTGATGACCTCTATTACGAGCCGGTTTCCCTGCATCTTGAAATAGGTCCTGGTGGAAAGGCGGCTGAGCTTGGACTTGATGCCGTACTCCAGGAGCGCTTCCTCGTTGAGGATCAAGCGGAGCTTGCGCACGATTTCGATAATGTCGTCGGTCTCCGTAATGATCCCCTCCTCGAGGAGGAGGCGTTTGGCGTTCGCCTTGGTCGCGTTTGAGGTGAGCTCCTTGATGCAGGAGAAGATCGGCGTGAGGTACTCTTCTTTACCGTATTTTTCGAGGATGCGGGCGAGGGAGAACTTGATTTGCTCCTCGGTGGTTTCGATCATGGAGTAGGCGATGAAAACGACGTCGCTACCCTGGTTGATGGCGTTTATCAGCTCTGGCTGGATATTCTTTTTATCTAAAAGCAGTTCCATCGAATCGACACCGTTTTAATGAAGTCGGCGCTCGGCCCGGAAATCCGCGGCCCGCCTGCGCCATAACCGCGCTCATGGTATACCGGAAGTATCGGCATTATATCAAGTATTAATTGATCTCCTGTCGAAAAATTGGACAATTATCACGCTTCGCCGCATGGACTTGCTGCGCATTTTTACAGTACCGGGGAGTGCCCCCGCCTGCGGCGGGGGGACTCCCCGGTACCGCCCGGTTATGCAACAGGGTAAATGTATTGACAGAATTTTCGACCGGGAGTAGCTATACTGTCACCACGGGGGTGTCGTCGCCTTGGATGAAACCCGGGCCGCGGGCGAAAAGCGTGCGGCACAGCGTTCTTCCGGCGCTCCTTCGGACCCTTGAACTACAACCGACCTGGAGTGAACGATGCTTGATATGGTATTCCCTTCGGTTTCCTCGATCCTCAGCATAACGGCGCTTGGAGCGGCGTTCGGGGTGATCCTCTCTTATGCCAAGATCAAACTGCACGTGGAGCGGGACCCGCGGCTGGGCTACATAGCCGAGGCCCTGCCGGGGGCCAACTGTGGCGCCTGCGGCTTCCCCGGATGCTCTGGCTACGCCATGAAGATACTCGAGGGCTCCGCCCCGATAAACCTGTGCATGGTGGGCGGTGCCGACGCCGTGGAGAAGATATCCCGCATAATGGACATCAAGGCCGAGGCGCTGCGCCCTAAAATCGCGCGCGTCCACTGCCAGGGGGGGGGCGACGTCGCGAATAACCGCTTCGATTACAACGGCCCCAGGAGCTGCGCCGCGGCCCAGCAGATTCGCGAGGGATTCAAGACCTGCGCGTACGGCTGCCTGGGTTTGGAGGACTGTATGATCGCCTGCCCGTTCGGAGCGATCCATATGAGCGATACGGGCCTGCCGGTAATAAGCCGCGAACTCTGCACGGGGTGCGGCAATTGCGTGGCCGCCTGCCCGCGAGACATCATCAGCCTCGTCGACTCCGGTTTCGATGTGCATGTGATATGCCGTAACACCGAGAAGGCCCCCGTCATGAAAAAGGGCTGTTCGGTCGGCTGCATCGCGTGCAACCGCTGTGTGAAGGCCTGCAAGGAGGTCTTCGCCGAGAATCCGGAAGTGGAGACGGCCATAACCATGTCGAACTTCCTCGCCGATATAGATTACACGTTGTGCATCAACTGCGGCAAGTGCGCCGAGGTGTGCCCGCAGAAGGTGATAGAATTCACGAAGGTGCCCGTAGTAGCGGGATGAAATCCATCGATGAAATGACCGGCACCGAGAGGGCGGCCGCGCTCATGGTGGCGCTCGGGCCCGCGGCGGCGGCCGAGATAATGAAGCACCTCGACGAGGACAGCATTCAGCGCATAAGCCGCGAGATCGCCGTCGTCGAGAGGCTTACCGTGCACGAGCGCGAGGACCTCATCGGCGAGTTCCTCATCGGCCTGCGCAAGCGGCGGAAAAACCTGCAGGGCGGAGAAAACGTGGCCAGGGAGCTTCTGGTCGCCTCGTTCGGCGAGGAAAAGGCCGCGGGCATTTTAAAGAAACTCACGCGGCAGAACCTCGAGAAGGGCTTCGAGTTCCTCGCCGGGATCGAGTCGGAAACGCTCTTTTCATTCATTCAGAACGAGCACCCCCAGACCATCGCGATAACGCTCGCGTACCTTCCCGCGTCCAAGGCGGCCGAGGTGCTGCAGCTCCTTCCCCCCGGTGACGCCAAGGAGGCGGCCCTGCGCATGGCGCGCATGGAAAAGACCTCGCCCGACGCGGTGCTTGAGATCGCTCGCGTTATACGGAAAAAATACGAGAAACTGCAGCAGTCGGGCAGGAGCTTCGAAGCGGCCGGCGGGGTGGACGCACTGGTAAGCATCCTGGGGCACATGAGCGGCGACCAGGAAAAGAAGCTCATGGACCACTTCGACGGATCGATGCCCGAAATATCGCAGGAGATCCGCGAGCGCATCTTCACCTTCGAGAACATCGCCAACCTCAGCAACCAGGAGATGCGCGCTCTCATCGACGAGCTCCACGACGAACGGCTCATCGCCATGGCGCTCAAGGGCGCCGGCGACGAGGTGCGATTCAAGTTTCTGCGCAACATGAGCCGAAACCGCGCCACCGACATCCTGGGCGAGATCGACGCGCTGGGCGCGCAGCGATTGAGCGACATTCAGGAGGCACGCGACTACATCGTCGACCATATGAGGCGGCTCGACCTGGAAGGCACGATCAGCATCCGCAAGGAGAAGGAAAAGTACGTGGAGTGATCACCTGTCGTAAATTTCGATTGTCCCGTCGGGCGCGATCCGTTTGTAAAGCCGCCGCACCTTCTGTTCAATTTCCCCCGGGCTGGCTCCCGGGCCGGTCCCGCGATAGTACCGCAGCACCCTCGCCACATAGTCAACGGTCGATTTAATCGGGGGCACCGCCTTGTGCCGTTTCACCCTGCCGGCGCCCGCATGATAGGCCGCCAGCGCGAGCGTGACGTCGCCATTGAATGTGGAAAGCAGCGACTTGAAGTGGCGAACGCCGGCCCGGAGGTTCTGCTGCGGATCGAACGGGTCGCTTACTCCGTAGGCGCGCGCGACGTCGAGCATGATCTGCATGAGGCCCGCCGCGCCGGCGACCGACACCGCGCCCGCGTTGAAATCCGATTCGACCTTGACGATGCACTGGACCAGGTAGCCGTCCACGCCTTCCTCGGCGGCGATTTTTTCTATAAACGGAATGTGAGGACTTTTGAATACGGTCCTTTCCCTCGGGTTTGGCGTCGCGCCGCCCGAAAGGTGTATCGTATCGGGATCGAGGGTCTTCGCGCGCGCCGCCGGACCGGGTACTAAAACGCACATAAAGACGGTTAGCGATAACGTCAATGGTGTCAGGCGTGAGCGTATCATCATGTATTCCCTGCGGCGATAATTCCCTCTCCACGGCCTAAAGTCAATCTTTTCGAACAGGTCAGGGTGGTGGAAATTCCAAAACTTAATGAACGCGACGACCACGGGTCCAGGCGTTTCAGTGACATCATCTACCATGGACGGTATGATCTTTCATCTTTCCATTCGTTGCCGCCTTTTACAATTGACAGGGGCGGGCGTCTATGAACATATTTTGAATTCATCATGACCATTTGCGCGCCGACCGGCGCGGTGGTGAACCAGCCTGACGAAAGGGGAAGGCCGCTGCGCACTTCCCCGTGTGGAGGATCCGATGCGCTGCTCGACGTATGGACTCGGTGCCGTTCTGCTCGCACTGCTCGTAATTTCGCCCCTTTACGGTCAGGAGTCCGAATCTCCCGTGGAGAAGACCTCCCTGCGGGAAGGGGAGGGCCTGGCCGGACAGATTAAGAAAGACGAAAAGCTCAAGCTGACACTCGACAGGGTTTTACAGTACCTGTTAATGCAGAACCTGGACATAAAGAAGGCCTTCCTGGAATATCGCGCTTCCGATACCGACCTCCGTAAGTACCAGGCCCTGTACGATACCTACGCGTATGGAAAGGGAGGCTACGCCGTCGTCGAAACCCCGCCCGAGAACCCGATGTCGACGTTCCAGGGGACGGAGACCACGCAGAAAAACTACGAGGTGGGGCTTTCGAGGCGGTTTAATACGGGGACGACCCTGCAACTGAGTCTCGCCGGGCTGTATCAGAATATCAAGGGCGCGGGGATCGATACTCCTTTCGGGCCGATCAACATGGGGGGCGAAGGCTACCAGTCGGCGGTGATGGTAAAGCTCAGCCAGGAAATACTCAAGAACAGCTTCGGGCAGAACGACAGGCTTAACGAGCGCATGATCGCCAACGCCGCCGAGATGCGGCGCCGGGCGGTGAAACTGTACCTCTCGAACCTGCTGGTCCAGGCGCTCGTCGGCTACTGGAACGTGGCCGTGGCCGAGGAGACCCTTGCCACCACGCGCATCAACCTGGAGAGCACCACGAATATCCGAAACCTCATGGGCCGCAAGCTCGCCCTGGGGCTGGCCGAGCGCGAAGAGCTTCTGGACTGGAACGGCAAGGTGCTGCAGAGCAAGAACTATTTCGACCTCACCGGCAAGGCCGTTTACGACGCGCGCCTGGCGGTGCTTCGCATACTGAACCTCGATGGCACGATCGACTTCGAACTGGGCCAGACCTTCAGCACCAAACCGCCCGACATAGCCCTCGAACAGGCCATGAGTGACGCCCTCCTCAAAAGGGCGGACCTGGCCAACCAGCGGACCCTGGTGCAGAACGCCGAGCTCGAGTACCAGGCGGCCGCGCTTAACGAACTTCCGTCGCTGAAAATAAATCTCGGCGCCGGCACGGTCGATTACAACGCGGACTCATACGGGAAGACCTTCAACGACGTCAACCGTCAGTACTCGGCCGGCTTCGAGGTCACTTATCCGCTGGGGAACAGCGAGGCCGATTCCCGCATGCGTAACGCCCGGGTGAGCTACCAGAAGGCCGCGCTCGACCTCCAGAAGCTCGAAAAAGAAGTGCGCGACGAGGTCGATTCGGCGGTGAAGCAGTGCGAGGTGCTGTACCGGGTCTACGTGCAGACCAGTGAGGCGCGCGAGTACCAGATGAATTATTACAACGGGGTGCTCCGAAAATTCGGGCAGGGGCGTTACAGCGCGATCCAGCTTAAACTGGCGCTGGACGGCTACATCCAGGCCCGCCAGGCCGAGCTTAAAAGCCTGGTCGATTACAACGTATCACTGCTGCAGAGGGACCTCGCGCGGAACGTCATCTTTGAGAACTACGGCATCGACCTGGATTCGGTGCTGGGAAGGATGAAAAACTGACGCGCACGCCCGTAAGGGGCGGCGCCTACACTCCGAGGAAGCCGCTGATCCGCGCCTCGTCGAAGACGCGCTTGAGGGGCTCGCTGATAGCGATGATTTTGATGTCCATGCCCTTTCCCATCAGCGCGCGCTTTTTGCCCATGAGGTACCCGAGCAGCTCCGAGGGAAGGTAGACCGT
>JALOTJ010000022.1 GCA_025457965.1 Spirochaetota bacterium | reverse complement strand
ACGGCCATATCGCCGCGCACCTTCACCTGGCACGAGAGGCGCCAGTGCTGTTTCTCCATGGCGCGGGTGATGTGGGCCGTTTCGGTGGGGAGGATTTCGCCGCCGCCATCCGCCACCTGGCACTTGCAGGTGCCGCAGGTCCCCTTGCCCCCGCATGCCGATGGCAGGAGTATGCCCTGCTGTGAGAGAATGCCGAGCAGGGACTTGCCCGGCCGCGCATCGAAGGCTTTTTCAGCGTCGTCATTTATTACGATGCGCGCGGCCCCCTTGGGCGCAAGGCGTGATTCGGCCGCGATGATGACCAGGCCGAGAGCGATAATGATGAACGAAAATGCCGCGACTCCCGTTACTATGACGATCATATCAGTGCCCCAGGCTTATTCCCGAGAATATCATGAACGCCATGGCCATGAGGCCGGTGACGAGCATGGTGATGCCCAGGCCCCGCATGCCGGACGGGACGTTCGAGTAGCGCAGTTTCCAGCGAATGGCCGCCATGCTCACGATGGCCATGAACCAGCCGATCCCGGAGCTGAAGCCGAAGACCGCGGTTTCGGCAAGCGTTAGCCGGCGCTCCACCATGAAGAGCGAGACGCCGAGGATCGCGCAGTTGACCGTGATGAGCGGAAGGTATATCCCCAGCGCGTTATACAGCCTGGACGAGAACTTCTCGATCGCCATTTCCACCACCTGTACCAGCGCCGCGATGACGGCGATGAACGAGATGAAAACGAGAAAGCTCAGGTCAACCTCTTTGAACCGCGGATCGAGCCACGCGAGCGCGCCCTCGCGGAGTACGTACTCGTGGATGATCCAGTTGACCGGCGCGGTGATGGAGAGAACGAAGATCACGGCCACGCCCAGGCCGAACGAGGTGGGCATCTTTTTCGAAAGGGCCAGGAACGAGCACATGCCCAGGAAATAAGCGAGAAGTATGTTCTCGGTGAATATCGCGCGAATGCCGATGTTTACCAGTTCCATGGCGCCTCAGTCCTCGCGGTATCCGGATATCGTGCGCTGCAGCCAGATGATGAGCGAAAGGATGATGAACGCTCCGGGCGCGAGCACCATGAGGCCGTTGTTCTCGTACCCCGCCGCGTACAACGACTCGGGCAGCACCTGGTAGCCGAGTATCTTGCCGAATCCCAGGAGTTCCCGGAAAAAACCGACGATGAAGAGGATGAGCGCGTATCCCAGGCCGTTCCCCAACCCGTCGACGAGGGAGGGGACGGGGCGGTTCCCCATGGAGAAGGCCTCGATGCGTCCCAGCACGATGCAGTTGGTGATGATGAGGCCGACGAAAACCGAAAGCTGTTTGGACATCTGGTAGGCGTAGGCCTTCAGGATCTGGTCGACCAGTATGACGAGCGAGGCCACCACGGTCATTTCGACGATGATGCGCACCTTCTGGGGAATGTATTCCCGCATAAGCGAGGTGATGAGATTGGAGAAGACCATCACGGCGATGACCGCCAGGCCCATCACGATCGACGGCTTGAGCTGGGAGGTGACGGCGAGCGCCGAGCAGATGCCCAGCACCTGCGTTGTAATGGGATTGTTTTCGTTTATCGGTGACAGGAATATCTTTTTATCGACGGCCATGTTCGGCACCTCCGCGGCGGATCATGGTAAAATAGGGTTCATACATCATGAGGCTTTTCATCAACAAGTCGGTCACCCCCCTGGTGGTGAGCGTCGCGCCGCTGATGCCGTCCACCTGGTGCGCGGCCTGAGGAGAGGACCGGTCCAGCTTACCCTTGAGCACGGTGATGGAAACGAGCCTTCCCTTTTTGTCAAGTATCGTCTTGCCCTTGAAGCCCTCCTGGAACCAGCGGGACTGGATCTCGGCTCCGAGGCCGGGTGTTTCGCCCTGTTTATGGAAGGTCAGGCCCTTTACGGTGTTGAGGTCGGGCTCGAGCGCCAGGTAGCCGTAGAGCGAGGACCAGAGGCCCTTTCCGTAAATGGGGATGCAATAAGCGGAGATTTTTTCTTTTCCTTTGACCGGATCGATACGCAAAAAAACCGGGTAGCGGCGCTTTTCGAGGGGCTTGTCGGCCTCGCGTGCGGGGTCCACGAGCTCAGGGCGTGTTCCCGGTTCATCGACGATCTTTCCCCGATGATCGAGCAGCAGCGCGCGCATGTGCGCTTCGAAGTAGAAGTGCACATCGGTGCAGACGCCGGGGTCCATCTCGCGCTTCGCCTCGTCGGCGTCCGCGTAGCACTCCATGAAGCCCGCGGCGATGAGAATATTGCGCTTCATATCCGCCTGCTGAAGGAGGTTCTGCCGGTCCTTCAGCATCTGCGCCGCGAGGGCGAGGACGAGCGAGGCGACGAGCGCCACCGCGGCCAGGAAAATCAGCGTGTAGGCGTTACCCTGCCGCACGGCGCCCCCTCCGTCGCATATTCAGCCGCACCACCGTATAGTCGATGAGCGGCGCGAAAAGATTCATGAACAGTATGGCGAGCATCATGCCCTCCGGGTAGGCCGGGTTGAGCGTACGGACCATGACGGTGAGCAGGCCGATCAGAAAGCCGTACACGTATTTGCCGGCGTTCGTGCCCGCGGCCGAGACCGGGTCGGTCGCCATGAATACCGCGCCGAAGGCGAAGCCGCCCGCCACGAAATGATAGTGCGCGGGAAGCGCCAGCATGCTTGCGGGCGAAGGGGCGAAGGCGTTGCAGAGAAGCGCCATCGCGGCGCCGCCGGCGAAGACCGAAACGATGATCCGCCAGCTACCGACGCCCGTAACGACCAGGATAAACGCCCCGGCGAGTACCGCGATTGCGCTGGTCTCCCCGATGCTTCCCGGCTCGAGGCCCCAGAGCATCCTCCAGAAATCGAAGCCGTTCCCGGCAAGATGCGCGATGATGTCGCCCTTCGGCTCGATGCCCAGGTGAAGCGGCGTGGCCATGGTGTAGGCGTCGACCACCGTGCCGCCGGTGAGCGTCCAGACATCGGCGCCCGAGATGGATTTCGGATAGGCGAAGAAGAGAAAGGCGCGGCTTACGAGCGCCGGGTTGAAGATGTTCATGCCCGTGCCGCCGAAGAGCTCCTTGCCGAGCACCACGCCGAAGCTCACCGCCAGCGCGAGCTGCCACAGGGGGATGGTCGGCGGCATGATGAGCGGGATGAGCGCGCCGGTGACGAAAAAGCCCTCGTTGATCTCCTCGCCGCGGATGAGCGCGAAGAGCACCTCCCACGCTCCGCCGACGGCGAAGGTAACGACGTATAACGGAATGACCACCGTAAGGCCTTTGAGCACGCAGGCGAGGTGATCGGCCGGAATTCCGGCCGAGGCGTAAAACTGGTAGCCGACGTTATAGGTTCCGAAAATCATGCTGGGAAAGAGCGCCACGACCACGATCATCATCATGCGCTTGAGGTCGTACGCGTCGCGGATGTGCGTTCCCCCCGCGGTGCGCACCGGCAGGCGGAAGAAAAAGGTCTCGGCCGCGTCCACGAGAGGCCACAGGCGCTCGAAGCGCCCGCCCTTTTCGAACGCGGATCGCATCTTCCCGTGCGGCTTCATTCTGTCTCCCGTGTCTCCTTCAGCATAAGATCGATCCCGTCGCGCAGCATGCGCTGTATGTCGGTCTTTGAAGGGCAGGCGTATTCGCACAGCGCGAGGTCCTCCGGCGTCACCTCGAGTATGCCGAGTTTTTCCATCTCCTCGATGTCGCCGGCGAGTATTGACTTGAGCAGAAACGAAGGCAGTATATCCATCGGGAGCAGCCGCTCGTAGATGCCGGTGGCGACGAAGGCGCGCACGCTGCCGTTTCGGTTCGAGTCGATGGCGAAGCGCCGTCGCGGCATGAGCCGCGAGATGAACGAGGCGGAGAAGCTCTCGAGCGAAAACCCGGGTGACAGCCAGCCGAGAAAAACGCTTGTACGCGCCTCGGGGATTATCGTGACAAGGTTGTCGTGGAAGCCAAGAAAGCCGCCAGGGCCGATATTGCGGCCGGTGAGAACGTTTCCCGAGATGAAGCGCGCCGCGGGAAACGCTTTTGACGCCTCCGCGAACGAAGAAAGCGCGGCGCCAGAGAGTGTCGCCACATGGCGACCGCGCGCCGCGGCAGGTCCCGCCACGGCGGCCGTAACCTCGAACGAGGGCGCACCGGTAATGAAATACCGTCCGATCAGGATGACTCCCTGGACCGTGCAGTGCCACAGGATGTCGCCGACACCGCGTATCGGGGCGACGTGATGAATATGCACGCCGACGTTTCCGGCCGGGTGCGGCCCCGAAAAGCGGTGATGTTCAACATTTTGAACGCCGGCGAAGGGCGAGCCGTCTCCCGTGTTAGCTTCCGTACAGAGGTGCACCCTGCCGGGGGTGAGGCTTGCGAGCACGTCGATGCCACGCTGGAATTCCTGCTCATGGTTTTTGAGGATGAGTCCCTGGTCCGCGGCGAGCGGCGCGGTGTCCATGGCGGTAACGAAGATGGCGCGCGGCGTCGCCAGGGGGTCGGCGACCGTGCCGAAGGGGCGCTGACGGAAGAGGGGAAAAAGTCCGACGGCGCAGAGTGCGCCGATGATCTCTGCGCGCGCGGAAGAGAAGACGCGCTTTGGCGGCGGCGCGATTGATGCGGCGACGTGCTGCTTTCCGTCGGTCCGTATAATCACGGACTCGAGTGCCCGCCGCTCGCCGCGGCGAACTTCGGCCACCGTGCCGCTCGCCGGGGACGTGACAATGAGCGACTCCCTGCGCTTGTCGCGCCAGAGCGGCGTGCCGATCCTGACCCGCTCACCGCCCTCCACGAGCGGTTTCGGCGTCATGCCGTAAAAGTCGGCAGGATACAGCCCCACGCTCTCCGGGAAGGGCGCACGCTCGAGGATGGCTTCGGCCCCACCCGCCATGCGGATGTCGTATCCCTTTTTAAGCCTGTAGTTCGCCATGTGCATTCAACCGATATTTCGATTATAACGGCCGTCCGGTCCTGACGCAAGGCAAAAAGTCGCCACCGCTGCGGTCCGTTCGACGACCGCTGGTCCGGGCCTTCTTGGTCCCTGGCGGCGACACGGTTGTTTCATTTTTTCGGGCCGCAATCGACCCGGTGCATGTTTCCGCAGTGGGCGCATGCGTTCGTACCGCCGACTTCGAGCGCACAGCCCTTGCGTTGGCGCCCGTCGCTTTTCCGCGAGAACACCAGCAACATCACTCCCATGAAGAGCGCGACAATCGCGAAGGCGAACAGTGCGGCAGGTATCATGGCAGAGCGTGTTTTCCCCGTTAAGGATGTTATATGCGAATTAATAGATCTGATATGCCGCGGGAACGTCCATCGCATCACCCGCCGCGGAGGAAAGGGAACGCACGTTCCCGAATTCTGCGGCTGCCCGGACACAGATGGGAATATACTCGAAGATAATTGTTGAAGCAAGAATTTTTTATCGTACGCGGGGAATGTAAAGAGTGAAGGCGCCGGAATCCGCGCGGCGCCTTCACTTCCCGGTTCAGCGCCCTCTGCCGTTGGCGGCGATTTCGATACCGCGCCGTATCGCCGCAAGGTTGGCGGGGATCGTCTTCTTGAGGCGTTCGGGGGTGACGTCGTCCATCACGGACTCGACGTCGCCGATGCCGAGTATTCCCGACCTCTGGAGAAAGGCGCCGAGGGCGATCATGTTGGAGAGCTGCGCGCTTCCGAGGGCGAGCGCCTCGTCGTTGCATCGCAGGGGAAGCGGCTCGATGTCCTTCCTTTCGAGCATGCTCTCCGGGACGAGGCTCGCGTTGGTGATGAGCAGTCCCCTGGGTGCGACCTGCGACTGGTACTTGTCGACGGCGATGGCATCCATCGCGATGACGCACTTCGGATGGTTGGTCACCATTGAACCGATCTCTTCGTCGGCGATAACGAGCGTCACGTTGGTGCGGCCTCCACGTTTTTCCACGCCGTATGACGGCAGGTAGGTCACGTTGAGGCCTTTGCGTATCGCCGCAAGCGCAACGATCTGGCTGATCGTCTGTATGCCCTGGCCGCCGAAGCCCGCCATAATCACATCGTAATACAAACCATACCTCCCTGGCCCGGCGCCGTCCTTTTTCCCGATGACCGGGCGCGCGCCTTGCGAAACCTCCGTCCACCGCCCGAGCCGGCCGAAACCGGCCCGTCGGTGGGTGCGGTTACAAAAAATCCTTTCCCGTACGCTCCTTGAATACTCCCAGCGGGAAGTAGGGAATCATCTCGCGCTCGATCATTGTGAGCGCCTCGAGCGGCGACACGCGCCAGTTGGTGTTGCAGGTGGAGAGCATCTCCACAACCGAGAATCCCATCTCGTTGATCTGCATCTCAAAGGCCTTTCGAATGGCCTTCTTCGCCTGGTTGACGTGCTTCGGCGAGTGGAGCGACACCCTGGTGGAGTAGGCGACCCCCTCGAGCGTCGCGAGCATTTCGGCCATCTTTATCGGGTAGCCCTCGGACTTGAAATCGCGCCCGAAGGGGCTGGTCGTCGTCTGCTGGCCGAGCAAAGTGGTCGGCGCCATCTGCCCGCCGGTCATGCCGTAGACCGAGTTGTTGATGAAGAACACGGTGATGTTCTCGCCGCGGTTGGCCGCGTGGATGATTTCCGATGTGCCGATCGCCGCCATATCGCCGTCGCCCTGATAGGCGAAGATGATCCTGTCGGGCTGAGCGCGCTTCATGCCGGTGGCGCACGCCGGGGCGCGGCCGTGCGGCGCTTCGAGCGCGTCGATGGGAAAATAGCGGTAGAGGAACACGCAGCAGCCGACCCCCGGGATGCCTATCGTGCGGTCGGCGATGCCGAGCTCGTCCATGGCCTCGGCGATGAGCCGGTGCGCGATGCCGTGCGTACAGCCGGGGCAGAAGTGCGTGGCTGCGTCCGTAAGGTTGTCCGGCCGTTTGAATATCGCGTTCATCGCGCACCTCCCGCGAGCGCCTTCTTTATTTCGCCGAGCACGTCGTCGGGGAAGGGGAAGCCTCCTCCGGGCCTGCCGTAAAAATGGATTGCGGCGTCCTTGTGTGCGGCGATTCGCACGTCGCGCACCATCTGCCCCGTGTTCATCTCGACCACCAGTATATTCTTCACGCGCGCGGAGTGTTCAAATACCTGTTTTACAGGGAAGGGGAAGAGCGTGATCGGACGGATGAGGCCGACCTTAAGACCTTCCGCGCGAGCGAGGCTGATGGCGGTCTTGGCCACGCGCGCCGGCGTGCCGAAGGCGACGATGATGAGCTCGGCGTCGTCGAGGTTCTGCATCTCGACCATCACCTCGTTTTCCTGGATTTCGTCGTATTTTTTCTTCAGAAAGAGGTTGTGTTCCTCCTGCTCGTAGTCGCCGAGATAGAGCGATTTCAGCAGACGCGGGCTCCTGCCCTTGCGGCCGGTGAGGGCCCACGGCTTTTCGGGAAACTCGACCGGTTTTTCGGGAGTCAGGCGGCAGGGCTCCTGGAACTGGCCGATCATGGCGTCGGCGATGATCATCGTCGGATTGCGGTATTTGTCGGCCAGCTCGAAGGCCCTGATGGTCAGGTCGAACATCTCCTGGACCGAACCGGGCGCAAGCACGATGTTGCGGTAATCGCCGTGGCCGCCGCCGTGCACGGCCTGGTTGTAGTCTCCCTGTGTCGGGGCGATACCGCCGAGGCCCGGCCCGCAGCGCATGATGTTGACGATGACCGCCGGCATTTCCGAGCCCGCGAGGTACGAGATGCCCTCCTGCATCAACGAAATGCCGGGCCCCGAGGACGAGGTCATCGCGCGCTTGCCCGAAGCGGAGGCGCCCATCACCATATTGATCGAGGCGATCTCGCTCTCGGCGGGTATGAACGTCCCGCCGTTCTTCGGGAGGTTCCGCGCGAGGTATTCGGGAATGTCGTTCTGCGGGGTGATGGGGTAGCCGAAATAGAAACGGCATCCCGCCTGTATGGCGCCTTCGGCGAGGGCGATGTTGCCCTTGGTAAGCTTCTTTTCGGTCATTTATACACCTCTATCGCCGTGTCGGGACACATGACGGCGCAGGTCTTGCAGCCGGTGCAGCGTTCGCGCTCCTCTTCTATGAACTCGGCGGGGAAGTACCCGATCCGGTTGTGTTCCTGGGAGATTCTAATAATATTGCGCGGACAGAATTCGATGCAGAAATAACAGCCCTTGCACCGGTCACGATCGATCACTATATGTGCCATTGCAGACCCGTCCTCCCGGGTGGTTCGCCAGAAGTGCGAAAGCGCGATTTGTTTTTTGGAGTATAATTAAGCGCGAGCGCCGGGAGGTGTCAATAAAAAACGTCCGGCCGGGGGCTTTTTTCGATTTATATGGAAAAGTCCGGGCCCCGGTGCGTACGCGCCGCGCCGCATCTTTATGAATTGACGGCAGGATACTTTCGGGAGTAAGGTTATGCTGCGGTTGCGGTGCGCTCCCTGCCGATGATTAATGCGAAAGCGGCGCATCGGCGGTTTGCGGTGTAACCGCCGGACGATATGGGGCCCTTATATACGTGACGGCCGCGCGGCCGTCGCATCGCGTGAAGAGGTGGATGGATGGACGCCAGTGAACGGGTATCGCTGATCCGAAAAGGAAACGAATGCTTCAACAGCGGCGATATTAAACAGGCGGTGGAGCTTTTCGTCAGGACGAAATACCGCGACGGCCTTACCCGCGTCGGCGACTATTATTTCTATGAAAAGCGCCAGCCCCTGCTTGCGGTGAAGTTCTACCGAATGGCCGGCGTTACGGCGAAGGTCGAGGAGATCCAGGCGCGCATGGTTATGGCCCTGTCGCAATGGCTCGGCGGCGGCGAGGCGAAACGCCCGGCGCCGCGCGTGGAGCTGCCGCCGCTCAAGGTGTCGCCGAAGCTCCGTATACTCGCGGAGGAGATACTGCGGAGGGAGGAGGGCGGTGCGTGATGCGCCGGCGGGCGGATCGGTCTTGTCGCGCAAGCCGTGGTTGTTAGGCTTTTATCGCCGTGTGCGGGGGAACCCCGGGCCCGGGGTCTTCGCGGCGGTCCGGCCGGACATGTTAATGATAAGGAGCGACCGATGACGGATGGAATAAGGCGTGTGCTGTGCCTTGGCGCGATGCTGTTTCTGCTGCCGCAGGCGTCGTCGTATGGAGAGCCCGCCGCCGGTTTCGACTTTCTGAAAAAAAACGTTCAGACGAGGACCCTCGGAAACGGCATCAGCGTGATTGCGCTCAACCGCGGCTATTCTCCGACGCTCGCGCTCATTATTTCCTTTCGCGTGGGATCCTCCGATGAAAGCTACCAGACCGCCGGCGCCGCGCATATGCTCGAGCATATGCTTTTCAAGGGCACCGACGTCATCGGCACCAGGGATTATAAAAAAGAGAAGAAGCTCCTGGACGAGATCGAGGGCATAGGCGAGGCCCTCGACGGCCTGAGAATATCGAACCCCGGCGACCGGCGCATTCCGGTTCTGGAAAAAAAGCTCAGGAAGCTTGAAAATGACCACGCCAAATTCGTTGTGAGCTCCCCTTACGACCGCATATACAGCGAGATCGGCGGGGTCGGCTTCAACGCGGCGACCTCGCGCGACCAGACCTATTATTTCATCGAGGTGCCCTCCGGGAAGCTTGAACTGTGGGCGCAGACGGAATCCGAGCGACTCAGGAACCCGGTCTTCAGGGAGTATTACAAGGAGCGCAGCACCGTCGTCGAGGAACGCCTGATGCGCTATGACTCGAAGGGGCTGGAGGGCCTGGTCGAGCGCTTCATCGCCGCCGCGTTCATCGCGCATTCCTACCGGCATCCGATAATCGGCTGGGCGTCCGGTATACGGAACATGTCGATTAAAGACGTGCGTGATTTTTTCAGGACCTATTACATCCCCTCCCGCATGACCATAACCGTGGTGGGTCGCCAGGAGCCCGATAAAACATTCGCCGTGATCGAAAAGTATTTCGGACAGATCAGGGCGGCCGACGAGCCCTCGCCGGTCAAAACGCGCGAGCCCGCTACGGCCGGGGAGCGTCGCCTGGAGTATTATTTTGACGCCAATCCGTACGTCCTCATCGGCTGGCGGAAACCGACGTTTCCGTCGGAGATCGATTTCGCCTGCGACGTTATCGCGGGGATCCTCGCCGACGGCAAGACCTCGCGTTTATACCGCTCGCTCGTGCTCGAAAAACGGATAGCCGTTTCGGTCGACGCGTGGAACGGCTTCCCCGGCGCGCGTTACGACAACCTCTTCGTCATCGCCGCGGCGCCGCGCGCCCCGCACACGGTGCAGGAGGTCGAGGCCGCCATCTACGAGGAGATCGGCAGGCTGGCCGCGGAAGTGAGCCGCGAGGAAATAGAAAAAGTCGTTAATCGGAATGAATCGTCAACGGTGCTGGACTTCCAGTCGAACAAGGGAATCGCCAGCACGCTGAGCCACTACCAGACGGTCCTTGGAGACTGGACGTACCTTCTGCGCTACCTCGACGAGATCAGGCTCGTTACGCCCGAACGGGTCAGGCGGACGATCGATGAGTACTTCACCAGGGATAACCGGACGGTGGGCGTGTTATTAAACAAAAAGGACAGGAAATGAGCTCTAACTACACCGCAAACGGATCGGGTCGCCGCGCCCGCGCGCGCTTCGTCGTGCCCATCGCACTCCTGCTGCTGGGGATGCTGTTCGCGTCGCTCGGCGACGCGGCGCCGAAATCCACCCCGCCGAAGAAGCCACGGAAACCCGTTAAACAGGCCGAGACGCGAAAGGCGGAGGTTCCCGCTCCTTCTCCCGAAAAACGCGAGGTGAGGCCGACCGAACTGTCGCTGCCCCCGGTGGCGGAGTTTGAGCTTGAGAACGGTCTTAAAATATTCTACATTCGTGACGAGCTGCCGCAGTTTTCAGTCGTGGCGAGCGCGGGATTCGGCAAGCTCTACGAGGGCAGGCTGAACGCGGGGATTTCCGACCTGCTCGCAAAAGGATTGACCCTGGGCGGATCGAAGCGATATCCCGGCGACCGTCTGCATGAGGCTGTAGAAAGCGTGGGCGGACGCATCGCGATAAGCGCCTCGTGGGAAACCGTCAACATCTCGATACGCGTGCTCGAGCGCCACGCGGACCTGGCGCTTGATATCATGGCCGATCTGCTAACCGACCCGGCGCTCGACGAGCGGTCGATCGCCGACGCCAAGGCGATGATGGTCGAGGAGATCAGTCGCAAAAAGGACAGCCCGTCGACCCTGGCCATCGAGAAGGTGCGGGAAATCATTTTCGACGGGGTGGGGTACGGTTCGGTACCGCGCGAGCAGTCGGTGAATTCGATCAGCCAGGCGGAGCTGCGGACCGCGTTCAACAACCACTTCCGCGCCGGGAACATGGCCATCGGGGTAGTCGGAGCGGTCGAGTCTGCCGCCGCACGCGGACGTATCGAGAAAGCGCTGTCGGGGGTCGCGCGTGGAGAGCGCGTGGCGTACCGGTTCGACGCCGAAAAGGCCGCCGCGGCCGTGCGAGCGGGTACAAAGAAAATATACTTCATCGAACGGCCCGTGCCGCAGGCGACCATCGTCGTCGGCACGCTGGCGCCCCCGATGGCCGCCCCGGCCTCGTATTCGCTCGGCGTAATGAACTTCATCCTTGGGGAGGGATCGTTCAGTTCGCGGCTGGTGCGCGAGATCAGGGTGAACCGCGGGCTTTCCTACGTGGTGCAGTCTGTGCTGCGGCAGCGGAAGGAGACGGGGGTCTTCCTGGCGTTTGCCCAGACCAACACCGCGCAGTCGCCGCTTACGCTGCGGCTTATACTTGAGAACATGGGGAAGATCGCCTCCTCGCCGGTCACCCCCGACGAGCTCGCCTGGGCACGTCAATCGATGATTAACAGCTATATCTTCGAATTTGAGACGCCGCTTGCCGTGCTCGAAAAATACATGACGGTATACCACATGGGCCTGCCGTTTTCGTACATTACCGAGTACCAGCGCAATGTCGCCGGTGTGGGAGCCGACGCGGTACTCGAGAGCGGCAAACAGCTCTTCAGCCAGGGTGCCGTGCGGCTTGTCCTGGGGGAGGGGGCGCTGAAAAAGGAACTGGCAAAATTCGGGGAGGTGGTCGTCGTCCGGCCCTGAGTCAGAAATTCTCGGGATTGCCGATGAATTCCTCGAGCCTGTTCGTGTCGCGGAGGATGACGGTTATCTCGCGGATCGTGTTCTGTATCGAGGTCATGGCGTCCTGGAACTGCTGCTTTTCGGCGAAGGTGAGTTGTTTCATGCCCTCGACGTCCTTCTCGCTGAGGAAGAACTCCAGGTCCCGCACCGCCTTAAGGAGCGACCGGTAGAGGTGTCTGATCGATCCGTGCATTTCCGAGAAAAAGACGAAGCGCGTCCTCCTGCCGTCGTCCCCAAGCGCCTCGAAGAGGTCCCTTCCTGCCGTGTCGAGCTTGGACTGGTAATAGGACAGCGATCGGGGATAGTTGGTGAGCTCGCGATGGTTGTCGATGACCTTCTCGATTCTTCGTATGCCGTCGATGTCCATGTTCCTGAATATTCCGGCCAGGGTCGAGGCGTCCATGCGTTCGGTCTCCGGAATCACCTTGGAATTCTTGATGTTCATCATGATCCCGCTCAAGCGGTCCCTGTGCGTCTTCATCATTTCGAGGCAGCGGTTGATAAACGCCGTCGGGTCGAACACCGCCTCGCCCGATTCGTCGAACCCTTCACCGTTATCCAGCGGCTGGGAGACTCCCGGGGCGGTCGCATGCCCCTCGTCCCTGGCCAAATACTTCTGCTGGACCATGCGCTGCTGGTAATACGACGCCGTCTTCGCCGGCGTCCGGATGATCTTGATGATCTCGATCTTCCTGGTTTCCCGGTTGTAGCGGAGGCCGAACATGTTGCCATGGCTGTCGATATACCGCTTGTTGAGGTCGTAGACGGTCGCCCGGGAAGGGTCCACCTCGGCGATATCGTTGACTCGAATGAATTGCGTCTTCATGACTTTTTGAGGACGGATTCGTCGATCTCCTCGATGAGTTGCGCGAACTGAATCGCGATATACGCGTCTTCCCTGACCTTCACGGCGGCGTATTTCTGCGCGATTTCGGAGGGATTGTTTTTCAGAAGACCGGTCCGGATGATGGTTCCCGCCGCCTCGTATTTCGATTTTTTAGTCTGGAAGCGGAGCCTGACCGGCATATTGACGGCGACCCGCGTATCGGTGACGATGAAGGCGCCGCCGCGGCTGAGGTCGAGCATGTGGCCTTTGCACTTGACGAGTACGGTGGTGCTGATATCGATGTCGTCGGGATTTCCTTCGAAATAATCGAAGTCGATCTTTTCGAAACACTGGTGACGTTTGTATACCCTCTTTTCACTCATCGAGCGCACCTTCCCGTAACGGCGTTAGTTTGTCCTGTTCGGCTTATGTATAGTGTCCGCCGGGCTGAATGTCAAGTCTTGTTTTTTATTGGCGTCCTTTTCCCCGTCCCGGGCCGGGCCGCCTCCCATGTAACATCCATGTAAAATAATCGCCTATTAAGCGGTGTGTGCGAATAGTAATTGCCCGTGATGCATAAATGACCCGATATGGATAATCCTAACTGACAGGTTCCTTCCAATGACAGGTAAAAAAACCCGTTTCATATTTGTAACAGGGGGCGTGTGTTCCTCCTTGGGTAAAGGCATATCAACCGCCTCGCTCGGCCTTCTGCTTGAAGGGCACGGCTACCGGGTTTCGGCGGTCAAGATGGACCCCTACATTAACATCGATCCCGGCACCATGAGCCCGTTCCAGCACGGAGAGGTATACGTGACCGAAGACGGCGCCGAGACCGACCTCGACCTGGGCTATTACGAGCGCTTTACCGGCGCACGCCTATCGCGCAGGAATTCGGTATCGACCGGGCAGATTTATTTTACGGTGATCGAGCGTGAACGCCGCGGTGATTACCTCGGGCGCACCGTGCAGGTCATCCCCCACATCACCGACGAGATAAAGAGGCGGATCTACGACGTGGCTTTCGAGGAGGACCTGGATTTCCTGCTCATAGAGATCGGCGGCACGGTGGGTGATATCGAGTCGATCCCGTTCCTCGAGGCGATCAGGCAGATTCGCCAGGAGCTAACCCCCAGGAGAGTGCTGAATGTCCACCTTACGCTCATACCGACCATAACCGTTGCGGGCGAGGCGAAGACAAAACCGACGCAGCATTCGGTTAAGATGCTCATGGAGATTGGAATCATCCCCGACATCCTCCTTTGCCGCACGAACAGGGTGCTCACCGACGAGATGAGGAGCAAGATCGCGCTCTTCTGCAATGTTTCCGAGCGCAACGTCATCTCGGCGGTCGATATCAAGAGCTCAATCTACGAGATACCGTACATGCTTCATGCCAACGGCTACGACGAAATCGTGCTCGAGCACTTCGGCCTGGAGAACAGCCCGATCGATATCGGCGCGTGGGACAGGTTTTATCATTCGCTCACCAATCCGCGGTGCACGGTAAGGATCGCGGTGGTGGGGAAGTACATCTCGCTTCAGGATGCGTACCGGTCGATCTACGAGGCGCTTCTCCACGGTGCGGTGGCGAACGAGGCGGAGCTGGAAATCACCCGCATCGATTCCGAGGATATCGAAAAGGCGTGCGGCGGCGCTCCCGAACAGCTCTTCGAGGGGATCGACGGCATCCTGGTGCCCGGAGGGTTCGGGAACCGCGGCATCGAGGGGAAGGTGATGGCGATCGGACACGCGCGTGCGAACGGCATCCCGCTTTTCGGCATATGCCTGGGGCTGCAGTGCGCGGTGATCGAGTACGGCCGCAACGTCTGCGGGCTCGAGAAGGCCAACTCGACGGAATTCGACCAGGGTACGCCCAATCCGGTGATATCGCTGCAGGAGGAACAGGAGATCATCGACAAGATGGGCGGTACCATGCGCCTCGGGGCATACCTCTGCGACTTCAGGGAAGGGAGCGCCATCCGGCGCATCTACGGCGCACCCTCCGCGATGGAGCGGCACCGCCACCGGTTCGAATTCACGCTGAAGTACCGCGAGCTGTTCGAGAAAAACGGCATGATCGCCAGCGGCATCCATCCGAAGAACAACCTGGTGGAGACCGTTGAGATACCCGCGCATCCATGGTTCATCTGCACCCAGTACCATCCCGAGTTCAAATCCAAACCGACCGCCCCCCACCCCCTGTTCAGGGATTTTATCAGGGCGGCGGTCGAACGGGGCGGGCGCCGCTGCCAGTGATGACGCGGCGGGACCGACCGCCTCCCCTCTCCTCGAGCTTTTCGTCGGCCTTCCCCCGGTACAGGCCCGCTTCCCCGGCCTCCGCCACCGCCGGTGGTTTTCGGGAAATAATTATTGCCTTGCCGCGTCCGCCGGAATAGTATTGATTATACGGGGCCCGGGTCCCGGTCGATCACGAGAGATACTGTTACGGGGCATATGGCTGTTTCGATTAAAATCGGCTTGCAGCAGACGCAGCGCCTGGCGCTTACCCAGTCACAGCTTCAGTCCATCGAGCTCCTGCAGCTTTCCTCCATCGAACTGGTGGAGGCGGTATCCAAAGAGCTCCTCGAAAACCCGGTGCTCGAGGAGGAATACTCCACTGACGCGCCTCCATCGGCAAACGGGGAAGGGGCGGCGGCTGACGGCGTAAGCAGGGAGCTCTCGGGTGATGAGTCCATTTTCGCCCGCCGCGAGGAAAAGAGCCTGAACTATGAAGACGAGAGCGACAGCGGATATGTGCCCGGACACGGCGACGAGGAACGCGCGCGTTCATACATCGAGAACGCGGTAGCCCAGGAAGAAACGCTAAAGGAGCACCTGCTGGCGCAGGCGCGCATGGTGTCCCGCGATGAACGCGAGCTCGCCCTCTACGAGGCGATCATCACCTCCATCGACGAACGGGGCCTTCTGGCCGCGGATATCGACGAGATCGCGGAGAGCCAGGGTATGAGCCCCGGTCAGGTGAGCGAGGCTGTCCGCACGATCGGCGCGTTCGATCCCCCGGGCTGCGCGGCCTCATCGATGAGAGAGAGCCTTCTCTTTCAGGCGGAGGCCCGGTATCCGGATGACCGGGCGCTTCATTCCATCCTGCGCGATCATTTCACCGAACTCGAACGGCTTGACTATGATAAAATCGCGCGGGCCCTTTCGATTACAAGCGACGAAATCGTCGAGAAGACCCGGCTCATCCATACCCTGACGCCGTTTCCGGGCAGGCAGTTCGCGGCGAAGGACGTCCGGTACATCGTGCCCGATGCCGAGGTCAGGTACGTGGACGGCGAGATCCTCATCACCATAAATGACGATTACATCCCGCCCGTCCGTATCAACCGGTATTATGTGGACATGATGAAGAAAAAAAACATTGATAAAAACCTGAGGGAGTTTATCAAGGACAGGGTCCAGTCCGCCCGCTCCCTGTTGCGGGGCATTTCGAGCCGCCGCGACACGATCGCACGGGTTGTCGCGGTCGTCATGCAGCGGCAGTCCGGATTCCTCCTTAAGGGTCCGGGGAACCTGAGGCCGCTCACCCATACGGAGGTGGCCGACGAGCTCGGGCTCCACGAATCGACGGTGAGCAGGACCACCAGCAACAAGTTCGTCCAGACGCCATGGGGCGTGTTCGAGCTGAAATACTTTTTCGCATCCAAGCTGCGCTCGGGCGATCCGGATGATTATTCGTCCGATATGATCATTAGTATGGTAAAAGAGATCATCGCGGGTGAAGACGCCTCGCGCCCGCTGAACGACGACGAAATACTCGCGCTGCTGGAAAAGCGGGGCATACGGCTGGCGCGGCGGACCGTAGCGAAATACAGGGGTATTCTGCATATACCCCCTTCGAATAAACGCAAAAAACTCAATATGCTCAGGAGCGAGGGAAAAGCATGAACATTACGATTACCGGGAGAAATTTTGAAGTAACTTCAGATGTGCGCGAATACTCCGAGAAGCGGATTAAAAAAATCGAGAAGTACTTCAACCAGCTTATCGAGGTGCTCGTCGTCATGAATGTGCAGAAGCTGGATCATATCGTCGATATCCTGGTGAACGGTGACGGCGTTCAGTTCTACGCCATCCAGAAGGCGGGGGACATGTACTCGTCGATAGACCTGATCATCGACAAGATGGAGAAGCAGATATCGAGGTACAAGGACCGGCAGAGCGACCACAAGGCCGTGTCCCATGAAATGGTTGAAAAAATAGACCTGGAAAACCAGGGTGTGGACCTGCACCTGTACCAGGTGAGCAATAAGCCGAAGACCGAGATCGAAGCGTTTTTGGAGATGAAACTCGATAACAGGGAGTTCATACTTTTCAAGAAGGGCGTTCCCGATGTAAAAAGCGACCTCGATTACGCCAACAGGAATTACGCGGTGATTTACAGGAGCGGTGACGGTTTTAAAATGGTCGAGGTCCCTTTCTCGCAGATACAGGAGGCGCGTTTCAATCCGAAAAGTTTCATCGAATGCGATCTCGATATCCAGAGCGAATCACCCGCCAAGCCGAAGGTCAAGTTCAAACAGAAAGACTGCTGCACGGACATCGAGAAAATCTCGCTCACTGACGCACTGCAGAAGCTCTCGGCAGGCGGTCGCGAGTTCCTGCCGTTTTTTAATCTCGAAACCAAATCGCTCAATGTCGTGTATAAGAAAGGCCGGAGATTCGAGGTGATGGTTCCCGCATTCTGAGGAAACGGCCGAAACATGCACGCTAAAAAGATATTCATCAGGGATCTGCGCGATGCCGACAGCAAGATCGACCTGCAGATGGAGCTTGTCGCGGGAAAAGACGGGCTGGGGAAGGAGATAACGGTCGGCGATATAAACCGTCCCGGCCTGGGCCTGGCGGGTTTTTTCGATTTTTTCGCCTACGACCGGATACAGATTTTCGGGCTTGGCGAGACCGCCTTCATGCGCCGGCTCTCGCCCGAACAGAAAAGAGAGGTTTTCGAAAAGTTCTTTTCTTTCGAGGTGTTATGCTGTGTCTTTACCCATAACGAACATCCCGACGAGATGTTCGTCGAGTTCGCCAACCGCTACCGGGTGCCGACCTTCGTTACACGGCACCGAACGACGCGGTTTATAAGCCTGCTTACGCACGTTGTCGAGGAATTTTTCTCGCCGCTGGTTGTGATGCACGGCACGCTGGTCGACGTGTTCGGGGTCGGCGTTCTACTAATGGGCAAAAGCGGTGTGGGGAAGAGCGAAACGGCCCTGGAGCTCATAGAGCGCGGCCACCGGCTGGTCGCCGACGACATGGTCGAGGTCAGGAAGATAGACGAGTCGCTGCTGATGGGCAACGGCTCTGAAATCATACGGCACCATATGGAGATACGCGGGCTGGGCATCATCAACGTTCGGGACATTTTCGGGATACGGTCCATCCGTAACAGAAAAAGAATCGAAATGGTCGTCCTCCTGGAGGAATGGGCCGAGGGCCGGGAATACGACCGCCTGGGCATAGACGAAAAGCGCTACACGATACTCGATCTGGACGTTCCGTACATAACCGTGCCGGTGCGGCCCGGGCGGAACATCCCGATCATTATCGAAACCGCGGCGCTCAACCAGCGCCTCAAAAAGATGGGAGTGTTCTCGGCGCGCGAGCTCGACGGCAGGATACAAAACTGGATGAGGATGGAGGGCGAACGTTCCGATGATTGAGCGAGAGGTGCTGGTGAGAAGCGATGCGGGCGTTCATGCCCGCCCCGCCATGATGTTTGTGCGCGAGGCGATGAAATATCCTTGCGAGGTTTTCCTCATTAAGGATAACGTGGAGGCGAACGGTAAATCAATAATGTCGGTGCTGGGGCTTGCCATCACCTCGGGTTCGCGGCTTATCGTACGGGCCCGCGGGGAGAACGAGGAGAGCGCCGTCGCGAAGCTCGTGTCCCTTATCGAAAATGATTTTAAAAATTAAGGCGATGGGAAAGGAAACGCTTTTGAAATATCGCATGACGATTCCCGAGATCGAGGGCCGCCTGCCGGCCAGAAGGGCGGCGGCGGTCATTCTGGCGGTGCTGCTCCTTCTAGGAGGGGCCCCGGGCGATGCCGCCGCCCAGGTGAAAAGTGCGGCAAGGGTTCCGGCGAAGGCCGCACCGCAGAGGAGCATACTTTACGAGGATCTCGACTACAACAATGTTTTTTTCTTGAAGAAACGGGACCCGATCTTCGCCGGTATGCTCTCCTGGTACGTCCCGGGCCTGGGGCAGTTTTACTCGGCCGAGTATGTCAAGGGCACGGTCTTTCTGGTCACCGAGTATTCGATCGTTATCGGTGCGCTGTTCTATTTCATGAATTTCGATTTCTCGGCCGGCGGCGGTTCGGGGCTCAGCCTGAAGGTGGACGCCAGGAGGACCGATCTCGGCGTGGTGGAGACCTCACGGAAAAACGTGTTCATCGGCCTGATGGCGATCGCCGGGATGCTGCACCTGTACAACGTATCTGACGCGGTAATGTCGGCGCGTGACTTTAACAGCAGCCTGGACAGGCGCAGGCAGCAGATGAGGGAGAAGTATCCGGAAATTAATTTCGATTATGAACAAAGGAAAGGGGTTTCCATTGGAATACGGAAAAGGCTGTAAATGTGTCGGTACGGCGGTATGCGCGGCCGTTCTCGTATTTCTCCTCGCCTCCGCGGGCCCGTCGCATGCGGAGGAACGCGCGGGGCCGTCGGATAAAAACGCCTCCGTGGTCGAGGATGGCGGTTTTTTCATCGACGAGCCCGACAGAAAGGATCCCTTCATCGCGGGCGTGCTTTCTTGGGTGTGGCCAGGCCTGGGGCAGTTCTACACCCAGGACTACGGTGCGGGATCACTCTTTTTGCTCGCCGACCTTGTACAGAAGGGACTCCTGATCTACGGGGCGTTTTATTACTCCGACAAATATTCATCCTCGGACAGTGGAGTGGCCCGATGGCAGGACATGCAGCGGCGTGACCAGACGATTATCATCGGATACGTCTTCTCCGTGCTGTTCCTGAAGGTGTACTGTGTCGTGGACGCGATCTATTCGGCGGAGCGTTACAACCGGGATGTTTATTTTCCCTACTGGAAGGCCCAGAACAAGGCTCGATTTTCGCTTGATATACGACAGGACGGAGTGAACGTCGCGGTCACCAGATCCCTGCAGTTTTAATGAAAACAATAACATACATACTGCGCCTCGCCGCGTTCCTGGCCGTGTTCCTTCCGGCGGGGCTTTACGCCGCCGACCTGAATTTCGGTTCCGTGCATATGGTCGGTGACGGGGCCCGGGTGAACCTGTCGGTGGTCTCCTACCAGAGGCATGATATCCTGGAGGCCATGAAGCGCGGGATGGAAATAAGGGTCACCTACGAGATACAGATACGCCGTGTTACCGGCGGAATCCTCGCCGGAGACAAGACCGTGTATTCCAGGATTATAAGCCGAAAGGTGAAGTTCGATTTCTGGGGGAAGGCGTTCCAGGTGATGGAGGGCAAAAAGAGCACCGTGTTCCAGAGTGAGAATGCGATGCTCGATTATTTCTTTTCTCTGAAAGAATACGATCTCCAGGGCCTCGGGTTGAGGGGAAATGAGTCCTACGTTATGCGCGCCAGGGCCGAGCTTAAATCGGTCGAGCTCTATTTTCCGATGAATCTGATATTCAAATACATCGTGGGCTTCTGGGATTTCGATACGGGATGGGTAAACGGGCCGCCGGTGGGATACTGACGCGGCCGCAAAGCGGGGAGCGATGCAGCGAATACAATCTTCCGCCGCACTGAATCTGAGGAAGATCCGGGAAGTCATCTATGAGAGACTGCGCGCGCACGATGTCGTCTTTCTGATCGGCATATTCGTGTTTTCCGCGGTCCTTGTTCTCGGCCTTTTCCCGTCGGTCGACACCCAGGGAGAGGCGGCGCGGAGCTTTTTTTTCTACTCGATGATGATGGTCCCGGTCGTGGCCGCTGTATATTTCATCATCATCTCGTTTCGGCGGAAGCTTTCGGCTGGACGCTCCGAGGCTTTTTTCAGCATACGTTTCAAGATCGCGCTCGCCTTCGTGTTCGTCGCCATTCTGCCCTCGCTGCCGATCATCCTGGTTTCGAACAACATAATCGGTCACACGATCAGCGAACTCATAGCCGAAAAGACGGCCATGGCACTCGAGGAGTCGGTCGAAATGGCGAGGGCCTCCATCGCCGAAGAATACGCGGGGGTGGAGAGGGAGCTCGATTCCCTCAATTTCGCCCTTGGCAGGGGTATAATGTCGCCGGCGACACCGTTCGGCAGGGACATGATTGTTTCACTCCTCGCCTCGCGGGGTTACGGAGCGGCCTTCTTCCGCCCGGCAGCGGCGGCGACCGCGTTGGCGATCGACCCTCTCCCGAGGGCGGCGTACGCCGATGGAATCGCGAAATTCCTGGATGTCGTGAAACCCCGGCGCGGTACGGCGGTCTATGCCATATCGATCGGAGAGGACGCACTCGCGCTCGGCACATTCTTCCCCGGAGATTACCTTGTGGCGGTTTTCAGGGTGATGCCCGAGCGGCTGTTCGTTCGCAGTTCGCTCTTCGAGGAGTCGCTCGGAACATACCGGCAGAAGGAGTACCTGAAGCCCTATTTCCAGACCGGCGTGGGGATATTCCTGTTGCTGATCGCGTTTCTCATCGTTGTCGTTTCGGTGGTGGTTAGCCTGCTCCTCTCGGCCAACATCACAAGGCCGGTGCTCGAACTCGAAGAGGCGGCCGGAAAAGTGGCCGCGGGTAACTTCGCCGTGCGCCTCGAGCGCGAATCGCCGGACGAGCTCGCGCTTCTGTTCGATTCGTTCAACAAGATGATACGGCAGCTCGAGGCCAGCAGAAAAGCCCAGTTCCACGCGCAGAAGCTCGAGGCATGGAGGGACGTGGCGCGCAAGCTGGTGCACGAGATCAAGAACCCGCTGACGCCGATACGGCTGTCGGCCGAGCGCATCCAGCGGCGCTATCGCGAGTCGCACCCCGATATTGAAAGCATAGTCCTTACGGGCACCGACACCATCATAGAGGAAGTCAATGTGCTCATGGAACTCCTCGGGGAGTTCTCGCGCTTCGCCCGATTGCCCGAGATGAAACCCGAGACGGTCGATCTCAACCCGATTGTGGAGAGCTGCGTTAATTTCTTCCACGGGCACGAAAGGGTGTCGTTCCACCTTGAACTTGATCAAGGCCTCCCGCGGATAACCCTGGACAAGTCACTGCTGCGGCAGGCGCTCACCAATATCATCCAGAATTCGATCGACGCGGTGGGTGATCAGGGTAATGTCCATATTAAAACAGCGCTGCGTGTGCAGGGGAACACCCGGGCGGTCATCATACAGATACGCGACGACGGGGCAGGGATCAACGAGGAGGACCTCGAAAGAATATTCGAGCCCACCTTTTCCAAAAAGCCGCACGGAACAGGGCTGGGGCTCACCATCGTCGAGAAGATCATTCTGGAGCATCGCGGCGGCATCAGCTGCCGTTCGAAGCCCGGCGAGGGGACGGAGTTCACCATCGAACTTCCGATTATAGAGACGGATGCGGAGCGGGATGGCGACAATACTGGTAGTTGACGACGAAAGCAACATCATCAAGACGATGACGGGCATCCTCCAGGACGAGGGGCATGACGTCCATTCGAGTGCGGACGGCAGGGGGGCGCTCGAGTTCCTGAGTAAAAACGATGTCGATCTCGTCTTTCTCGACGTATGGCTGCCCGACATCGACGGCCTCGAAGTGCTGGGGCGCATCAGGCAGATGAACACCGACGCCGCGGTCATCATGATCTCGGGGCACGGCTCGATCGATATCGCGGTGAAATCGACAAAGATGGGCGCCTTCGATTTTCTCGAAAAGCCTCCCTCCATGGAGCGTGTTCTGACGACCCTTGCCAACGCGCTCGAACAGCTTCGCCTGCGGAGGGAGAACATCAAACTTCGCCGCGAGGTGATGCTGGAAGACGAGATGATCGGCGAGTCACCCCAGATGGAAGAGATACGCCGCATCATCGAAACCGCGGCGGCCACCAGCGCGCGCGTCTTCATTACCGGGGACAACGGTACCGGCAAGGAACTGGTGGCCCGGGCGATCTTCCGTAGATCCAGGCGTTCGGACAAAGCCTTCATCAAGGTGAACTGCGCCGCGATCCCCGACGAGCTCATCGAGAGCGAGCTCTTCGGCCATGAAAAGGGATCGTTTACCGGTGCGCTGGGCCGCAGGCTGGGGAAGTTCGAGCTGGCGAACAGCGGCACCATTTTCCTCGACGAGATCTGCGATATGAGCGCGAGCGCGCAGGCGAAGGTGCTGCGCGTTTTACAAGAGCAGCAGTTAGAGCGGGTCGGCGGGAGCGAGACGCTGACGGTGGACGTGCGCGTCATCTCGGCCACGAATATCGACGTGCTGAAGGCGATCGAGGAGGGGCGCTTCAGGGAGGACCTCTTCTATCGCCTTAACGTCATCCCGATACGGGTCCCGCCGCTTTCCGAAAGGCGCGAGGACATTCCCCTTCTGGTCCGTTATTTTTTCGACCGTTTCCTCAAGGAGCACGGCCTGGGTACCAAGTACATCTCCGAAGGCGGCATGCGCTTTCTCGCCGAGCATCCATGGCCGGGGAATATTCGCGAGCTCAAGAACGTCGTCGAGCGCGTTTCGATCATGGTGCAGAGGGAGAGTATTGACGAGGAGGACATCCGGAAGAACCTGGAACCCCGCCAGGGCAGGGACCATGCCGTCGCCGGGGACATCTCGCCGCTTAAATCGGCGCGTGAGGACTTCGAGCGCGCGCATATAATACGTGCCCTCATCGCAAACGATAAAAACGTGACGCTGACAGCCAAAGAGCTCGGCATTGAGCGGACGAATCTGCACCGAAAGATAAAGCAGTTCGGCATCGACCTGGACAATCTGGGGTCATGAAGGGCTGGCCGTCTTTTTACTCTTGACAGGCGGCTCGCGGGGACGCGCATATAAACCCGGCGCCGGTCGTCCCCGCGCATGAAAAGTCATGTATACCGATTACTCAGACATAGCGAAGGCCCTCCGTGATGGGCGAAGGTCCGGGCGGATCGTCATCTGCCGCGGCGAGGATGAGCGCGTTTTTTTAAAGGAGTTCATCTCATCTCCCGGCACGATCGGGGAGCAAGGGCCGCAGTGTGCCGCCGGGGAACGTCCGGCACGGACTGACGGGGCCGTGTGCGGCAAATGCGGCAATGTGCGCGACCGTAAAAAGCCGGTCGGCAGCGGAGAGAACGGAGTCGTGATCATTCTCAATCCGCCGTCGATGGTGAGCGGAATGGAGCGAAGAAAGTATCGCGAGGAAGCGACCGATCTGATGAAGAAAATGATGGCGGCGATCGATATCGATATACAGAAATGCTACATTACCAGCCTCATCAAGTGCGATCCCGCCGAGCCGACGATGAGCCCGGGCGGCATGTTCAAGAACTGCGAACCTATCCTCGAGCGGGAAATCGCGCGCCTGGCTCCGCGCGTCGTCATTGTAATGGGCGACATGCGGCCGCTCAAGCGCATCAGGGACCGGCACGCCGCCGTTTCGTGGTTCGCGGTCGACCATCCGATAGCCCTTATTAACAATCCCGACCTCAAGCGCGGAGCCTGGAATACCCTCAAGCTGGCAAGGGAAAGCATTGGTTGAGCGCTCTGCCGGCATCGTTGGACCCGCCTCCTTCGCCGATGTCTGTGTCGGCTATCCGGTCGAGGGAGTTTTTACCTACGCGGTCCCGGAGGGGCTCCCCGTCCGGGTTTTTTCGCGCGTGAAGGTTGACTTCAGGGGCAGGATCGTGACGGCATTCGTTCTGGAACTGCACGGCAAAGCCCCGTCCGGGTTCGAGGTCAAGGAAATCCGTTCGCTGATCGACGAGTCCCCCATCTTCGACGAACGCCTGCTCGACTGCGCGCGCCACGTGGCGGATAACTATTTCGGATCTCTCGGCGAGGCGCTCGCGACGGCACTGCCCTCGGGAGAGCGGCCGTCGAAGCGCTACCGCCATCCCTTCGCTGCATCCCCCCCGCGCTCGATCGTTCTCACCGGCGAGCAGCAGGCGGCGCACGACGCGATCATGGATTCGTTCGGATCGGGCTCGGCCTTCCACCTGCTGCACGGCATTACCGGCAGCGGGAAGACCGAAGTATACATGGAGATCGCCCGTCGGTTTATCGGCGAGGGGGCGTCGGTCATCTACCTGGTGCCCGAGATATCGCTGTCGTCGCAGATATTCGAGCGGCTCTACGAGGTTTTCGGCGAAGAGCTTATCGTCTACCACAGCCGCCTGACGGCCCAGCAGCGTCTCCACAACTGGATGCGTTTTTATGCCGGGGACGCGAAGATCGCCGTGGGCACCCGCTCGGCCGTGTTTCTTCAATGCCCGCGGCTGGGGGCCGTCATCATTGACGAGGAACATGATGGCTCGTACAAGGAGCACAGTACTCCCCGGTACAACGCGCGCAGGGTGGCGTTTTACCGCTGCAGGAAGGAGGGGGGGCTGCTCCTTATGGGTTCCGCCACCCCCTCGGTCGAGTCGCTGTACGCCGCCGAGCGCGGCCTTCTGAAGCTCCATACGCTCAAGGGTCGATACGGGAAGGCCGTACTGCCCGAAATCGAAATTGTCCGCCTTTCATCCGCCAGGCCCGAGGCGATGCTCTCGACCGCGCTGAAGCTCCACACCAAACGCGCGATCGACGGCGGGCTGCAGGCCATTTACCTGCTCAACCGGCGCGGCTTCGCACCGTTTGTCGTGTGCGGCGAGTGTTCCGCGGTGCTTGAATGCCCAAAGTGCAGCATCAGCCTCAATTTCCACAGTGACGGAAACATGCTCTGCCATTATTGCGGGTACCAGCGCCGCCTGCCCGAGGCCTGTCCCGCCTGCGGGGCGGAAAGGCTTGAAAAGGTCGGGTCGGGAACCCAGCGCGTGGAGGAGATCATAGCCGGCACCTTCCATGGAAGCCGCATCTTCAGGCTCGACCAGGACAGCTCGCGGAAGAAGGACGCGATCTTCGACCTTATCGAGAAAATGCGCGCGGGAGAAATTGACATACTGCTCGGCACGCAGATGGTCGCCAAGGGTTTCGATTTTCACAACGTCGCGGTGGTCGGGGTGATCCTGGCCGATATAGGGCTCAACTTCCCCGATTTCCGCGCATCCGAGCGCGTTTTCTCGCTTCTGCTTCAGGTGGCGGGCCGCGGCGGGAGGGGTGACGTCCCCGGGCGGGTGATAATCCAGACGCTCAACGAGGACCACTACGTTTTCGGCTTTTTAAAAAACCACGATTATTACGGCTTCTACCGGCACGAGCTTTCGGTCCGCCGGGCCCTGGGGTATCCGCCATTTTCGCGTATAACGCGGCTTCTGGCCAGGGGCCCCGACGAGGCGGCCGTGGAGGGTGCCATCGCCCGGGTGGCGGAGGTGCTCCGCGAGGGGCTGGGCGGCGTTCCGAATGCGACGGTGCTCGGGCCGGCAAAGGCGCCGCTTGCCAGGATCGGAGGAAACCACCGCCATCACGTAATCATCAAGGCGCGCGACATCGAGTCGATACGGCCGGCCCTGCGGATGGTGGGTTCGGAGCGGCTTCCGCGCGGGGTTTACCTGGAAATCGACGTGGACCCCTTCGACATGCTCTAGCCTGATTTCACCGGCGCTTTGCTCCCGCCCCTCTGTCCGAACGAAACTCCCGGTCGATTATGCCGAACAGTATCTCCGCCGGCGGCACTCCCTCAAGCCTTCTGCCCCCGATGATAATGGTCGGCGTGGCGCGTATTCCGAGCCTCCGCGCAAGTTCGAGGTCCCGGGCGAGGGACTCTTCCGTCTCGCGTGAGTTCATCGTTTCGGTAAATTCTTCCGCATCGGCAAGCCCCGCGGCCGCTGCTATCGCGACATCGGGAGAGAAAGCGCGTTTGATGCGCTCGAAGCTTCCGAAATGCGCCAGGAAATACTCCCTGAAGATGCCCATCCGTGATGCGGCGATCATGGCGCGCGACGCCGCGCAGGACCCCGGGTAACGGCTCGAGCCGACGTTCGGATTGCAGGCGCGGTCGAGCGGGTAGTGGTAGTAGGCCACGCGGATGCGGCCGCGGTATCGGGCGAAGAGGTCTTTCTCCACCGCGTAGAACTGGTAGCAGGCGCCGCACAGAAAATCCGTAAATACCGAAATGGTGAGGCCCCCTTCGCCGAGCGTAAGCGCGCTGTCGGGAAGGGTCGTCGACCCGGGAGCGGTCGAGTAGAATGCGTTAACGTGCCCGGCGATTTCGTTTTTCGGGATCCGTGTGCCGCTCGCCCCTGTTTTCATAAGTCCGCCCGCGGCCAGTACGGTGAAGAAAAGAAAAAAGGTGAAGAGCAGATAGAGCGCGAACACCGCACGGCCGTCGTGGGTGGCGGACAGCCGGACGAGACTGTGAAAAGACCCGCGGAGGCCATGGCCGCCGGTTTGCCGGATTTTGCGCCACCACTGGTACAGCGCCGCGGCAATGAGCACGTTAACCGCGTACGTCGCCACGCACAGAGAACAGAAGAGGCCAAGCCGTAGCAGTAGCGCCGCGAGCACGACGTCCGCGGCGAGCGCGAGGAGCGCAAGCGGCAGAAGGACGCAGACCGCATCTCCATGGTAACGCCCTCCGGCGTAGTCGGCCGCGAGCAGCGTAAACAGTATGAAAAGGTAATAGAAGAGCCCGAAGAGCGCGATCGGCACGCCTAAAACCTCGGCGTACCCCGAAAGCCCGAGCGCCCGGCAGGGATTGTCCAGCGCGTCGCCGCAGGCGATGACGCGCTCCTGAATGCCGGGATGATAATGGTCGGCGGCCAGTACGCCGGACAGGACGGCACCGGCGAGTGCGAGCATGAGTATGGCAAGCGTGTACTTTTTCATTCCTGGTCCAGGGCCTCCACTTTCTCGGTGAGGATGATCCGCTGTCCGCACAGCGTAATGTAAAAGGTGTCATCGCTTTCCTCGAGCCGGTCGAGTATCTGGAAGGATGGAGACCTCCTGAATTTTGCCTGAAGCCTGCCTTCCCTAACCCGGCAATACAGGCCGCCCGGCCGGCGGAATCCGAGCGTATTGATGTCGAGCTCCTCCTCGATTCCCGTGGTCGGCGTCACAAATACGCGCTCGAAGTCACCGAAGCCCTCCAACCGCACACCGGTAATGAATACCGGGGCGTCTTCGACGACGATCGGATGGACGAAAGGCCCGTAGCGGATCACATAGATGCCGTCCGCCGTCACGTCGATCGAGCGGTTGAAAAAATCGATGATGCGCTGGTTCTGGAAGGATTCGCCGGCATGCGACCAGTTGCCCTCGGCGTCAATGCGTATCTCCTCGAGCTCCCCGGCGTCGATCAGCTCGCGTATGTAGTCCGGTATTTCGGCGTAATCGTCGGGCATTGGAGGTCTCCGCTAAAATGGCCGCCGTGTCGGCGTTACGGCCGATGCCGTTCGTGGTCCGGCATCACCGTTATACGCGGATCATCGGATCAGTAAGCTTCTGGTGTTCCTCGAGCGCGTAGCGGTCGGTCATGCCCGCTATGTAATCGGAAATAGTCTGTCGGATCCCGTCGCTCTCAATGCGGTTATAATAGCTTTCGGGCAGCGCGTTCGGATGTTCGAAGTACAGCGTGAAAAGGTCGTTGATCACCTTCTGCGCCTTTATGCTCATCCTGACCACCCGGTAATGACGGTACAAACTCTTTCGGAGGAAATCCTTCAGCTCTTTATTCGCCGTGTCGATTTCATCGCTGAAGCCGACGGCCTTGCACGGCGCATTCCGCACATCCTCGTAGCTCTGTATCCCCATGCGCCCGACGGCGGAGCGGGTCGTGTCGATGAGATCGGATACCAGCAGGTCGATTATCGTCCGTATGACGGCGCTCACCAGCAACTTCCTTCCCCCGGGCAGCGCAACGTCGCCGCCGCGCCGCGCCACGGCCAGCTTCCAGATGGAAAGCCCGCGCACCTCGTCGAGGTCAAGAAGTCCCGAGGTGAGGCCGTCGTCGATATCGTGGTTGTTGTAGGCGATTTCGTCGGCGTAATCGATGATCTGCGCTTCGAGCGACGGCCGTTCGGCCGGTGCGTAGTCCGACGCCTCCGGATGGTCGTAGCAGGAAGAGTGCTTGATAATGCCCTCGCGCGTCTCCCAGGTGAGGTTGAGGCCCGGGAATCCGTCGTAGCGCTCCTCGAGCTTCTCGACCACGCGCAGGCTCTGACGGTTGTGCTCGAACCCTCCCGAATCGGTCATGAGATCATTGAGGGCGCGTTCGCCCGAATGGCCGAAGGGAGTGTGCCCGAGGTCGTGGGCGAGCGCGACGGCCTCGGCAAGGTCCTCGTTCAGCCTGAGCGCACGCGCGATCGATCGCGCGATCTGGGCGACCTCGATGGTGTGGGTGAGGCGGGTTCGGTAGTGGTCGCCCTCGTGGTTCACGAACACCTGTGTCTTGTATTCGAGCCTTCTGAAGGCGCGGGAGTGGATGATGCGTTCGCGGTCGCGCTGGAATTCCGTGCGGTAGGAGTGCGAGGGCTCCGGGTACTGCCGGCCGCGGGAGCGTCCGGAATGCGCGGCCCACGGCGCGAGCAGCGACTCCTCCATTTCCTCCAGGTATGCGCGGTGCGGCCCCTTCATCGCCTTCACCGCCGCGCCAGCTCTTCCTCGTAGGCCTGCATCGCGACCTTGCGGTTCATGCGGATCTCCTCGTTCACCGGGTCCTCCTCGATGCCCCGGGTGAAGGACTGCAGGGCCTTCTTATGCATGCCTTTCTTGAAGTAGCACTTGCCGATGTTGTTGTACGATTCGGCGATCACCTTGGGGTCGTTCGTCGCGCGGACTGCCTGGTAAAAGGTATCGATCGCCTTGTCGTGCATCTCCTTCCTGGCGTACAGCAGGCCGAGCGAAAAAAGCGCCTCGGCGTCGCCGGGTTTCAGGAGCAGCGCCTTCTGCACATAGCCGACGGCGTTCCTCATGGAATCGTCGCTCGGTTTTTCGATCTTCGAGGCGAGGATCCCCAGGTTGACGTAGGCGCGCCGCGCTAGGTCGGACTTCTCGTTGATTTCGATGACGCGTTTGTATTCCTCGCGGGCGTAGTCGAGCAGGTTTTTCTTATAATAGATCGTGGCCAGGCTGAAGTGCCCTTCCTGGATGTTCGGCCAGCGCCGCAGTATCCGCTGGTACTCGTCCATGGCCATGTCGTAGTGGTTGTTCTCGTAGTAATAGTCCGCGAGCGCGAGCAGCGGCTGGGGATTGTCGGGATTGAGCTCGGCGGCCTTCTTCCACGAATCGATCGCCAGCTGGGGTTTGCCGGCGTGCTTGTAGGCGATTCCCAGGTTGTAAAGCGCGGAATCGTCCTTGGGGCTTATGGCCAGCGCCTTTTCGTACGCCTGGATCGATTCCTCGAAGCGCTGGGCGTCGTCGAGGATGTTGCCCATGTTGAGATAAGCGACGCGCGCATTTTCAGAGGCCGGTTCGTAGGTGGTAATCTTGTGATAGAATTCGTAGGCCCGGTCCAGGTCGCCCTTGTCGTAATAAATCTCGGCGATGCGCGAGAGGACGCGCGCGTTCCGCTTCGAGGTGCCGAGCAGGCGGTTGTAGGTCTCGAGGCTGCGGTCGTAGTCTTTAAGCGAGTAATAGGCCTCGCCCAGGCTTTCGAGCATCGCCACATCGTCGTGGCCGAGCTCACCGGCCCTGACAAAGGCCTCCAGGGCCTTCTCGTTTTTGTTCTGCCGGGAATAGACGATTCCCAGGTTGTAATGGTTAACGGCGTCGCGGGGGGCGATGGAAACGGCGAGCTCCAGGAATTTTTCGGCCTGCGGGTAGTCGCGCCGCTCGGTGAAAAGAACGCCGAGCCTTCCGTAGGCACGCGAGGCGACCTGCCCGATTTTATCGGCGGCGCCGGCGCGCTTGAGGTATTCGATCGCGGAGACCTCGTCGCCTTTTTTAAGGAGGGCGATCGCCAGGTTATAGAGCGAGGGCGGGTCCTCGGGCGATGTTTCAAGCGCCGCCTCGTATTCGCGCGCGGCGTCGGCATAGCGACCCTGTTCAAAGTAGATGTTGCCGCGCAGCACCCTGTTATGGATGTTTCCCGAGTCGGCGTCGACCGCCTTTTCGGCGAACTCCGCTGCCCTGTCGTAGTCTTTCTTGTGCCGGTAGGCCAGGGCGAGGTTCCGGTAAATCACCGGATTTTTACGGTCATAGGTGAGGGCCCGGTTGTAGCTTTCGACCGCCTTATTGAAATCGCCCTTGTCGTCGTGGATGATGCCCGCATAGGTGAGCGCCATGGCCTTTTCCTCGTTGGAGGCCCCGGACTCGACCACCTCGGCGAACTCGGCCAGCGCATCATTGAAATACCCCTTGTGATAGCTTTCGATACCCCTTTTGAGATGGAGGTTCTCGACCTCGCCCCCCGGAAGCTCTTTTTTGTCGGTGTCCGAGTAGATGGAATCGCCCGCCGTTTTATCGGATGGGGTGAACAGCGACGGTTTCTTGTAATAGGCGGTGAGCAGAAGGATGGCGGCCACGGCCAGAACGGCGATCCCCGATATAACCGCCACGGGGAGGTATTTCCGGCTTTTAAGGGTGTCGGTCAGGCTGAACCTGTTTCGTTTTATTTCTCCGGGGGAGTCGTCCGCCTCGTCGCCGGAGGAAATGGAAAACCTATTTTTTGTTATCGGGCTCACTCTCCGCTGTTTCCTCCATTTTCAGTTCATATTTATGTATGGCGTCGAGTATGCCGTTTATAAACTGTCCGGAGCTTTCGCCGCCGTAGATCTTTCCGAGTTCGATGCCCTCGTTGATCGTAACCGCCGATGGAATGTCCGGGAGGTGGAGCAGCGCAAAAATTGAAAGTCTCAGAATGGACTTGTCGACGGCGCTCAGGCGCTCGAACTTCCAGTTTTTGGAATAGGTCTTTATGAGGTTATCGATCTCATCCATGTTCTGTAAAGACCCGTCGATCAGCGAGACGGCGAACCGGCGGATGTCCTCGGAGATGTCCTTGTCCACCCATCCGAGCATGGCGAGCTCCTCGGGAGGGGTATGCACCGTTTCGAACATGTAAAGACCCTGAAGCGCATACTCCCGGGATTTTCGCCGGTGTCCCATTCAGCGGATCTGTTTGAAGATATTGGCCATCTCGATCGCCGAAAGCGCTGCGTCGAAGCCCTTGTTGCCGGATTTCGTCCCGGCGCGCTCGATCGCCTGTTCGATGTTGTCCGTGGTGAGTACGCCGAAGACCACGGGGATGGAGGCCTCCAGGGAAATCTGGGCCACGCCCTTTGAGACCTCCGAGGCGACGAAATCGAAATGCGGCGTGGCGCCGCGTATAACCGCGCCAAGACAGATCACCGCGTCGAAGGAGCCCGTATCGACCAGGCGTTTGGTCGCCGCCGGAATCTCGAACGATCCGGGGACCCAGAGCACGGTTATGTTGTTTTCATCGGCGTTGTTTCTTTTAAGGCAGTCAATCGTACCGCCCAGAAGCTTCTGGGTTATGAATTCGTTGAACCGCGATACGACGATGCCGAACCTGAGTCCCGACGCGTCGAGTTTACCTTCTATTACCTTCATGAGCGCGACCGCCTCTTCCAGCACAATGATATTAGAGTTGCCGCGAAACCGGGAAAACCGCCGCAATCCGCATTTCGCAGCAAGTCTATTGATGATTAATGATCATACGGCTATTATGCTCTGCGGCGAAAGCGCGCTCAGTCAAGCTTTTTTTTACCAGCCGGCGGCCGTCATGACCATGACAACGTGCTCCCATCGTGCGCTCTCGGGGAATTCCCGTCTTCCGATGCCGTGGGTGATCCAAATCGGAAGGCCGCCGGGGGCGAGAATTCGCACCCCGTAGCCCGAACCGGCCACGTGCTCGGGATCCGGGTCGAAGATACGCGCGTAATCCAGGAAGAGGTTGATTCGCAGGCGGGAGGCCACATCGAATGCATATTTCAGGTTTACCAGGCCGAAGCTCTCCACCCTGAAATTGTCCACGGTGAATCCGTGGACCACATCGAGGTTGGCGTTGTCGATGGTGCCGCCGAAGCGGGGGCGCGTGAGGAAATCGTTGTCGATGCCGCCCTTGTAATGCGCCCTCAGCACCAGGTTGTGCGTTCGGAGGAAGAGCGCGCCCGCGGTCAACTCGCAGGAGTAGATTACGAAGGTCCGCGCGTACGTCGTATCCTCAAGCGCGGATTTCTCCCCCCATCGCTCCCATTTGTTCCGGATGCCGTACCCCACCCACGACTCGAGGCTATAGCCCTGTTTTATCTGGTCGATCCCCTTTTCGGTGAGGTGTTCGATTCCCAGGTCGATGCGGGGGAATACGTTGACATGATCGCTCGGCATGGTGAAGTCATCCGGGACGTTGTGCCGCACGAAAAAATACTGTCTCGAATCGAGCGTAAATCCCACTGATGTCTTGTACGGCATGCCGACTTTCAGGGTGACGATCTGCGACGTGTAGTTGGTGTAGAATCGACGCTCTTCCGTGACGGCGTTTCCACGGAAACCGATGTTGGTTCCCGAGGCGTACAGGAAAGATCCGACCAGCGTTTCGCTGAGCGTGGTGTTGCTCCACGGGAAAGCTTTCTGGGTGAAGCGCGCCGAAAGTTTATAGCCGACCCACCTGAACGAAAAGTCGGTGCCGGTCCCGAATATCCCCCTGCTCTCCGAGAGAAACACCGGCGCGTACAGCGCCTTTCGCCCGCCGGTCGCCGGGATCTCGCCGAAGAGCACGATGATCGATTCGATCTCCTCGCTGGCGCTCTCGTGCATGGAGGAGAGGTCCTCGTGGTCGCGGCCGGGGGCCGACTCGACCTTGCGCTTTTCCTGCTTTTCCCGCTGTTTGTACAGCTCGCCCGTGGATATGGTATCGACGATTTTGCCCACGGCCCCCTTTTTCCCGGGCGCCGCCTTTTT
>JALOTJ010000165.1 GCA_025457965.1 Spirochaetota bacterium | reverse complement strand
TTCGCGGTCTTCGTCGACGATATAGCCTTCGAGCACGTCGCCGTTCAGAAGATGGACGTAGCGGACCTGCCGGTACTCGTCGTGGTACACGGTGCGCAGCACGTCCTTTCGTGGAAGCGAGCGCTGTTCCTTGGTTTTAAGCGTTATCTGTATTTCTGCGTCCGTCTCCTTTACTATCTTCCCCTCGACGATGCTTCCGTCTTTAAGGAAGACCGACTCGGCGTGGAGCGCGCCCGGGCCGAAGAAGAGGAGCGCGACAGCGCATGCGAGCGCGTATCCGGACGACGTGATCCCGTTTTTCATCTATATATCCCTGGAGTTTTATTTATACGCGTCCTTTTTGCCCGCGCGGGGAGAAATCTCCGGAGCGCGCGAACGCCCCCTGTGCTACAGGGGGCTTCTTTGAAAATACCGTATTGCCGGTTCCCCTCTTAATTTTTAATAAAGGGGGCCGGGGGCTCAGCGTATCACCCTGACCGAGCGCACCTGGGCCTCGGGCACCTGCACCGTTCCGTTCGTGGTCAGTATCGAGTACTGTTTGCCGCGCTCAATGATCGCGCCGCGCAGCACCTTGCCGTTGTACAGCGAGATCTCATCGATGCGGTCGAACGCCTCTTTTATTTCTTCCATGGTGGCCGACTGCTTCTGGATGAGCTGCTCCATCCGTTCGGCCTTTTCGACGGCCTCCACCTTTTTTTCTTCCACTTCTATTTTCACTTCCAGGGCCTTTTCTTTTTCAACCGCCGGCGCGCTCGCGATAACGAGATCCTCCACGCGGACCTTTTCGATGTCGGGAATGATGGTGATCGCCGCCGCGCGCTCGATCTTCATCGTTTCGAGCTCGGTAATCGGCCGAAGCTCCACGGTCACCTTCTCGGCAGGGGCCGCTTCATCAACTTTGACTACCGCCGTCCTTCCTTCCTCGACCATCGTTTCGCCCGCCGGTGTCTCTTTGCCCTCATCCATGGCCGTTACGGCGACCTTCCCCTGCCGCACCGCGACCTTCCCGGAACCGTTCTTGTAGCTCGCGATGAACTCGGTGCCGCGCACCGCCGCGATCGCCGTCGGCGATTTGACCATAAAGCTTTCGGAGCGCTGGAGGCGCGCGATCTTCGCCGCCACTTCACCCCTGTGCAGAAAAACCTCGCCGTCGCCGGCGGCAAAAAGCTTTTTAATTTCAACGCGCGAGTTGCGCTCCACGCGCGTCACGCCGCGGTCGCCGATCTGGATCGTGGCGTGCGACTTCTCGCCGGTAGTGATTACGTCCCCCTCGGAGATGCGCTCTCCCAGTTCCGCGTTCCGCGGACTTGTGGACGCGGTGCCGACCTTTACGTCGCCCGCCAGGAACACGATCACCGCCGCGAGCGGCGGGCCCTCTTTTTTGGAGCATGAGCTCAACCCGACGCTCACGCACAGAAGCATCACGACGAATGCCGGCAGAATACGGCTATGTAATGGTATCCTTCTCATTGTTTTTTTCTCTCCGCGTAGTATGATATATCTTCACTGGTAATACAAACAATCTGCCGTGGTGCGCAAAAATTATCAGAACAGCGCGGGGAATTCATCCTCGCCCGCCCGGGGAACACGCGCGGCGTCGCATTCGACGATGCACGTTACTGAATACTGTTCATTATTTCAAGCATTTAATCAGCCGCATACGATCCATTTCCAGGCGAACAGGCCATACCAAATCCAATTCCGGCATCGCCCCCGGTTCTCCGGCACGGCAGGCGATTGGGTGCCGCTCGGTTCTGTTTCACGCGCCTTGTCCATCCGGCGCTCAGAGATATGAGGTCCGCCACATCACCCCGAAGTTAATTAATAACTCCTCGAGGTTTCTGTCCGACGGCAGTGCCGGACTGAACCCGTACGTCGCCTCCGAAGCCGGTCCGGATTCCGTGTCAGGCTCGCACGAATTCCGGCCCGTGTCTGCTAAACAATATGACGGACGCGTAATTTTCGGCCTCCCGCCGCCGGAAGCGATTCGTCATTATTCTCTTGACATGGTATTCGGAGGGCATTGAAGATGGGTGAGTTCTCTTTCGGACTAACCGCATCCACGCGGCGCGGACAGACATATACGGGCATCGAGACATCGCACATGCGAATGCGGCCGAAATCCTTCCTTTTCTTCATTCTCGTCGTCCTCGCCCGCGCGCCGGCGGCGGCCCACTCCGCGCCGGAGGCCCTGATCCTCGGCGAGAACGCACAGAGCATGCCCATCGGCGGGCACATCGAACTATTGGACGATCCCGGCGGGACACTCGGCTTCACAGACGTCGTGTCCGGCAAATATTCGGATAAATTCATCAGAGCGGCCGGCAACACCCCGTACGCGTCGAACGACAGCGCCGCATGCTGGGCGAGGTTCCGCCTGCATAACCCGCGGGAGCGCCCGCTCGAGCTCGTGCTCGAAATAGCTTTCGCGCCGCTCGAGCTTGTCGAGCTTTACCTCCCCGGCGGTGACGGCACGCATTCCGTCATGCGCGCCGGATACGGCGTACGCTTCGCTGACCGGCCCGTCCGCAACCTCACGCCGGCCTTCCCCCTGTCACTGGGCCCCGGCGAGGAAAAAACCTTCCATCTCAATATTCACAGCCGGGTATGGAAGCTTTTCCCCTGCGTCATCCATTCGGAAAGTGGTTTCCACGAGAAACGCATGATCACCTGTACCGCCCTCGGGCTTTTCTACGGGGGGCTCATCATCCTTTTTCTGAACGCGCTGGTTCTCGTCTACAAACTGCGCGAGGCGGCCACCTTTTACCTGAGCATGTTTGTTCTGTCATTTCTCCTGTTCCTGCCCACGATAGACGGCAGCGCCGCCGTCCTCTATCCATTCGTCCCGCACACCGTGCTCCTCGGCGGACACGCACCGGCGGTCTTAATCGAAAACGCGCTCTTCCTGCTCTTCACCCGGAGCTACCTGGACACGCCGCGCAACCTGCCGCGCTTCGACCGCGCGTTGATCGCGCCGGCGGTTGCGTCGACGCTCGCGCTCCCGTTCGTTTTTTTCGTCGACGTATTCACGATTTCGCGCGTACTCATGATAGCGACCGCCGTTGCGGGAATCGCGGCGGGCGTCGCGCTCTACTCCAGGCACATGCGGCGCGCCCGGAACTACCTGCTGGCCCTCCTGCCCGTGTGCGTGACAACGGCGCTGCTCATGCTCCGCGATCTCTCCGTTCTGGAGGATTCACT
>JALOTJ010000100.1 GCA_025457965.1 Spirochaetota bacterium | reverse complement strand
AAGCGGTACATGGCCGAGACTACAAGGATAATAATGCGTTAGGATAGACGGGTGAGATTTTCACTGACAACCGCGGTTATTCTTCTGTTCTTTGCGTTACGGGAGACCCCGCTTGCCCGTTGTATTCTCATTCATGACCTTTTTTATTCCGAGGATGGTGGACCGGGCTGATTATCGTTTCGTGATGGATTCCTTTTTGACGGTATCAGTGACGAGGATTATCGCTCTGAAGGCCGGTTTTCTGCGCCATTATAACCGGACCGCGCTTCCCGGCACCAGGAGGCTTGACGACACGGCCTACGCACAGGTGTCGATTTCGCTGTAGGGATTTCCCGTTTCAGCGTTCGATGAATCGCCTGGAGAGCTCCATTTTATGGTAAATAAGGAATGTGGAGGTGGTGAGAAAAAACCGGTCTCCCCTGTGCTTTAAAAGTTCGCCGTACTGATCGAAGGCCATCTGATAATCCCTCAGTCTGAAGGCCGATTCGGCGTAGTAATAATGCAGGGCCTTGTCGTATTCCCCCGACGTGTCGATTGACTTTATCTGAATGATGGCTTTGAGATATTCACCGCGCTCGAAATGGATCTTGGCGCGTCCGAGGAGGCCGTTCGGATAGCGCGGATTCTCTCTGAGGGAACGGTCATAATGCCTTGCGGCCATCTCGAGCTGATTGCGTCTGAAATATATGTCGCCCGTCAGGGTGTAGGCTTCCAGTTCGCGCGGGTTGTGGCGAAGGGCCGATTTATAGTATTGCATGGCGAGATCGTCACGACCCGTCCGCTCGTATATGAAACCGATATGAATCCACGTCTTCGAATATTCGGGAAGCAACTGAAGGGCCTTGTTCAGGTGGACAAGGGCGACGGACAGCTCTTCGAGGTGGATGCGGCAGAGCCCGAGGTTGTACCTGAACGGCAGGAAGAGGGCGGAACGGAGGAGTGCGTTTTCGAGGATTTCGGCGGCCCTGGAATAGTCGCCCTTCAGCATGTGTTCGGCGGCCGTGTTGTTGGCGGACGCCGCCTCGCTCGTGCCGGTGCAGAAAAGGATATTGTTCCTGGAATAGATTTCTTCAGTCGCCACCTGTTCGGCCGATTCACGCCTGGCCTGTTCCATCAGTCGGAGCAGACGGTCTTCTGCGGGGAATACTGTCTCAGGGGAGATCAAAGCGAGGATAAGGCTCAGTAAGAGCATCGGGATATACGTGGTGCAGACGCGGAATAGAGTACGGGCAGGGCGGATATTTTCCGCTTTTAATTGCATAACGCTCTCGATTTCAGTAGAGATGGCAGGCGACCGACGCGCCGCCGATCCGGCGGGTCGCGGGGTATTCATGTCTGCAGACCTCCATGACGTTCGGGCAGCGCGGGTGAAAGTAGCATCCGGCCGGCGGGTTTTCGGGAGAGGGTATCTCCCCCCGCAAGACGGCGAATCCGTGCTTGACGGGTTTTTTCTCCGGAATGGAACGTATAAGGCTTTGAGTGTAGGGGTGCAGTGGTTGTTTATAAAGACCGGCCCTGGGGCTCTGTTCGATGATTTTGCCCAGGTACATGACCGCGATCGTGTCGCTGATGTGCTCGACGACCGACAGGTCGTGCGCGACGAACAGATAGGTGAGGTTAAGCCTGTCGCGCAGGTCCGCGAGCAGGTTGAGTATTTGGGCCTGGATTGAAACGTCGAGAGCGGAAACGGGTTCGTCGAGAATGATGAAACGGGGATTGAGCGCGATGGCCCGCGCTATCCCGATTCGCTGACGCTGTCCACCGCTGAATTCGTGGGGATATCGGTCCACCAGGTCTGACGAGAGCCCAACGAGATCGAGCAGGTCTCCAATCCTCTCCCGGACCTCTTTTTTCCCGCTGGAGGTGTGGATTTTAAGGGGTTCTCCAAGGATCTTCTGGACCGTCATCCGCGGGTTTAGGGAACCATAAGGGTCCTGAAAAACGATCTGCATGTTTTTTCGATAGCGCCGGAGTCCTCCTCGATCGAGGGTCGAGACATTCACGCCACCGACCTTGATGACTCCCGAATCGGGTTCGATGAGGCGAAGGATTGATCGCGCGGCCGTGGTTTTTCCGCTTCCGCTCTCCCCGACCAGACCGAGGCACCGTCCCCCGGCGATGGAAAAACTGACATTATCGACGGCTCGCAGGATGCCGGGTTTCTGGAAAAGACCTTTCTTGCGGACGGGAAAATGCTTGGCAAGTCCCTGCACCTCGAGCATGAGCGGTGTTTCGGGGATTTCGGCGTTTTTACGCATGGATCCTGCCTTTCCCCTGCATCAGAAATTTAACCCCATCATCAAGACCGTCCAGTGTCAGCTCGAACATGGGAAAGATGTCAGCGATCATCCTGGTGGTCTGCACGTAACCCCATGCCCGCTTCTGAATGGGGGTAAGCCAGATCGAATCGCGGAATTTTTCGCGAATACGCTGAAGCCAGACGAGACCCGGAACGTCGTTGTGATACCAGTAATCGACGGCGCCGTTCACCCATGTGAGTTCTGAGGGCGCCATCTCGGCGTCACCGACCATTATGAGCTTGTAGTCGGAATCCTCGCTTTTTAATAACTCGCCGGTGTTGATCGAATCACGGCGCTCGATGTCGGTCCACAGGTCCTGGTACACGCAGTTGTGAAAGTAGAAATGCTTGAACCGGCTGATCTGGGAGGAAGCCGCGGAAAAGAGGCGCTCGACCATGCGTGCGTACGGTGTCATCGACCCGCCAACATCCATCATGAGTATAACCTTGGCGGCTTTCTTCTCTTTGTTTTCCCAAATGAGTTCGATTTCGCCGGCGTTTTTGCTGGTTGCGTCAATCGTGGCTTCCAGGTTGAGTTTTTCCTCGGGTCCGATCGGCAATAGCGCTCTCAGATGGGCAAGCGCGACCTTCATCTGGCGGGTGTCGAGTGTGACCGAGCTCGAGTAGTTACGAAAGCTGCGCTTTTCCGCGATCTGGACGGCGCGTTTGTGGCGTGATTCCCCCTGCCCTATGCGGATACCGGCCGGGTTGTAGCCCCACGCCCCCTGTGTGGAGCGCCCACCGGTGCCAATGGCGCGGTTGCCGCCGACATGGTTTTTAAAATGGCCCTGGCGCAGCTGCTCCTCGAAATTGCGCAGCACCTCATCGAGATCGAGCTCGTCGATCTGCCGCTTTTCCTCTTCGGACAGCCGGAGCTCCTTGACCTTCTTTAGCCCCTCGAGTATCTTTTCGAGCATCTCGTCGGTGGTCTCGATGTCCTTGAATGTGTCGAGAAATGCGAGGTCGTACCGGTCGAAGAATATTTCGTTCTTAACCAGTATGGAACGCGCGACGTGATAAAAACGCGTAAGGCTGCAGTCGTTGAGGTTTTGCGAGAGCGCATGGTGAAGCGTGATCCACTCGTGTAGTGATACCGGCACGCCGTGCGCCTTGAGGTTGAAGAAAAAGTTAATAAACATTTCGCGTCCGTATGCTGGTGTTGAATCCATGATGTCCGGGCGACGACTGGGCGACGAGGTCGGTATCCTCTTTTTTCTTCAGCAGCGTGCCCAGGAACGGCAGCTCCTTCTCGACCTTCGAGGGCGATATACCGCCGACGGTCAGCGCCTGTACCCAGTCGATGAGCTCGCTGGTGGACGGCTTCTTGCGAAGCATGTCGAACTGCCGGATCCAGTAAAATTTCTTGAGGCATTCGCGCAGGAGCTTCTTCTCGATCTCGGGGAAATGAACGTACACGATCTCCTCCATGAGGGATTCGGAGGGGAACTCGATGTAGTGGAACACGCAGCGCCGGAGAAACGGGTCGGGGAGCTCCTTCTCGCTGTTGGAAGTGATAATGACGATAGGCCGGTGTATGGCCTTGATTGTCTCGCCGGTTTCCGGGATGTAAAAGCTCATCTCGTCGAGTTCGTTGAGGAGGTCATTGGGGAATTCGATGTCCGCCTTGTCGACCTCGTCGATCAGGAGAACCATCTGTTCGGCGGCGGCGAAGGACTCTCCGAGCTTGCCGAGCTTGATGTACTGCTTGATGTCGGTGATGTCTTTGTCGCCGAAACGCGCGTCGTTGAGACGCTGCACCGTGTCGTAGACATACAGGCCCTCGCGGGCCTTGGTCGTGGACTTGATGTTCCAGATGATAAGAGGCCTCCCGACACTCTCAGCGATCGAATGCGCGAGGAGGGTCTTGCCCGTGCCCGGTTCGCCTTTAACCAGGAGCGGTCTGCCCAGCGCAATCGAGACGTTTACATTATCCTTGAGCTCGGGAGAGAGCACATAGTCGCTTGTTCCCTTGAAGAAATCCATTGTAAAACCTGCCTTAAGATTGATTACGGTCTGCGCCCGAGGCACGGACCCTGTTGTCTATCTCGGACTGATAGCCGGGCAGTGGCAAGCATTTTTTGACGATTCGGAGGCCCTCAAGCGATCCTAATCATCACCGTTCTTGTCCTGGGCCCGTCGAATTCGCAGAAGAATATCCCCTGCCATGTTCCGAGCACCGGCGCTCCCTTTTCGACCAGGACGAAAAGGGAGCAGCCGACGAGCGATGATTTGATGTGCGCCGGCGAATTGCCCTCGAGATGTGAAAAGGACACGCGTTCCAGGTTGAGCGTACCAAGGCCTTTTATGATGTCTTTCCGTACGCTGGGGTCGGCGTTTTCGTTGATGGTCACCCCGGCCGTGGTGTGCGAAGTATAGACGAAGCAGACGCCCTCCGATATGCCACCGGAACCGATAAGACGCCGTATTTCGGCGGTAATGTCAATGAGTTCCTCGCGCGAGGAGGAGTCGACGGTGAGTGTGTGTATCATGTAACCATGTCTCTGTCTGATGTGTTGCTGCGGAAAAGGATCGCCGCTCAGGTTGCGCCCTCCATCCATCCGGTCGCAGGGAGCTATGCCTGTCTGTCAGATTATGGAGGAGTCTAACGGGCACGAGGGGAAAATTCAACTGATTTATGCCTGGGCGGTAATGTGCGATGATGGGTGAAGGGGTATTTTTAATTCCGGTCCTCGGAAATGATGGAATTCATGATGTTCGAAACACGGTTTGTGAAATACATTAGTAATTGACAGGCGGGGATTATTAATCGAGTATCAAACACGGAAGCGTGAGTTTGTTCCGGGGGATTAAACTCATCGGGGAGGTCCCGATGGTACGGGCTGTGAAAAATGAGCACTGAACGAATCGACAAGACCAGGAAAAATATCGGCGCCGAACAGCTAAACGAAAGCGAGAAGAAGCAGCTTTTTAACAAGTTCGTCGAAGCCGGGGGTCAGGTCGTAAGAAACCCCAGACATCGGGCGCTCGCGGATTTCGATCGCGATAAACAGCAGCAGTTCAGGAACAAATTTGACGGTCATGCGCAGAAGCTAAAGGAAGTCGATAAGCGTCCCCAGCAGCGCACGGGAGGCGTTGCGCGCGCCGGAAGCGGGCAAATGGCCTCCGCATCTATCCCAGCCCCGGCCAGGGGCATATTCAATTCGATTATTCGATTAATAAACCGCTGGCAGATCAGAATACGACTTTATACCATGGGGGTCTGCGACTTCTATGGGGAATTCCTTACGAAAAAGTTTCTCGAACGCTTTAATACCGAGATGAAATCGGCACTTCTCGAGCTTCAGCTCGTGTACCTTGATATCTTCAAACAAAGCCACAGGATGGGTGTCGCGATTGTAGACGAGCTCGACCGGCTTAACCCGTTGTATTACGAGCTCATCGAAATGTCCTCGGGCGTTTTCGATCGCGGTCTTATAAACCAGATCGTCGAGCATCACCTCAACTTCCCGCATATCGATCAAAAGGCTTTCGAGATACGGGAGCCACTCACCCGTCTGTTCAAAAAACTGTACGTGTTGTACCCCTATAAAGAGTTTATCCTGCTCGCGTTCGACCGCGCTATCGGAATGCAGATGAAGCTTGAAAAGGGCAAAAACTCGCTTTACGCGATGAAGCGAAAAAAAATCAAGAACGACGTTGCCGTTGTGTTCAACAGGCTTTATACCGTGCTGTACTGGCTTTTCTGTAATTACCTCGGCGAGCTGTATCTGATGAAGGACCCGGTGATAGCGCGAATATTGCAGATCGCCGATACGGACGTGCCGGGCAGGCGCGGACGAGCGAAAAGGCCGGATTCCGGGCCGGAGGAAGATGAAACAGAAAAAGCTGGAGAGGAGGTTGACGAGCAGGACCAGTTGCCCGAGGAGGTGCGCAAGGGGCTGGGCATTATGAATGCGCTTGACCTGAAAAAACTGCGCTCGGTATATGATAAGTCGGGCGTCTTTAGATACGTCCGGGACAACGACAAGATATTGCTGGCGCATATCCTCTTCAGGGAGTTCGACGAAGAGTACTCTTTTATTCTAACGACCAACAAGATAAAGTACAACGTTCAGTTCACGCACCAGGGCAAGGTGGATTACCGGATCAGGCTGTCGGACCTGTATAATGACCTGCGGCGGTGTATGGGCGTATTCAAGGACTATGCTGATATTATTGAGAGCTACGAAAAAGCCCGGAACGAGAAGCCCACGTCCAGCGCACAGTATATAGACTATTCCAACAGGCTCACCGGGATGGACAAGAAAAAGACGGGGGTCGGGAAAAACGTACGAACGACGGTGCGTGACTTCATGGAGAAGGTGATCGTCGAGCTCAGCACCTTGATCGCGGACATGAACGGCGAGCAGCGCATCGTGGACAACCCTCAGGATGTTCTTGGATTTGAATCGTCAATCGAAGGAACCAAAAAGATGAACGACCGTAAGGTCTACGAGGCGATCCTGGCGGCGTACTACTATGCCTCGGCATTCAGACATCGACTGAGCTCCGAGGGGGACCTTTTCGGCGAAGAAGAGATAAATGAAGAGGAGATGAAGAAAATGGCCGCTCTTGCGGCGGAGGGTGAGTCCTCGGAAAATGAAGGCTCTTCCTCCGGTGAAGATAAAAAGGCGCCCTCGGAAGGAGGAGTCATCAAGGAACTGGACGATCTCTTTTAACCCCTGTAGTGTTCAGCATAATAAAGCCGGTGGAGAAACCTGCCAGACGATTCCGGGTACCTTCAACCGGCGCCCGCCCCGATATCCGGGAGCCACTGTCGGACCGCGTAAACGATGAAAACACTGCGCGCGTGGTGCGATCCGTAACGCTGGCTGCTGACATCCCGACCGTGCTGTTATATCCTCTGCCGCACCTCTTCCTCCGTCATCCCTTCTATTAAAAGAATTTTTTTTCGTCCCCTGTCCCCTTTTTCAATGCTGATGCGGGACTTCGCGATGCCCAGTATCCTGGCAAGCAGCTTAATCAGTTCCTCGTTGGCCCGGCCGTCAGCCGGCGGGGAATTAAGATGGGCCTTGACGTCCCCCCGCTCGTCCCTGGTAATGGAACTGCGGGACGACCTTGGCGTTACCGTTACGGCCAGAAGCGTCCGTGTCCTCATGAGGAGAGTAGTATACCATTGACCAGGAGCCGGCAAATGAATTTTATTTGACACGGGCCGTTTTCCAAAGTGCCCTGTGGATGGGAAGCGCGTTCGCGGCGCAGCGAACGCCCGAATTATCGGCATAACGGCTCATTTTCTCTCCGTTGATGAATATCTACGGCCATTGCGGTAATCCGTTATGCCCGCTATCAAAGAAGAGGCAGATTGAAAATGAAGATAGTCACATTCGAGAACGGACCCTTTTTGGTAAATACCTACTTGGTTGTTAACGAGGAAGTCGGGAAATCGTTCATTATCGATCCGGGAAGCGATATCGGTCCACTGATCGATCGGATCGCGCACAATGGGTTCACCCTTGATGCAATAGTCAACACTCACGGTCACATCGACCACGTTGCGGGAGTCAATCTGGTTAAAAAGCGATTCAACGTACCATTCTATATGAATGCCGGCGATGAAGACCTCCTGGGGGCGGTATCGATGCAGGCGCGGATGTTCGGTGTCGCCGACCCGGGCCCTGTCGCGGTTGATGAAAAACTCCCTGAATCGGGAATTATCAGCGTTGCGGGTATCGAGATAACACTGCTGCATACACCGGGGCATTCGAAGGGATCGCTGTCATTACTCATGGGGGATGTGGTTTTTTCCGGTGATGCTCTTTTTAATTTCTCGATAGGGCGCACCGACCTCCCCGGGGGAGACTATGCCATGCTGATCGATTCGATTCGCGAAAAACTCTTCAGCCTGCCCGATACGACAAAGGTACTTTGCGGTCACGGGCCGGAAACGGACATCGGAACCGAGAAGCGGCTTAATCCATTTTTCAATTGATGCGGGGAGCAGTAAAGACGGTAGCAGTAAAGAAAGGGGATCAACCCTCAAGGATTGTTCCCCGTTTCCCTGGTTTGATCAATCAGATCAAATGGTACATGTTTGTACCAAAGTGCCGACACCCTAGGTGTCATTGAAGAAAACACTGTGATGTTAAATCCCACATCCTCTTCTTTACTGAACAGTACAGAAAACGGTAAGCAGGGTCAATAAAAAATCGAATAATTTAATAACTTTTTACCGCCGCATCGACGGTGCTGAATATCTTGATGACGGATGAAACCTTGGTAAGCTCCAGGACCTTCTCGACTTCGGATTGGGGCGCGGCCAACCTGAGGCCGTTTTTAAGGTTCTGATTGATATTCAGGAAAATGCCAATGCCCGAACTGGTGATAAGTTTCACGTCTGAAAGATCGAGCACCAGCTTTTTAATCCCCCGGTTAAGAATCTCGTGCTGAAGTTTTTCTTTCAGCTCGGGAACATCAAGCGTGAGGACTTCGTTCATGGTTACCTTTGCCACGAAAAGGCCGTCACCAATATCCTTGATTTCAAGCATCTCCTTCTCCACGGGTCATCAGTATTGCCTGGCCCCCTGTCCGGAAACCTGGCTCCCATTCATCGAACGGGCAGTCTATGGCTCATCGGAATATTAGTAAATAACAATTTACCGCCGTTCCAGGAGTATAAATTTTTCAATTTCCCAAAAAAGTGTTAACCGTGGCGTCCATTAAAACGTTTACATTATATGAACGGGACAATTGAAGACATGCAGGGCCATCTTCCAATACAGAAATGCATCGCCGGAGGAAGCGTGCAGGATCTTTCCGACATGGAGCTGCTCGCAGTCCTCCTCGGTACGGGGACCCGCACGGTGGACGTGCTCGAACTCGCCTCGTGCATGGTGAAGCAGTTGGGGGGTCTGAAGGGGATTTATGGCTCCGGCCTACGGGAGATGGCGCAGAAACATGGCGTGGGCATAAGAAAAGCAATTCGGATTCACGCGGCATTCGAGCTGGGGAAGAGGCTTCTTTCGGCGCAAAACTCATCCCCGGTCATCGAGTCGCCCGAAAGGGTGTGGAAACTGTTGCAGCCCGAAATGGCCGCACTGAAGCGCGAGGAGTTCAGGGTATTCATACTCAATAATAAGAACAGCATATTGAAAAAATCCACGGTCTCGGTGGGCACCGTGTCGGAAGCGCTCGTCCATCCCAGGGAGATTTTCAGGGAAGCGATCCGAGAGGCGGGCGCATCGATTATCGTCGCGCACAACCATCCCTCGGGGGTGCTGGTGCCCTCGCGCGAGGACATCAGCACCACCAGGAGAATTAAGGAGGCCGGGGTGATCATAGGAATCGAGCTGCTCGACCATGTTATCATCGGGCAGTCCTCCTACTTAAGCATGAAGGAGGCAGGATACCTCTAATCATTGCCTGCCTCAATAATGCTGTTGACGGATAAACGCCCGACTGCTATATTTCGGCCTCGTCGTGATGAATATTAAAGCTCCGGATGGAATACCATGAAATCGTTTCCGAGGATGGCGGTTGCCGCCCTCCTGCTCGCCTGCCTCTCGTGTACGGGAGGCATCGTGCGAAGTGTGCGAAAGGCACAGACCGGGCAATGGATCGAAATTAAAATACCCGCCGTAAATAACGGTGAAAAAAGGACCGCCGAAGTACGGGCCTACTTCCCCGCCATGTACGCGGCGCGCGGCGGCCGCATGATTGTCCTGCTGCACGACCACAAGGGATCGTCGCGCGACTGGAGCGCGAACACGGACGTTCGGCGTTACGCCGATGAATACTCGATAGTCCTGGTCTGCCCGTCAATGGGCGCGACCCAGTATGAGACGAGCTATTATCCCGAAACACAGACCAGATGGAACGCAATCCCCGGCGGGAAGTGGATCGTAACGGTGATGGTGCCGTTTTTACGTGAAGAGTATGGCATCGCCCGGCATCGGGCGGTCCTGGGTATCGCGGGCATTGGAACGGGGGCTCGTGGGGCGCTGCTCGCCGCGTCGGCAACCCCCGAGATGTTCGGTGCGGCGGCCGGGCTTTCGGGATATTACGACGTCGCGGTGCTTACCCAGAATCAGGCGCTGGTGTCGGTTTACGGCAGTTTCTCCGATTTCAAAGAGCGCTGGCAGCATGACGACAATATTATGGAACTCGCGCCAAATCTGGTGAAAACACCGGTGTTCCTGGCGCATGGCGATAAGGACACCACCGTGCCGATCGAGCAGTCACGCCTGCTCGGCATCCGCCTCAATCATCTTCAGAAGCGAAGCGGGGGCGGATATATCGTCGAGTACAGGGAAGTGCGTAATAAATCCCACGAGTGGAAGCTGTGGAGCGGCGTAACGGCCGAAATGATGTTTTTTTTTAACGCACACCTGAAAGACTGAGGGCAGAGGGATCGGTGATGCTGACGATTGGAATGGACATTGGATCAATCACCACGAAAGCGGCCGTACTGAAGGACAACCGAATACTCGGTACACGGGTCATTTTCACCGGCTATCAGGCGGAGAGTGCCGGCAACAGGGTGCTCGAGGAGATCCTTTCGGAGCTCGGGATCGCCCGTTCAGAGGTCGACAGAATCGTTGCCACCGGGTACGGTCGAAACAGTGTGAGTTTCGCGGATTCGTCAATCACCGAAATTACCTGTCATGC
>JALOTJ010000099.1 GCA_025457965.1 Spirochaetota bacterium | reverse complement strand
CGGGGGCGTTATACTAAAGGAGTGTTATCATGGCGAAGATGTATTACGACAACGACGCGGACCTCGGCGTTCTGGGAAATAAATTGATCGCGGTCATCGGCTACGGAAGCCAGGGACACGCGCAGGCGCAGAACCTCCGCGACAGCGGGCTCAAGGTGATCGTGTCGGAGCTTCCCGGCACCGACAACTTCAAGCTGGCCCAGTCGCATAATTTTGCCCCGGTTTCGGCGAAGGAAGCGGCCGAAAAGGCCGACGTAATCCAGATCCTTGCGCAGGACCATATCCAGGCGAAGCTGTACAAGAGCGAGGTCGAACCGAGCCTGAAGGCCGGCAAGACGCTGGTCTTCTCGCACGGCTTCAATATCCACTTCGGGCAGATCGTGCCGCCGAAAGACGTGGACGTCATCATGGTGGCGCCGAAGGGCCCCGGGCACCTGGTGCGCAGTGAATACGTAAAGGGCGGCGGCGTGCCTTCGCTCATCGCCACTCACAATGACGCCTCGGGCACGGCGAAGGCCACGGCGCTCGCCTACGCCAAGGGCATCGGCGCCGCGAGGGCGGGCGTGCTCGAGACGACTTTTAAGGAAGAGACGGAAACCGACCTCTTCGGCGAGCAGGCGGTGTTGTGCGGCGGCGCCTCGGAGCTGGTCAAGGCCGGATTTGACACGCTCGTCGCGGCGGGCTATCAGCCGGAGATCGCCTATTTCGAGTGCCTGCACGAGCTCAAGCTCATCGTGGACCTCTTCTACCAGGGCGGCATCAACTATATGCGGTATTCGGTGTCCGACACCGCCGAGTTCGGCGATTACGTGAGCGGCCCGCGCATCGTTAACGACGCCACCCGCGCCGAGATGAAGAAGATACTCGCGGAGGTGCAGGACGGTTCATTCGCGCGCCGCTGGATAAAGGAGAACGAGGATGGCAGGCCCTTCTTTAACAAGATCAAGGAAACGCAGCGCAACCACCAGATAGAGAAGGTCGGCTATGAGCTTCGCAAGATGATGAAGTGGATCGAAGCGAAATAATTGCGCACAACGGGGGCGGCTTATTCACCGCGCCCGTCCTCCGGGAGTACACGCGAAGGCGGCGATTGGAATCGTCGCCTTCGCTTTTTCCGCGCCCCGCGGCATCCCCATGGGGCAAGAGCTTGACAAACGGAAAAGACCGGTCTATTTTCTTCCAATAACGGAATGCGGGCCTGCTCGCGGCCCGTCCTCCGGCATTAAATGCGGCAAGAAGGCGGTGAACAATGACTGCGCCATCCATGTCGTTCAGGGACAGGTTCACCCTCGCCCTCCTCTTCGTAATGAGCATGCTTCTTTTCGCCGACCAGATGATCATGTCGGCGATCCTCCCGGAGCTTTCCAGGGAATACGGCGCGAGCGAGACGACGCTCGGCCTCATCGGTTCCGCCTTCACGCTCGTCGGGGCTTTCGTCAGCATCGTTTTCGGCTATCTCACCGACAAGATCTCGCGAAAGGCCCTTCTGGTATTCGTCGTCCTGCTGGGCGAGGTCCCCTGCATACTGACGGGGATTCCCTTCTTCACGCAGGACATCGGCTCGTTCACGGCGCTTCGCATACTCACCGGCCTGGGGCTGGGCGGCATATTTCCGCTTTCATATTCCATCCTGGCCGATTATTTCAAGGAGGAGCACCGTGCCACCGCCTCGGCCTGGATGACCGTCGCATGGTCCGTCGGGGGAATCCTGGGCGTGATGGTCGCCGGCTACCTGACCAACATCTACGGCTGGAGGCTTCCCTTCATTCTGGTTGGCGCGCCGAACGTGCCGATCGCGATCTTCTTCGCCCTGTATGCCAGGGAGCCCGAGCGCGGCAGGACCGAGGACGCGCTGGAGGACCTCATACGGCGGGGTATCATCTACCGCCAGACCATCCATCCGCGCGACTTCAGGGTGATACTGCTTAATAAAACCAACATCTACACCTTCCTGCAGGGCCTGCCGGGCACCGTTCCCTGGGGCATTCTCACCTACTGGATCATCACCTTCTTCCAGGAACACCGGCACGTGTCGAAGGAAACGGCCACCACCATCTTCCTCGTCGTCGGCATAGGCTCGGTGGCGGGAGGGCTCGCGTTCGCGTACGTCGGTGAGTGGCTGTACAAGAAACGGCCGTCATACATGCCGCTTCTGTGCGGTATCGGGGTGCTCGCCGGGATCGTGCCGGCGCTCCTCCTTGTTAACCTGGCCATCGAAAACGTTCCGGCGTATCTGGCGCTCGGCTTCGTCACCGGGGCGCTGGTCTCTGTGGCGGCGGCCAACGTCCCCGCGATGATAATGAACGTCAACAGGCCGGAGCACCGCGGCACGGTGTTTTCGGTATTCAACATCACCAACAACATAGGACAGGGCCTGGGGCCCGCCATCGGCGGGCTGCTCGCGCCGATGGGATACCTGTTCATGATGAACTTCGCCGTTTCGTGGTGGGTGCCGTGCGGGCTCCTGCTTTTGATGGTTGCGCGCCATATCACACGGGACCGGGAAACTCTGCGCGGACTTCTGGCCGTGCGCGCACGGGAGATGGCTTCCGGGGACGCGCCCGCGAAGCCGAACTGAACGCCTCAAGGCGACGGGAACGATCGGTGCAAGACGTTTTGGATCGGATCCGTTTATTCAATCGCGTGGCGCTGCGGGGAGCGCGTGACGAAACTCTGACCGGCGAGGTGCGGCATGTTCTATAAGGACGACTGGGAGATTGCCCGGAAACGCTTCGAGGCCTTCTGGGCGCGCGACATGCTGGACCGCTGCTGCATTTCGGTTACGGCGCCGAGGAAGGTTCCTCTGGCGACGAATGCAGAACTGCGTGCCGCGAATGACCTCTTCGGCCAGTGGACGGACCCGGAAATCGCCTACGGCGCATACAATTTCGTGTTCAGCCTTGGCTACCACGGCGGCGAGGCGCTCCCCATAACCTCGGCATATATGGGCCCGGGGGTCGTTGCGGCCTGTGTCGGCGCCGATTACACGCTTCGCCCGGATACGGTCTGGTTCGGCCGCGAGCCGGTCATACGAAAATGGGAGGGCCGGAAGCCGCTCCGGCTCGTCGAAGACCACGAGTTGTGGCGGGCGGCATTGCGCATGACGGCGTACTACGCCGAGCGCGCGCCGGGGCGGCACCTCGTCGGCATGACCGACCTGGGCGGCGCGTTCGACATCGCGGTCTCCCTCCGCGGGGCGCAGGAGCTGATCTTCGACCTGGTCGACTGCCCGCAGGAGGTGGAGCGGCTCGTTGAGGAGATCGACGGGGTGTGGTTCCGGTGTTTCGACGAGCTGTACGCGCTTATGTCGAAACAGACAGGCGGAATGTCAGCCTGGATACCGCTCTACCTCGAGGGGCGCTGGTACCCGCTTCAGTGCGATTTCTGCGCGAACCTTTCCCCGCGCCTGTTCGACGACTACGTCAGGCCGTCGCTCGAGAGGGAGGCCGCCCGGCTCGACAGGGCCATCTATCACCTCGACGGCCCGGGCGCGCTCAAGTTCGTCGATTCAATTCTGGGTGTCGAGCGTATCGATGGTATCCAGTGGGTACCGGGCGACACGGGAATACCCGAATCGTCCCTTGCCCATGATGCCTGGTTTCCTCTCTACGAGAAGATCCAGAAAAAGGGTAAGTGCCTGGTCCTCATGGACGTAAAGCCGGAGGAGGTCGAAAAGATCCTCTCCCGCGTTTCCTCGAAGGGGCTTTTCATCACGACGCGCTGCGATTCGCAGGACGATGCCGACGAACTGGTCCGCTGCGCGGTGCGATGGAGCAGGGCGTGAGATATAAGTGCACGCGATGAATAGACGCGCCGCGTTCGCAATGCCGTCGTGTACCTCAAGCTTCATCCATTGTTATCTGCACGTGGGTGCCGTCCCAGATGGTGCCCCCGGCCTCGCCGATTCCATCTTCCAGCTCTCTCAGCGCATACCTCACGGCATGCTCGATGCTGGATTCACGCCTGGGGCCGGTGATGATGACGCGAATCCGGGGCTTCTTCCCGGTATTGTCTTCGAGTTGCGGAAGGGGATTTTCGCGCCACCGTTCATAAAGAAGTTTAAGACTGTCAGCGCGCTCTTTTCCGCTGTTTCCCGATACTATGAATTCTATTTGTCGCATCGCGGATGATAAGACTGGCATACCGCCGTTTTTTCGCAACCTTTTAACGGCAATCCCCGTCGGTACGGATGTCTGTTTCATGATCCATGACTATGGAGAGCCTCGCCGCGGGCGCGCGCACGTATGCGGACAGGATGCTCGCACGCTACGAGGGAAGGGCGGATGCCGCCCCCGTGCCCCGGCGAGCCGTGCGGACGGGCGATAAGAATTGTTTTGACAGGACCAGTTTTCCGTTACAGGCTGTGAGTGACGGATGAGACGCCGGGGGCGTCGTAACGGCGGATACTTGAGGGGGCAGGCATGCAGAACGTACCATCGGCGGCGGTCAACATCATCGTCTCGATCATTCCGATAGTAGGTATCGTTATGGGTAGCGTCGTCATATTTTTCTATCTTCTGTGGAGTCATAAACAGCGCATGCTCATGATCGAGAAGGGATTGTACGCACGGCGGTATTTTGATCTCAAGCTTTTCAGCCTGCTCCTGGGACTCGTGCTCATCGGCATCGGCGCGAGCCTCACGCTCTTTTTCCTGCTCAAGGAGGGGCTTGCTTACAGCGTGCTCTCCGGACTCATCCCGCTCGGGATCGGCGCGAGCCTCCTCGCCTTTTTCATCGTAAGCAGGAATGTACAGTCGGATGAGCGGGAACGGGCCTGAGGCACTCACCGATGAGCGGATCGTCGTCCTGGTACTGCGCGGCGAAACGGGACTTTTCCGGGAGATCGTACGGCGGCATCAGCGGCGGGTCCACCTGACGGGCATGCGCTTTTTCCGCAACGAGGAAGACGCGCGCGACTTCACGCAGGAGGTGTTTGTGAAGGCCTACACTGCGCTCGGTAGCTTCCGCGGCGAGTCGAGGTTCGGCTCGTGGCTGCTTCGAATCGCCTACAACCATGCGATCAGCGGGAAGAAGGCCGCGCGCGAGGCGGTGGGGATCGAGGGGGAGCATATCGAAAGCATGTATCCGGGCCCGGAGGCCCTGTCGCAGAGGGCCGAGGTGACGGGCACGCTGGCGAAGGCGCTGGCGGCGCTTCCGGAGAAGTACCGGATTTGCGTTGATTTTTTCTTTTTTCTGGGGCTCTCATACGTAGAGATACGCGATATCACCGGTTTCCCGGTGAATACCATCAAGTCGCATGTCTTCAGGGCGAAGCAGATGCTGCGCGACGCGCTGAAGGGTTCGGCGGCGGAGGAGTACCATGAAATGTGACGACGCGATGCGGCGGATCATTGAACATGACGACAGCGCCGGGTACCCGGTAATCCTGCGCCTGCACCTTCGCCGGTGCGCGCGCTGTCGCGCCGAGGCCGAAAGGCTCCGTATTGCGCTGGCGGATCTCAGGAACGCACCGCTTCCCGTTTCGGACATCGACGTGGCCGACGCGGTGATGGTCGAGATAGAGCGGCTGGAATCCTACCGCCGCGACGTTCCTATGTACAACTGGGTCGGCGGTGGCCTGGCGATACTCGGCGGCATCGTGCTCGTCTCGTTCAGCGATTCGCTCGCATGGCTCCAAAGCTCGTTCGGCGGCAACTTCGAGGTGCCGCTCTCGATCGTGCTCGGCATCGTCATTACTCTCTACGCATCGGCCTTCATCGCGACCCACCTGGACATGGCCGGGAACTGGATGGCGAAGCGGCGCGGATAGGCCGGGCCGGTTCCATGAAGAAAATCATTCTCAACTTCGCGAAGGAATTCGAGGCCGATATAAAAAGCATACCGGCCACAATCGAGCGCCGTGAATCCAAAAAGGCGGCGGCTTTTTTAATAGTCTTTTCGATTATCTTCACCGGTTTCCCGCTGGTGGCGCTCGCCTGGGCGCTTCGAACCGGCCAGTACGACCCGCGCATGCTCTACGTGGCGATACCCTTTCCGGTAATCGGCATTGTTGTGCTCCTGTATGGAATGAACCTCGGGATACGAAAGACCGCGGTCGACATCGGGTACGATGAGGTGCGGTATTTCTTCACATCGCTCTTTAAAAGTGTAACGTGGACGGAACCGCGCGCCGCGTACCGTGGTATACTCCTCAGAAAGCAGATGCGGGGAGACCAGTATTACAACATCATCGAGCTCCTCCACGACCGCGGTGACCGCCGCATAGAGCTGGCGGTTTACATGATGAACCTCGTGCCCGAAGCCTATGTGCGGGAGCGCTGGGAAGACTACAGCCGCCGGTTCGGCCTTTCCGCATTGAGGGAGACCGCCGACGGTGTGACCAGCCGGGCGAGCGCGGATGCGTCCTCGCCGCTTCGGGACGTCCCCCCGGAGGACGCGCTCCCTTCGGGCGCCCTCTCCGCCCCCCCCGCGGGAATAGCCCTTGTGAGTTCACCCGGAGTCGAGGAACTGCTGGTCACCGCGAAAAGAACTCTACGCCCCGGGCTGGTCGTGCTGATGGCGCTGGCGGCGCTCCTGGTGTGGATCGGTTTTTTTTCACAGGATGACCCTTCGATCAATTTCCTGTTCGTCGGCGGGTTCGGCGCGCTCCTGTGGGCATGGCTGAACCTCTATACGATGATGGACCTCTTCACCATGCAGAGCCTGCGTTTCGGCGCGGACAAGGTGATACTCTCGCGCAAGACGCCGTTCGGCCATACCTCCGGAAAAAGTCTCTATGCCGGACAGATCAAAGATGTGCGGGTGGATACGGGGACCGTGCACCGGGTCAACGCGCTCATCATCGAGACAGGCGATGCCGACATCCAGATGGGGCACGGCCTGCCGCTATCGGCCCTTCGGTGGATGAGGGACTTCACTATTGAGAATATCCGCTCGTCATAGCGGAGCGCCCGACGGCAATTGGAAGATCACTTCCGTTTGATCGAGAGGATCACCACGTCTTTAACCGGCACGTCGCCGTAGGGACCGACCGTCGTGGTCCTGACCGCCCTGATTTTATCCACCACGTCCATGCCCGAAACCACCCGCCCGAAGACGCAGTAGCCGTAGCCCCGGTCGCTCTCTTCCCGAAAATTGAGAAAGGGATTATCGACCACGTTGATGAAGAACTGGGCCGTGGCGCTGTGCGGGTCCATGGTACGGGCCATGGCGAGGGTGCCCCGTGCGTTGGGAATGCGGTTTCCCGCCTCGTTTGCTATCGGCGGATTGGTTCTCTTTTGCTGAAGGCCGGACACCATGCCGCCGCCCTGTATCATGAAGTTGCCGATGACCCGGTGGAAAATCGTGCCGTTGTAAAAGCCCTCGTCGACATAACGAAGGAAATTCTTCACCGTCACCGGCGAACGGTCGTCGAAAAGCTCGATGCTTACCTCGCCCACTGAGGTTTTCATAGTAACCATGGTATTGGCCGCGTAGGTCGTTGTGGCAAATACTACAAGTGAAATGAAGACCGTGAGAACTTTTTTCATTGGTCCGCTCCTCGGTTCAGATTGATGTCCTGCATGATGCTACCGGTTCTTTTCCCTGATCCATCCACCGCGGGCGCGCTCAGTGAGCCTCGCCCCAGTCGGCGCCCCATCCCATGTCCACGACGATGGGCACGGACAGTTCGAGCGCATTTTCCATTTTCTCGCGGACCATCGCGCCGAAGCGCTCCTTCTCGTCCACCGGGACCTCGAAGACCAGCTCATCGTGCACCTGGAGGATCATTCTGCCCCCGTAGTTCTTTTCGTCGATCTCGCGCTGGATGTCGATCATCGCAATCTTGACCAGGTCGGCGGCCGTTCCCTGTATGGGCGTGTTGATCGCGATGCGCTCCGCGCCTTCGCGCCTGAACTGCGTCGACGAATCGATGTCCGGAATGGGCCGCCTTCTGCCCAGGATCGTCCGCACGTAGCCCTTTTCGCGCGCGAAGGCGATCGTTTCGTCGATGTACCGCCTGAAGCCCGGGTAGGTGGCGAAATAGCGGTTGATGAACTCGGCCGCCTCGCGCACCGAGATATCGGCCTGCTGCGAGAGGCCATAGGGCGAAACGCCGTAGATGGTGGCGAAGTTTATGACCTTCGCCTGCCTGCGCATGTCGGGCGTTATGTCGTCCATGCCCACTCCGAAGACCGACGAGGCCGTAAGCGAGTGAATGTCGATCCCCTTTTTAAAGGCCTCGGTCATCTGCTCATCGCCCGAGAGGTGCGCGGCAAGCCGCAGCTCGATCTGCGAATAGTCGGCCGAGAGGAGTGTCATCCCGCTGTCGGGCACGAAGCCGCGCCTGATCTTTTTCCCGAATTCATCGCGCACCGGGATGTTCTGCAGATTGGGATCGGATGATGAAAGCCTTCCCGTGGCGACAACGGTCTGGTTGAACGAGGTGTGGATCCTTCCCGTGGCGGGAAGCACGAGCTCGGGCAGGCTGTCGATGTAGGTACTCTTGAGTTTTGCGAAGGTACGATAGGAGATGAGGTCGTCGATGACCGGGTGCGCGCCCTTGAGCGTCTCCAGCACCTGTATGTCGGTCGAAAAGCCCGTTTTGGTCTTCTTGACGGGTTTGAGCCCCAGCTTATCGAAGAGAACGCCTGCAAGCTCGCGCGTGGAGTTGATGTTGAAGCGCGTCCCGGCCGCCCTGTAGATCCTCTCCTCGGTCTCCTCGAGCAGGCGCTGGTTTTCCTTCGAAAGCGCCTTGAAGTGCTTGAGGTCGATCTTCACGCCGTAAAGCTCCATGCGCGCGAGCACACAGGCAAGCGGCATCTCGACGTCGTGGAAGAGCCGCTCGAGGCCTTCCTCGGCGAGCCTGGGAGAGAGGATGTGGTACAGCCGCAGCGTGATGTCGGCGTCCTCGACCGCGTAGTCGGCGAGCTCCCGAAGCGGCACCTCGGTGATCGAGAGCGTGTCCTTCCCCTTGCTTACCAGTTCCTTGAAGGTCGTGGTTTTATAGTTGAGGAACTTCATCGCCATGTCGTCCATGTTATGGCGCCGCTCGGACGGGTCGAGCAGGTACGAGGCAATCATTGTGTCGAAGAACACGCCCTTGATGTCGATGCCGGCGTTGTGGAAGATGATGATGTCATATTTTATGTTCTGGCCGACCTTGCGTATTGACGGGTCTTCGAGAACGGGCTTAAGCAGCGCAAGGGCCGCGGAGCGTTCGATGCACTCCTCGCTGAAGAGAGACAGGTTCTGTACCGGGATGTACCATCCCGCGTTCTCGCGCACGGAAAGTGAAATGCCGACAAGCCCGGCCTCGACCGGGTTCACCGAGGTGGTCTCCGTGTCGACCGACACCACGCCCGCGCTTCGTATCTGAGCGATCGCCTCCCCGAGCTCCGCCGGACTTCGAACTATGCGGTAGTCCCGGTCCGCCCGGGTATCCGGTTGCGCGTCAGCCACGGCATCCCGCCCGTCGCCGCCGGGAGTGAGCTCGCGGGCGATTGAGTCCATTTCGTGCGACCGGAAGTATTCGCTCGCCGTTTCGCTGTGGAAGTCGGGGGTCCGCGCTTCATCTATATCGAAGGCGATGGACAGGTCGGTGCGGATGGTGACCAGGTCGCGGCTGAGGTAGGCCATGTCCCGGTTCGCCTCGAGCGTCTCGGACAGCTTGCCCTTTATGTGGTCCAGGTTCGAGTAAATCCTGTCCAGGCTCCCGTACTCCTGGATGAGCTTCAGCGCGGTCTTTTCGCCGACGCCGCGTACGCCGGGAATATTGTCCGACGTGTCGCCGACCAGCGCCATGTAGTCGATTACCTGCGCCGGGTCGATGCCGAGCTTCCCGCGCACTGCCGCCGCGTCATAGCTTTCAAATTCCGTTATGCCCTTTTTGTTGGCGTAAATGGAGGTATTGTCGTCGACGAGCTGATAGGCGTCCTTGTCGCCGGTAACGAGCACCACCTCGAGACTGTTCGAGGCGTGCGCGCGGGCGATCGTGCCCAGCACGTCGTCGGCCTCGTAGTCGGCCTCCTCGATTCTTCGAATGCCGAGGGTTCCGACCATCAGCTTTATCTCCTCGATCTGCGAGCGCAGGTCGTCGGGCATCTTTTCCCTGTTGGCCTTGTATTCGGGGTAGAGCGCGAAGCGAAACGACTTTTTCGGCGGATCGAAGGCCACCACCAGGTAATCGGGTTTCTGGTCGGCGACCAGTTTAAAGAGCATGCGAGCGAACCCGAAGATTGCCGAGGTATTCTGCCCCTTCGAGTTGATGAGCGGGTTCTTGATAAAGGCGAAATAGGCCCTGTAGCAGAGCGCATGGCCGTCGATGACGAAGAGACGTTTTTTCACGGGAGTGCTCCGATGATTTTTATGACAGTATAGGCATCATTGGCGTCAGATCAAGACAAATTAAGATTCTGCAAGATGCCGTCGGTTCCGCTTTTGTACACACCGGAGGAGGACAACAGGGAAATATGACCGGCCGCCAGTTCCGCGGAATGAGGGATTGCAATCTTTTATCATGTGCGCATGTGTTTTTTTCGATCGAACCCGAATATATGTTGCGAAACCGGCGACACCGTCGCATAGATGACGAAGGCTAACATCACCTGCGGAGACTGGCGGAATGAACGGCAAATGTACCAATTCACGGCGGCTTCTATTGCTTCCCTTGATTGCTTTTTCGGTATCGCTCCTCGGCGCGGCGCCGCTCCATGAGGCCTCGGTTCATGTCATCATCTATCATACCTTTCTTGGCAAGGAGCGCGTTTCCACCGATTTTAGCGTGGATGAACTCCGAAACCACATCGAACAATTGAAGGGCCAGGGCTACCGCTTCGTAACGCTCGCCGCCATGGAGCGGGGGGCCGTGTCGGGGACGCGCAACGTGCTCGTATGCATCGACGACGGAAACAAAAGCGTGTACCGGGCCTACCGCGAGGTGCTCGGCCCCATGGGGATAAAGCCGCTGCTGGCGATCTAACCGAACATCAT
>JALOTJ010000164.1 GCA_025457965.1 Spirochaetota bacterium | reverse complement strand
TTCGGTCCCTGCTCGTAGAAGCAGGCCCCTCCCATGCCCGCGGAGGCGGTCCAGAAGAGGGGTCTCTCGCCGAGCTGACGGGCGTACTGCAGCCCGGCGGTGAGCATGCCCAGCGCCCGGACGGTTTCGGCCGGTTTGCCGCCGTCTTCGGTGGCGCCGTAATACTCTGGTCGCACAAGAAATGCGAGGCCGTGGCTCAGGTCCCATCCTGCGCTTATGCCTCCCCCCAACAGGATGCCGGCGTCCCCGGCGTCATTCGCGCCGCCATAAAGGTCCACGAACATGCGGGCATGAAGCGGCGCCGCCAGGAGCAGGAACGCCGATAGCGCGATCAATATTCGGTTCATACGTGTCTCTCTCCGTGTTCCATGCTCCGGCAGGCCCATGGCCTACCGCGGCTTTCCCTGATAACAGGGAAAGTAGTCGACACTCGTGGCGGTCAACTGCCGCTCATTCGATCCGTCGGCGTCGGCCCTGCACAGGTCCCCGGCACGGGTGTAGTAAATACCGGTGCCATCGGGCGACCAGGAAGGGGCGTAGGCGCCGGCGATGATTATCTGATCGTTCGTTCCGTCGGCATGTATCAATCCGATGTCGGGGCCTATTGTGTAGAGGATTTTCGTGCCGTCCGGCGACCAGGAGGGGGACGAATCGTCGGGAATTCCCGGATCACTTTTAACGATGAACAGCATGCCGCCGTCGCTCGAGTTGACGGTACAGATGTGCCACTGGGGTGCGATTTCGCGCAGAAAGGCGATTCGTTTTCCGTCCGGCGACCAGGAAGGGTGCGTATCGCCCATGCCGGCCGTTAGCACGAATTCACCGCCTCCATTTCCGGCGTTGATAACGATAAGATCTCCGCTTCTGGAAAGAACGAGCCGTCTGCCGTCCGGAGACCATGTGGGGGATGAGCCCTCACACAAATACCGCTTGCTGCCTCCATCGGCGTCCATGGTGAATACGTTCCCCGTGGGAAGGGTATCCTCGTAGTATGCTATTTTACTTCCGTCGGGCGACCATGAGGGACGGTACATCCTCTCGGGCGATACCGTCAGCCGGCGCTCGCTGCTGCCGTCGGCGTCCATCACGAATATCTCCTCCTGGTAGGGGGGGCCGAGATTGCGGCTGAACGCGATCAGGGCCGGTTCGTCGTACTGGCGCAGGCAGCCCGTGTGGGCGAGCAGTACAAGCAGTATCGGTGCGAATATTGCCGTTCGGCGGAGGTTCCCGGGTCTCATCGGTCCTATCATGGGGGGGAGTGGTGAATTTTCAATAGTATTTTTCGAGTGGACTACCGTCCGGTGCGTATTTTAATATACGTTTTTCCGCAATGCGTGAAATAACGGATCCGGTGATAATTGAAAATCCGGCGTCAAATAGTGATGGATTTATTAATCTATCGGGGTATAATATGACATAATAAAGATGTGCCAGGCGGGAAACCACGGAGGCGCGAATCAGGTGACGCTCGAAAAATGCAAACAGTGTGAAAGCCATATCCTCTACAGGGACGGGTTCGTGCTCTGCAAATTTCACAACAGCACCGAACAGAGGACGACCACGACCGGAGAGGATAACGTAATACATATCATAGCCTGTCCGGGCGAGGAAGAAATAAAGGATTATAAAAAGATTTTTCCTCCGCGCTGGAAAAAGTGACGCCGAAACACGCGATTACCCCCGGGCGGCGGCCCTGATCGTCGCCTTCGCCGGGACAGGGCGGTCCCCCTAACCCGGTATTCACCGTAAACAAAAAGGTCGATGCCGCGCCCATAGCGCGTCCCGCCTCATCCCAAAACGACTGGACAAACTGGCCGGACCCTGATACGAAGTACTAACCGAAAAATACCGAACCCGCGCCGGAATAACGCACACCACAGGAGCGCCACCATGAAACGAATCATCTCATGCCTCACCGCACTGATAGCGGTCATACTGATCGCGGCACCGACCTCCCCGGGAGAGATCAAAATCGTCGATTACAACGTCTGGCACGGGATCGACGGCAAGGGCACATTGAAGATGGGCGAATACGAACCGGCCGCAGTGCGCGAAAAAAGGTTCAAGCTGCTGGTCGCGGGATTGAAAGAGATGGATCCCGACATCATCGGCATTCAGGAGGCGAACAAGGTGCGCTCCTACTCGAAGAGACTCGCGCGGGATATTGACCGCGACGCCGTCTGGAAGGTTGGCAACTCCGGCATTAAGCTATTCGGTCTGGGCTTTCCGGTTAACTTCAGCGAGGGGCTGGCCGTGTTCGCGAGAAAGGGAAGTAAACTGGAACTGCTGGCGTCGAAACGGCTGAGCGGCGGAGGCGTCCAGCGCGAGTGGTTCTCGGCGCATCTGGAGGAGGTGCGCTACGCCGTCGCGGCGAGGGTACGGATCGCGGACAGGCCGCTGATCGTGTTCAATGTCCACACGCACTTTGGCCTCATTCCCGACGAGACCACGCGAGGGAAGATCGACGGAATGATCGCCAGGGGCGAGTTGTCCTACGAAAACAAGGCCGCCCTGCTGAAGGAGATCGACGAGGGGCACCGCTGGACCGAAAGCGACATCATCGCGTTGCTCTCCTTTATTAAAGAAACGGTTCGGAAATACGACCACCCGTACATCGTGATGGGTGATTTCAACACGACGCTGAAGTCCGAAGCGCTTCGGAAACTGATCGCCGAGCTCGGCCTCATCGATCCCTGGGCGATAAAGAACCCCGGGCAAAAGGGATACACCTGGGACCCGACCGTCAATCCCAACACGAAGTACGACGGCTCGCCGTACCAGGCCGACGGCAAAACCCCCAAGAGCGGCATCGACGTGCTCGAGGCCGAGTTCGACCGGACGAGTCCCCGGCGGATCGATTTCATCTTTCTCTCGGAACACTTCGGGACGGAATCGGTGAAATCGGCGAGGCTGATCTTCAACGAGCCGGTTGACGGGGCGTTTGTTTCGGACCACATCGGCGTGGAGGTCGTGCTTCACGGTATGCCCTGACGGTCGGCGCCGGCGGGCTACGGTCCGAACCGCTGGCTATACGTGGTTGCGCAGTTTCAACTCCAGCGGGTGAGGGTTGAGGTAGGACTGCGTTTTCAGGTACGGCTCGTCGAACCTCCGTATGTAGTGGTTTAACAGCGTCATCGGGTAACAGCGTCATCGGGACGACCAGCGGCACCAGGCCCTCGCGGTAGTGTCCGATCACCTCGACAAGCTCCTGTTTCTCGTCGGCGGAAAGCTGCTTCTTAAAATATCCCATGATGTGCTGTAGCACGTTGACGTGGCGGGCGGGCGTCGCCTTCACCGCCATGGCCAGCATGAGCAGTTCGGCGTAGTGATTCTCCACTTCGGCGAAGGGTTGCTTCTTCGCCCCAGCAACGAGCCTGCCCATCTCGGTATGGTGTTTCGGGCTGTGGCAGAGTATAAGCAGTTTGTTTCGGGTGTGAAATTCCACGAGCGTGGATATCTTCCTTCCGTCCGCCATGGCCTGTTTCCAGCGCATGCAGGTGAAGATCCTTTCGATAAAATTCTCGCGCAGCAGCGGATCGTGAAGGCGCCCTTCCTCCTCCACGGGCATGAGGGGAAAGTTTTCCATGAAGATACGGGCGAAGATGCCGGCGGCGGCCTTGCGCGGGACATTGTTGGCGTCGTAGACCTTCACCCGCTCCATGCCGCTTGAGGGGGAGTCGCTCTTGAAGACGTATCCGCACAGGTCTTCTTTTTCAAGCTCCTTTACGCGGCGGCGGGCCCAGGTCTCCATGCGGTCGGTATGGTCAATTTTAGTCTTGTTGGTGATCAGACGGGGCCGGGCGGAGTCCCCCACAAGCCGAAAGGTCTCCCTGGGGATCCCGAAGCCCGC